>DATMMV010000163.1:0-36609 GCA_035569635.1 Bacteroidia bacterium | reverse complement strand
AAGTTCAATTGCCCCTCTGAAAGTTCCGTCTCCGCCTATAGCTACAAGCCCTTCTATTTTATGTTTTCCTAAAGTATCTGCTGCTTTGTGAATTCCTTCCTCGGTCATAAAACGTTTACTTCTCGCAGTTTTTAAAACCGTTCCGCCACGGTGAATAATATTGGCCACCGATTTATGATTAAGATGAATATGCTCGTCATGAATCAATCCTTCGTACCCGTGCCTGAAACCCACCACTTCTATTTTATGATACATCGCGGTACGTACAACGGCACGCAGGCAGGCATTCATTCCGGGAGCATCTCCGCCGGAAGTTATAACAGCAATTTTTTTCATGGAATACGAATTAGGAATTGAGTACGAATATACGAAACTACAAATTACGAAATCAGGTACGAATTGAGTGTAGCCGAAAACACCTTCCCTTTTATTAAAATTAATACTTGCATTTTTTTTTGCGTTAGGGATGGAGGCACTGTTGGAGCTCTTTTTGTAAAGGATCATTACTAATTAAGTTTTTAAAGCTGGTAATTCAGGTAAAATTTGAGTGTGCAAAAAAGCGACTGCCGAGAGCCCGGCCCGCCATTTTTTAAGATTGGAAATAAATTAAAAATGCGGGAAACGCCCCGGTTAATAGTGCTAAAAAAAGCCATAATCGTTAATAGCTGTACTTTTGACTTTCCGACTTCTAACTTTTAACTTTTTTCCCTATATTAGTCAAAATTTTATTACATGAGCAGCGGGGCCTTGCAAACCTCTAAGGGGTTGAGTTTTGATGAGTTTAAAAAACTGGTGATAACCGATTTTCGTATTGCCAACGAAAGCCGGCAGGCCTCTTTAATGGGCCGTAAAGAGGTATTAACCGGTAAAGCCAAATTCGGAATTTTCGGCGATGGAAAAGAAGTGGCGCAAATTGCGATGGCAAAAGTTTTTAATCCGGGAGATTTTCGCAGTGGTTATTACCGCGACCAGACTTTTATGATGGCCATCGGCGCGCTAACACTCGAGCAATATTTTGCCGGCTTATACGCGCACACCGATATTAAGCATGACCCCATGAGTGCAGGGCGACAAATGGGCGGGCATTTTGCTACGCCGTTTTTAGATGAGAACGGAAATTTTCTGGATTTGGTTAATCGCAAAAACTCTTCGGCAGATATTTCTCCCACTGCAGGGCAAATGCCGCGCTTGTTAGGATTGGCTTACGCCTCGCACTTTTTTAAGATTAATAAAGATTTACAAACAAAAGAATTTGCTCATTTATCAAATAAAGGCAATGAAGTTGCCTTTGGTACCATTGGAGACGCGTCTACTTCTGAAGGGCCTTTTTGGGAAACCATTAATGCCGCGGGCGTTTTACAAATACCGATGCTGATTAGTGTTTGGGATGACGGACACGGAATTTCCGTCCCTAAAAAATACCAGACCACCAAAGAAAGCATCAGCGAAATTTTAAGTGGCTTTCAACGTACCGGTGATAAAAAAGGTTACGAAATTTTTGTTACCAAAGGCTGGAACTACGCGCACTTAATGGAAACTTACGATAAGGCCATTAAAGTTTGCAGGGAAGAACATTGCCCCACTATTGTACACGTTGAAGAAGTCACACAACCGCAAGGGCACTCTACTTCGGGTAGTCATGAGCGTTACAAAAGTAAAGAACGTTTGCAGTGGGAACTGGACTTTGATTGCATCAAACAAATGCGTGAGTGGATTTTACAAAACGCTTTGGCTACTGAAGATATTTTAAATAAAATTGAAGAAGACGCAAAGAATGCGGTGCTTGAAGCCAAGAACACTGCATGGAAAGCATACCTTGAGCCCATTAAAAAAGAAGCGGCCGAAGTAATTTCTTTACTCAGTGCCATTGAACAAAGCAGCAGCAAAGCAAGTTTTATTTCTCCGATAAAAAATGAACTTACAACTCTTAAAGACCCGATTCGTAAAGATATTCACTCAGCCGTTAAAAAAGTTTTACGTTTAACAAAAAACGAAGATACCTCGGCACGTCAACAATTAAGCGACTGGTTGAAACTTTCACGTTTTGAAAATGAAGAACGTTACAGTTCGGCTCTCTATTCGAATACAGCCGTTGCTGTTGCAGAAAAGGCAGTTGAGTACGATTCAGAAAATAAAACCTGCGACGGCCGCGAAGTATTGCGCGATAATTTTGACTCTATTCTTTCTAAATATCCGCAAACATTAATTTTTGGCGAAGACTCCGGAAAAATCGGAGGCGTTAACCAGGGACTGGAAGGATTACAAAAAAAATACGGAGAACACAGAGTGTTTGATACCGGCATACGCGAATGTACTATCATGGGGCAGGCGATTGGTCTTGCAATGCGAGGGCTTCGTCCGATTTGTGAGATACAATATTTAGATTATTTGTTATACGCGCTTCAGGTTATGAGTGATGATTTGGCTACCGTGCAATGGAGAACCAAAGGGCAACAAAAAGCGCCGGTTATTATTCGTACTCGCGGCCATCGTTTGGAAGGCGTTTGGCATAGTGGCTCCCCTATGGGAATGATCCTGGGTTCTTGCAGAGGGATAAATATTTGCGTACCGCGCAACATGACCAAAGCTGCGGGTTTTTACAATACGTTGCTTGAAGCCGATGAACCTGCTTTAGTAATTGAGCCGCTAAACGCATATCGTTTAAAAGAACAACAACCGTTAAATTTCGGCGAGTTTAAAACTCCTTTAGGAATTCCGGAAGTTGTAAGCGAGGGAAGTGATGTCACGCTCGTTACTTACGGTTCGTGCGTACGCGTGGCACAGGATGCGATAAAATTGCTGAACGAACATGACATTTCAGTTGAGTTAATTGATGTGCAAACACTTTTGCCATTTGATATTCATTACAGCATTGTTGAATCGGTAAAGAAAACAAACCGCCTCGTTATTCTGGATGAAGACGTACCGGGCGGAGCTTCGGCATACTTATTGCAACAAATTATGGAAGTTCAGGGTGCTTACAAATATTTGGATTCAGAGCCGGTTACGATTGCTTCCAGGGAACACAGGCCTGCTTACGGCAGCGACGGTGATTATTTCAGCAAGGCCAACGCAGATGATGTTTTTGACTCAGTTTATCAATTAATGAGCGAAACCAATCCCGGAAAGTATCCCGACATCTATTAAAAAAAGATTGATTAAATTTGGAATAAATTAACCCTTATATGATAAAAAGAATTTTACTTGTCTCCTCTTTGTTTATTTCACCTTTAGTTATTTTTTCGCAGGAAGACGAAGACAATACCAAAATGGTGCGCGAGGTTGTAAATGTGATGGTTGACAAATCAAAATTTGCTCCGCCACCACCTCCCACCCCTACCGCGGACCCGCATGCAAAAAAAGGGCATAAAAAACAACAACAGCAAGACCCCCCTCCGGTTGTGGCAGATACCGGAAACCCGATGATGCCTGCACCGTCAAGCGAAATTTATAAACGTGCGCAAAACTGGTATAAAGCCAAAGCCATTAAATTTGTTAAAGCAAACGGAACAAATTCAGGAAGTAATGTAAGTTGTAACGCTACTTTTACCTACAAGCAAAAAATCCTGAATCCTGAAAATGAAGTGGACGGAGAAATTACGATGGACATAATTATAGAAGCTAAAGAAGGAAAATACCGTTACACCATAAAAAACATTAAGCACAAGGCCACAAAAGAAGGCATGAGTGGAGGGGATATTTATTTGGCTGTACCCGAGTGCGGCTCAATGAAAATATCTGATCTCACATGGAAACACATTAAATCCGCGGCTTACGCCGATATACAAATTGTAATTGACGAACTTAAAGCCCGGATGAAAGAAGACGGCGATAAGAAAAAAGACGATTGGTAGAAGGAATGAGGTGTGAGATTCGAGGTTCGAAATTGAACAAAAAAATCCTTGGCTTTCTTTCACAAAAATTTCAAAATATAAATCGTTTACTTATGTACCTTCTTGTTTCGTATCTCGTAATTCCCATTTCGTATCTAATTTCCGCCTCCCATTATTTTTACCATCATACCATCCATTTGTTCATTTAATTTAAGTTGGCAGGATAATCGTGAAGTGTCTGTAATATTAGGAAGTGTATCCAGCATTGCATACTCATCATCACTGATTGCGTTCAGTTTTTCGAAGCCTTTTACAACAGAAACGTGGCAGGTTGCACATAAAGCCATTCCGCCACACGTTGCAAGAATATCATATTCGTTCCCTTTCAAAAATTCCATTAAACTTAAACCCATATCCGTTGGAGCCTGCAAAAGGGTTTGAGTTCCGTCAATGTTCTCTATGTTTATAGTAATATCAGTCATAGTTTGTAAAATTACAATTTAATACATTAACCACATAGAAACATAGGCAGTTATTGGTAGTGAAGGCAGGATAGGTTTCTCATAGAAACAAGACCTTAATTACTATGTGAAGCTTTGCGCTATACCTTGTATTAAAACTATGTACCTATGTGGTTTTTAAATCAAAACCCAATCTTTTCAATTCCTCCCAAAAATGCGGAAAAGATTTTTCGACTACAGAAGGGTTTTCAATTTTTATTTCGCCAAGCAAAGCTAAAGGAGCAAAACTCATTGCCATGCGATGATCGTTATAAGTGGCGAGAGAAGAGGGACGAGGTGTGAGGGACGAGGAAGGAAATGAGATAGAATCAGTTGTTACTGAAACTTTGATGTCAAATTTTTCAAGTTCAGTTTTTATTGCTGAGATACGATCAGTTTCTTTGATGGACAAAGTTTGTAGCCCGGCTAAACTTGCTTCCATGCCCTTTGCAGCACAACAAACTGCTAATGTTTGCGCAATATCGGGGCATTTAATAAAATTGTACGCGAATTTTTTTTCTGTATGATTTGTTTTTTCCAAAAAGAGTCCCTCACTGGTAAAGGAGCTTGAAATGCTCAATAATGTAAATAGCTCTTTACAAATACTATCACCCTGCAAACTGTTTTCAAACAAATATGGCATAATAATCTTCCCTTCTTTTGCCAATGAAAGTACACTGTAAAAATAAGAAGCGGCGCTCCAATCGCTTTCCACAAAAACTTTTCCGGTTGGTTTTGTGTAGGCCTTATTATTTACGGTAATTGTATTTTCCTTCCATTTATATTCAGCGCCCCATTCCTGCATGAGTTTAAGTGTCATTTCCACATAAGGTACGGAAACCAGGTTGTTTTTTATTTGCAATTGCAAGGGTTCCTTATATAAAGGCGAAATCATTAGTAAAGCCGATAAGAATTGAGAGCTTACACTTCCGTCAATTTCTACTTTACCGCCGTGCAATTTTTTTCCTTTTATTTTCAACGGAGGATACCCTTCCTTTTTTTCATAACTGATTTCTGCGCCAAGCTTTTTCAGAACATCCACTAAAGCGCCGATGGGACGTTGCTGCATGCGCTCCGCGCCCGTTAAAATCCATTCGCCTTCCAAACAGCTTAAGTAAGCTGTTAAGAAACGCATCACCGTACCCGCATCGTGTACATCAGCAGTATTGTTTTTGGAAAGATCAGTTAAAATTCTATTAAGGACAATTGTATCGCGCGCGTTGGAAAGATTAAGTATTTCCAAATCATTGAATGCCGCCACGGCTTTCATCAGCAATAAACGGTTTGCTATACTTTTTGAAGCGGGAAGGTTAACAATGCCATTTACAATTCCGGAAGGATGGCTTACAATTACCGTTTTCATTTCAGTAAATTGTTGTATAAAATAAATGCCTGCTTCACTTCATCTGTACTTGCGTGAATATTAATAACAGCTTTACCGGGTTTTTCAACCAATGCAAAACTGAAACGCCCGCTTTGGTTTTTTTTATCATTCTGCATAAAGCGGAGAAAAGCATTTATTTCTTTTACCGAAAATCTTTTTAAAACAAAATATTTTTTGAAATAAAGAAAAACCTGCAATGCTGTTTTAGGGTTTGTATGTTTTAAAATTTTACCGAGGCACAATTCAACGCACATTCCCATAGCAATTGCCTCTCCGTGCAATAAAATTTTCTTTTTATGCAAATAATAAGATTCAATAGCATGCCCGGCTGTATGACCGAAGTTCAATACTTTCCTGATATTTTTTTCTTCCGGGTCTTTTATCACAATCGCGTTTTTTACTTTAACCGATGAACGGATAAAAGAAATAAATTTGGTTGAAGGCAGTTTTTTTAGTCGCAAAAATTTTCTCCATAATCGGTCATCGCCAATAAGAGCCGCCTTTATAATTTCCGAGAGGCCGTTGGCAAGATGTCTTTCCGGTAAGGTGTCTAAAAATTCTTCGTGTACAAAAACGCCCATAGGCTGAGTAATGGTTCCTATAATATTTTTGTAGCCTTTATAATCAATGCCGGTTTTCCCTCCTACAGAAGCATCGGCCATTGCCAATAAAGTAGTAGGAACATGAATAAAATTAATTCCGCGTTTAAAAGTACTTGCGGCAAAACCTCCCAAATCGCATACCACGCCTCCACCTAAGCAAATCAATAAAGAATGACGGTCGGCCCCGTTAGTCAGCAAAAAATTCCAGCAACCGGTAAGTGTTGAGAGTGTTTTATTTTTTTCGCCCGATGGCATGATATATACTTTAGCTCCTTTTAAAGAGCCGTTTTCCTCTATCAAAAGCGGCAGACAATATTTACGGGTTTTATCATCGCACAAAATAAAAACCGAAGAGAACAAATTTTCGTGCAAAAATTCCTCCAGGTAAGAAAAATCATTTTCTTCAAAATACACGTTATATCCCGCCGATTTTAATTGCATAATTAAAGTTCAAAAATACATAATTTGCCGTATTAATATTTTTATTCTTTGTATAAGTTCTTTCGTTTCAAAGCCTATCTTTGCAGGCATTATGATTAGTTTCGACGACACCGAAAAAGCTTTCATTTCTAAGAGTGATTCGGACTTAATCCGCTCTTATAGGCTCTTTAAAATAATAGGAAACCCAACCATAGTAAAACTCGGAGCCTTTTTTACGCCTCTTGCCCTTAACCTTCATCTCCCTATTAAAGGAATTATCCGGAAAACCATTTATAAGCAATTTGTAGGTGGAGAAAATATTGAAGATTGCAATAAAACTATTGAAGAACTGGGAAAATTTAATATAGGAACTATTTTAGATTACTCGGTAGAAGGGAAAGAATCGGAAACTGATTTTGAAGCCTGCGCTAAAGAAACCATAGAAACCATTCACCGTGCTAAAAACGATGAACATATTCCTTTTTGTGTTTTTAAAGTTACCGGACTCGCTCGTTTTGGTCTTTTGGAAAAAGTAAGTGCCAAACAAAATTTAAACGCCGAAGAAAAAAACGAGTGGGAGCAAGTAAGGCAACGCGTACATAACATATGCGAACAGGGATTTAAAAACTCCACACCTATTTTTATTGACGCAGAAGAAAGCTGGATACAGCAGGCCATTGACGATTTGGTGAATGAAAACAAAGAAAAATTTAATAAAGAAAAAGCGATTATATATAACACCTACCAATTATACCGTCACGATCGTTTTGTTTATTTAGAACAATGCATTAAGCACGCCAAAGAAAATAATTATCATATTGGGGCAAAATTGGTTCGTGGAGCTTATATGGAAAAAGAAAGAAAGCGTGCAGTTGAAATGGGTTACCCCTCCCCTATTCAATCCAACAAAAATGAAAGTGATAAAGATTATAACCTGGCGCTTGAATTATGTATAGAAAATCTTGCGTATGTAAGTGTATGCGCGGGCACGCACAATGAACAAAGCAGTTTGATACTGGTTGATTTAATGGCAAAAAACAATATTGCGAAAGACGATAAACGCGTTTATTTCTCTCAATTGCTGGGCATGAGCGACCATATCAGCTATAATCTTTCGGTTGCCGGATATAATGTGGCTAAATATGTGCCTTACGGGCCGGTAAAGGAAGTATTGCCCTATTTATTACGCCGTGCCAAGGAAAATACTTCGGTAAAAGGGCAGACTGGTAGAGAATTATCATTGATAATCAAGGAGAAAGCTCGCCGAAAGGTTAAAAAATAATTCACACCTGCGTGTGCAAAAAAAACTGTTTTCCGTTTGCTTTTTACACGATATTGAGTAAATTTGTTACTCAATAATGATTGAAACGCTCATATCTTCTAAAACCCGTGTTAAGTTGTTAATGAAATTTTTTCTTAACAGCAGCACTACTGCGTATTTGCGTAGCCTGGAAGATGAATTTGGCGAATCAACAAACGGCATCCGCTTAGAACTTAATAAGTTTGAAAAAGCTGGATTCATAGATTCATCCACACAAGGAAATAAAAAAGTTTTCAAGGCTAATACCAAACACCCTTTATTTAAAGACATTAACCGGATTATGCTTAAAATGACCGGCCTTAATCATGTAGTAGATTACATCATTCAGCGTATCGGCGATCTACACAAGGTGTATTTGGTCGGTAAACTGGCTAACGGACAAAATACCGACATTATTGATATTGTAGTTGTAGGCGAAAATCTTAACATCTCCTTCCTGATTGAACAAATACAAAAAGCCGAAAAGAAAATTGACAAAAAGATTCGGTATGTTCATTATTCGATCGAGGAATTTGATATAAAAAAAATTAAAGAACCCGGTATGCACCCTTTACTTCTTTGGAGTAAGGAAGCGTAAGTCGGCAAAAATTAATTTTAAGGCTTACTTAGTACCGTTATGGGACTGAGGAGGCGAAGCCTTGAGAGGGACGAGGGGCGAAAGACGAGATAAAAATGGAAAAAGAAAAACAATGGCATGCAATTTATGTGGCTTCCCGACAGGAGAAGAACAGTTGCCGTTTACTTCTTGAAAAAGGCATTGAAGCTTACGTGCCCCTGATTAAAACCATGAAACAATGGAGCGATCGAAAAAAGATGGTTGAGTTTCCGTTAATGAATGGTTACGTTTTTGTACTGATAGATTCTTCCGAAAAAGAAAAAACCTTGCAAACAAAGGGCGTTGTCAATTTTGTAAGATCAGAAGGCAAGCATGCTATTTTGCGTGAAGCAGAAATTGAGCGCTTAAAACAATTGATTGAATTGGGTTACCAAATGGAATCTGCAGGAATTCAAAAAAACTTTGAAGAAGGAGAGAAAGTAAAAATAGGATACGGACCACTTAAAGGTGTTGAAGGTTTTGTAATTGAAAACGGGGAAGGAAAATTTATTACAATTATTTTAGAGAGTATAGGGCAAGGCATACGTGTAAAATTACCGAAAGATATTTTGCTTTCAACACAGAACGCGGCCAAAATGATAAATTTGAAACTTAATTAAAAATACATACTTTTGAACTTGGTTCTTCATTGAAAAATCATGAAAGAAAAATTACAAAAACTAATAAAAAATAAATACCTGCGGTTCTTTTTACCGCTTATACTTTTGGCAGCCCTGCTTTCGTTTGAAGCGGTTTTTGATATTACTTTCGGCGACGGCGACGGAATTATTTCCAAGCCTGTATTCGTAAAATTCAAGTATTTCTTTAAACTGCTATGCATGGGTTGGTTTATTGTAAATGTCTCTGTTACATCAGTGAAAAACAAAGACTTTCTGTTGAAAAACGAAAAATTAAGGAAGCTCATACAAAACAATTATTTCCGCTTTTTTTTACCGATTATTCTTTTTGTCATTATCATTATTGTTGAAAAATCATTTAACATTATCGTTGCCGACGGGTATGGTAAAATTGTTATTTTTTCTTTATGGATACTCTTTAATCTTCTAAGCATAACCTTCCGCATGGGAAGAAAAGTTGCTTTGTTCAATCTGGCTTTTGTAATGATTATACTTTATGTTTTCAATTTCTTCTTAAGGTCGCAAGATCCGTTTTTAAAAGGACTTTTTGATTCAAATTATTATTTCGGAAATATTATTAAGTATGAAAATTCAATGACTCCTCCGAAAGGATATGACAAGGATAATTTTTTAACCTGGGGGAAAAGAGTGATAAGAAATAAATACGGATTCCGCGATGATCCTATTACACGTAAACCAAAAGGTGTTTTCAGGGTGATGGTGCTTGGAGATTCTTTTACCTGGGGAGCAGGCCTTGCGGAAAATGAAAAATATTCGAGCGTTTTAGATTCCTTGTTATGCGATTATTTTAAAGGCCGGAAAATTGAAGTATTAAATTGTGCACTTTCCGGCTCACCAACCATTACCGAAAGAGATATTTTGCGCGAATTGAAAGATACGGTTCAACCCGATTTGGTTATTGTTGGTTACTGTCTCAATGACCCACAGCCTAAAGGAGAAGACTACAGTGTGGAGAAAGATGCTTTTGAAAAAAAATGGAACGGTGTTTTAACCGAAATACAAAAAGATTTTACTTTTTTCAGGCTTAATTACATCGGCGAAGCGATAAAAAAAGCCGTTTACAACACAATGGTAAAATCAAGCAATCTTCCAACCTGGGAAGAAGCACTTGGCCGGGCTTACGATCCCAAATCAAAAGAATGGCAAGATTTCCGGCAGGCATTAAAGGATATTAAAAACATGTCGGACTCAATGGGATGCCCTAAGCCTATTATCGGGATTTTTAATCAGATAGCCACCATTGATTATCACACTCAGATGAGTGATGCAGAAAGAAAAAAATTAGAATTAAGATTGGGCTGGTTGAAACAGGTTTATAACACATCTGTGGAAGTTGGTTTTGAAACAATTGATTATTTACCCCTGATGGAAAAAGCGGTTGATCAAAAAAAGATTACACCCGCAAATTCTATCGTGAATCCCCTTGACGGGCATCCAAGCGCTATATTAGACCGTATCTACGCCTTTGAGTTTTTTGAACGCGCAAAGCCACTTATTGAAAGTAAATTGAAATCTGCTAAACCCGAATAAATAATAAAATGAATATATTAGGAATTTCCGCTTTTTATCATGATTCTGCCGCATCTATTGTCCAGGACGGTGTGATAACCGCCGCTGCGCAGGAAGAACGCTTTACCAGGAAAAAACATGATGATGGTTTTCCTGTTAAAGCCATACAGTATTGTTTAAAAGAAACCGGCTTAACATTAAACCAAATAGACGCTGTTGTTTTTTACGATAAACCTTTATTAAAATTTGAGCGCCTGTTAGAAACTTATTATGCTTACGCTCCGGCCGGGATTCGTTCTTTTATCATGGCCATTCCTGTTTGGTTAAAGGATAAAATGTTTCTTAAAAAATTAATCAGGGAAGAACTTAAAAAAGTTGAGGAATATGATAAAAGCAGGTTAAAATTACTTTTCCCCGAACATCACTTGTCTCATACCGCAAGCGCTTTTTATCCATCGCCGTTTGAAGAATCTGCTGTACTTACAATTGACGGTGTGGGTGAATGGGCAACTGCTTCTATTTGCCACGGGAAAGGAAAAGATATTACTATTTTAAAAGAGTTGCGTTTTCCTCACTCTTTAGGGCTGTTATATTCTGCTTTTACCTATTACACAGGTTTTCGCGTTAATTCAGGCGAATATAAATTAATGGGACTTGCTCCATACGGAGACCCTACCAGTGAGAAAACAAAAAAGTACATTGAGCAGATTAAAAATGAACTGATAGAAATAAAAGACGACGGAAGTATCTGGCTTAATCAGAAATATTTCAATTACGCAGTGGGCCTTAGAATGGCTAAAGATGATAAATGGAATGAGCTTTTTGGTTTCCCGCGCCGTGAATCCGAATCAGAATTACAACAACACCATTGCGATTTCGGTTTAGCTATACAGGTTGTAACGGAAGAAATCGTAATAAAAATGGCTAAAGAAGCCAAGCGCTTAACCGGTTCAAAAAATCTTTGTCTGGCAGGTGGCGTTGCATTAAATTGCGTGGCCAACGGAAAATTGCAAAAAGAAAAAATATTTGAAAATATTTTCATTCAACCTGCCTCAGGTGACGCAGGCGGAGCGCCAGGTGCCGCATTGGCCGCTTATCACATCTATTTCAAAAAAGACCGTGTAATTCCGAAAGCTATGGATGGAATGAGCGGCTCCTACCTTGGTCCCGAATTTTCTGACCAGGAAATTAAACTTACCGCGAAAAAATATAAAGCGCATTATACTTATTACGAAAATTATAATGATTTGGCCAAAGAAACTGCCAAACTACTTGATGAAGGAAATGTGATCGGCTGGTTTCAGGGAAAAATGGAATTCGGGCCGCGCGCGCTTGGTAATCGCAGTATTATTGGTGATGCACGCAATGAAGAAATGCAGAAAAAACTTAACTTGAAAATTAAATACAGGGAAAGTTTCCGTCCCTTTGCCCCTTCTGTTTTAGCCGAAGATGTAAAAGAATATTTTGAAATCGACAGTACTTCACCATACATGCTTATTGTACAACCCGTAAATCAAAGCAGAAGACTTCCTTTACCAGCAAACTATTCTTCACTCCCGCTTAAAGAAAAACTTTATTACAAACGTTCGGATTTACCTTCTATTACACACATTGATTTTTCTGCACGCGTACAGACTATACATAAAGAAACTAATGAGAAATACTGGACACTGATTAATGAATTTAAAAAACGTACAGGATACGGAGTAATTGTAAACACAAGTTTTAACGTGCGCGGCGAGCCTATTGTTTGTACTCCTGAAGATGCTTACAAATGTTTGATGCGAACTGAAATGGACTATTTAGTAGTTGGCAATTATATATTTGACAAAAAAACACAGCCCGAATGGTTGGAAAAAGATAATTGGAAAGAAGAATATCAATTAGATTAATTAATAAACTTAAAAACGTAACAACATGGATTTCTTAAAAGATCTTTGGAATTTTTTAAAAGCTAGAAAAAAATGGTGGCTGGTGCCGATGGTATTTATTCTGCTTCTGCTCGGATTACTTATAGTAGTTGGAGGAACCTCTGCGGTAGCGCCGTTTATTTATTCATTATTTTAAACTTACACTATGTCAAGAGAAAAACGACTTGAGTCGATGCTCATTATTGCAGCCGGTTTTATCGTGCTGTTCCTCATTGTAAAAATAAAATGGTTTTTGCTGATAGCACTGGCTGTTGCAATTCTGGGCGCAATGTCTAAAATTGCCACGCAGGGCATTACCTGGGCATGGTTTAAAATATCCGAAATACTCGGTTGGATAAACTCCCGCGTATTGCTCGGGGCTATTTTCTTTTTGTTTCTTTTTCCTATTTCATTATTGATGCGTGCTCTTAACAAGATTACCATCAAAATGAAAAAACAAAAAGACACTTATTACTCAGAACGCAATCATACTTATACTTCAGAAGACCTGGAAAATTCCTGGTAGAATTCACTTAAATATTTTATTGGTATCGCTGCTTCTAATTCTCAAACATTGAGGCGCATAAAAAACATAATTTCCTGTTACTACCTTGTGGCTTTTTCAGTCCTGCTTTTACTTCCAGCGTAGTAAAACAGTTTATTTATTTTCAGTTTTAATAAATTCGAGCTCAATAATACTAAATGAAAACACAAACAGAAGAATGGGATATTGTAGTTAAGCCAAAGGCTAACTTATTCCAGTTCGGCTTTAAACAAGTGTGGGATTACCGCGACCTGATTTTTCTTTTTGTAAAACGCGATTTGGTTTCCAGCTACAAGCAAACGGTGCTTGGCCCTTTATGGTATTTTATTCAACCCATTTTTACCGTAATTATTTATTTTTTCATGTTTGGTAAAATTGCGAAAATTTCTACCGGCGAAATACCTAATATGTTATACTATATGGGCGGGCTTGTAACGTGGAATTATTTTACCGATTGCCTCAACATTACCAGTAATGTATTTGCAAATAACGCTTCACTTTTCGGCAAAGTATTTTTTCCGCGACTCATTGTGCCTATTTCTTCTATTTTTTCTTCCTTGTTGAAGTTTCTCATCCAAATGATTCTTTTTCTTTGTTTCTGGTTCTATTATAAATTTTCGGGTACTGCACCTATGTTACGGATTGGCACAACCATTTTTTTATTACCGCTTCTTGTTTTAGAAATCGGGTTATTAGGAATGAGCTTCGGGCTTATTCTTTCTGCTCTCACTACTAAATACCGCGATTTAAGAAATCTTATTTCCTACGCTTTGCAATTCGGGCTTTACTCCTCCCCGATTATTTTCTCTTTAGCATGGATAAAAGAAAACATTCCCATTTTTTATAAAATTTGCCTTATCAATCCTATGACGGGTATTATCGAAACTTTTAAATCCTGTTTTTGGCCAAACGATAACATTAATCTTTACCTGGTACTTTATCCACCCGTATTTTTATTGGTTATTTTCTTTTTCTCGTTAATCACATTCAATAAAGTAGAAAAAACATTTTTAGATTCCGTTTAAGATGAGTACCGTTATTAAAGTTGAAAATATCAGTAAACTGTATCAATTAAAAGATGTGGGGATGGGTACTTTTGCCAGTGATGTTACACGTTGGTGGGCAGGAATCCGCGGTAAAGAAGACCCTGCTTTCAAATTAGCAGAAACCAATGACCGCGCACAGAAAGGAACAAGTGATTTTGTATGGGCTTTAAAGGATATTAATTTTGAATTGAAGCAAGGCGAAGTTTTGGGTATACTTGGAAAAAACGGTTCCGGAAAATCCACTCTTTTCAAAATTATGTCGCGTGTAGCTGCACCAACTACCGGTATCGTTAAAATGAAAGGACGTCTGGCCAGTTTGCTCGAAGTAGGAACCGGATTTCATCCTGATTTTTCGGGTAAAGAAAATATTTTTATGAATGGGGCAATACTCGGAATGAATAAAGCGGAAATCAAGAAAAAATATGATGAGATTGTTGAGTTCAGTGGTATCGGAAGATATATTGATACTCCCGTTAAACGTTACTCTTCAGGTATGTATGTTCGCCTCGCTTTCGCGGTTGCAGCTCACCTTGAGTCAGAAATTTTAATTGTAGATGAAGTTTTAGCTGTGGGCGATATTGAATTTCAGAAAAAATGCTTAGGTAAAATGAAAGATGTAAGTGGCGCAGGCCGAACAGTTTTATTTGTAAGTCACAATCCTGACTCAATACAAAAGCTTACTGAAACGTGCCTTTTACTTGAGAATGGGATAAATAAATGTTATGGCACTACAGCAGATGTGCTTCGCGAATATTTGCCGCAAATAGTTTTAAACCATTTTGTAGAATTCAATAATAAGGCGGAAGCAATCGGCAACGAGAACGTTAAAATAAAAAGCGTACGCGTTCTTAACGCGATGAGTCCTGAGGTAGATATCAGCCAGGAACTTGTTGTAGAGATTGCTTTCTGGAATGACAGTGCTGTGGATGAAATGATGATTTGCTTTGACGTGTATCACGAATCGGGTGCTCTTGTTTTTGGTACCAGCGAAAATTATTTTAAAATTAAAAACGAAGGAGTCAACACATTAAGATGTTATATACCAGCGAATTTTCTCAATGATGAAATCTATCATATAAACCTTATGTTTTATACGAAAGATTTCCATGCCCTGTATAATAAACATGAGATTATTGCTTTTCAAATTAAAGAGTTTGTAAAAAACCGGAAGTTTGAAGGTAAAGTAAACGGGCTCTTAAGGCCCAAACTTAAATGGGAAGTTCTTTAGTTTTTCAGACCAAAACAAAAAATTTAAAAAATTATGCGCCAGGATTATCTCCCCTTTGGGAAACCCAATTTTTCGGAAGAAGAAATTGAAGCTGTTAGCCGGGTAATGCGTAGCGGCTGGATTGGCATGGGCCAGGAAGTAATTGCATTTGAGCAGGAGCTTGCGCGTTTTTGCGGGGCTAAACATGTAATTACGGTTGATTCCTGCACTTCTGCTTTATTTCTTTCCTTAAAAGTAAATGGCGTTGGAGAAGGCGATGAAGTAATTATTCCTTCTTTAACCTGGTGCAGCACCGCCAACGCGGCAATTTATTGCGGAGCGAAACCGGTGTTTTGTGATATTGATGAAGAAACTCTCTGTCTTACTCCCGATCATGTTTTGAAACAAATTACAACCCGTACCAGGGCGGTTATGGTTGTACACTACGGCGGCCTTACTGTTAATATTGAGGAGCTTCGTAAAGTTTTACCCGACCACATAAAAATTATTGAAGACGCCGCGCATGCGTTCGGTTCAAAATATAGCAACGGGAAAATGGTTGGCAATTCGGGTAACCTAACCTGCTTTAGTTTCTATGCCAACAAAAATCTTTCTACCGGCGAAGGCGGAGCTATTGCTTTAAACGACAATGAACTTGCCGATAAAATAAGAAGCCTGAGGCAACACGGTATGCCTGTTAATGCCTGGAAACGCTTCACCAATCCGAAAGCAATGATTTATTCGCAATTGGAGCAGCTGGGTTATAAAATGAATTATATTGATTTGCATGCATGCATCGGCCGCATACAATTAAAACGCTTTAGCGAGTTTCATAAGATAAGACAACATATCGGTAAAAGATATTTCAACGAATTAAAAGAAATAAAACCTGTTATTCGTTTTCAAAACGGATTGAGTGAAGAAAGTCATGCGAAACATTTGTATGTAATAAAATTGCCACTTAAAGAAATGAAAATTACCCGTGATGAATTTCTGGTTGAAATGCGTGATAAAAACATCGGAGCCAGCATACATTATATGCCGTTGCACATGATGGATTATTATAAAAAAAATTTCGGTCCGCAATCCCTACCGGTAAGCGAAAAAGTATTTGACGAAATAATTACGCTACCCGTAAGTGCCACGATGAATGATAGTGATATAACTGACGTGATAGAAACAACAAAATTAATTTTAACAAAATGAGTACAAGCAACAACACCGATAAGGTTCGTTACGGGTTTTATGGCCGGTTAAGCCCTGAATTTCCTTCGCAAATTATTATAGACTCAACCGAGTTATGTAACCTTGCCTGCATACATTGCCCTCATCCCGCGTTTAAGCAATCCGAGCATTATGCCGGCCGATCACAGGATCCCGAGCTTAATAAAAAAATTGTAGACGAAGTACGCGAACACGGTAAAGGCATTACACAATACATCCGCTATACGGGCGAAGGCGAACCGTTACTGCACCGTTACATTTACGATATGATGGATTATGCTGTTAAAAATTCGGGAACCATGGTTACCCTTACTACCAATGGAACATTAATGACCCCTACGCGAATTGAAAAACTTCTTGATATTGGCCTCGGAGTAATTGATATAAGCACAGATGCCTTTAAAGATGAAACGTATGCGATCATTCGTGTAAACGGCGAGTTACCTGTGGTAAGGCAGAATATTCTTAATCTTATTAAAAGAAATAAAGAGCGCGGAAGTAAAACGAAAATCATTTTAAGTTTTATTGAGCAACCACAAAATGTTGGCGAAGGGCCATTGTTTGAAAAATTCTGGAAAGAAGCAGGAGCAGATTATGTTGTCGTAAGGCGATTACACTCGGGCGCAGGTGCCGTTAAAAATTTAGCTGATGACCTTGCAAAAGAAGATTCCAATAAAGAAAGGACACCTTGCCTGTATCCTTGGGAAAGAATTATTTTAAATCCGCGTGGAGAATTAGTTTTTTGTCCGCAGGATTGGGTACACGGCTCTGTGATTACCGATTACAGAACGACTACTGTTCAGGAAGTTTGGAAGAGCCAGTTTTATAAAGATTTACGAGAGGCACACATATGTAACAAATACGGCAATCATGCCTTTTGCGGTAATTGCCCCGATTGGAAACAAACCCGTTGGCCAGATGAAGGTCGCAGTTACGCCAACATGGTGGAAGAATTTAAAAACCGCGAAATTTCATAAACGTGATACTTCACTCAAAACCCTGGATAAACGAAGATGACCGCAAAGCTGTTGCGGAAACACTTCTTTCGGGTATGATTGGCCAGGGAGAAAAAGTAATTGAATTTGAAAATGCATTTTCTGATTGGGTAGGCGGAAAAGGAGGCGTTGCAATTAGTAGTGGAGCTGCAGCCATTTATTTAGCGTTGCAAACGTTAGCGGTAACCAAATCAAATGAAATTATTTTACCAACTTACGTTTGCGAATCTGTGCTGGAAGCAGTACTTGCCTCAGGGGCTGCTCCTGTTTTATGCGATGTTGGAGATAACTGGGTAATAGAACCTGGTAACATTGAAAAGCTTATAAGTTCTAAAACCGCAGCTATCATCGTTCCGCACATGTACGGCATTTTTGCAGACGTAAAAAGTTTCAAAAAATTTAATTTCCCGGTTATTGAAGATTGCGCGCAGGCCGTAGGCGATAAAAAAATTGATACGATAGAGAGCGATATAGCTATATTCTCTTTTCACCCAACCAAATGTTTAACTACAGGTGAGGGCGGAATGTTAGTTTTAAAAAAAAATGAGCTTCTTCAAAAAGCGCGTACAATAAGAGATGGCGATAAAAAAAATATCAGCGCAAGATTTCTTTCTCCCATGAGTGATATTCAGGCTTCACTAGGCATAAGTCAACTTAAAAGGTATCCCGATTTTTTAAAAACACGAAGAGAAATTGCCGGCAAATATCTTACCCACCTTGCTGCCATTAATATGAAATTGGTAAATTATGAAGCAAAAGCAAGTTCTATGTTTTTCAGGTTACCGGTTAAAATAAACGGGGGTACAGAAAAGTATATACCGCTTTTTGAAAAAGAAAAAATCCACGTTCGAAAAGGAGTAGATAAATTATTACACCGCATTTTAAATCTTCCCGATAAAAATTTCCCTAAAGCGGTTGAACTTTTTGAAACAACTGTTTCGTTACCATTATATCCGGCAATGACAGAAGAGGAAATTAATCATTGTCTCAACACAATTAAATTATTAAAATAGTATGAAAGCAAAGATACCTTCTCTTCTTACCAAGCTACTGATAATAGTTTCATTGTGTTACCTGTATAATCATCCGGATAAAATCCCTTTCGGATTTATGCGCATTGCAATTATTATTCTCTCCTTTATTTTCATTTCGCAGCTCTTTCATATTATAATTATTAAAAGTACCATACGTAATCTGTGGAAAAACTCATTCCTCCTTGTTTACATTTTACTTCTGTTTTGTGTTGTTTGCGAATTATTTTTCACACGATATAGTAAAAGCCATGCCATTTCTTCTTCACTTGCATCTGTAAACTGGCTCGATAAATATTGGCATTTAAACTCTTTAGGATATCGGGATTTGGAACTTGATACTTCTGAAAAAAGGAAAAAAATTTTTTTTATAGGTGATTCCTTTACAGCGGGATATGGGGCCGATTGGACAATGGATCGTTTCAGTAATACGTTTGCCTCTAAAGCCACAAATTATAAAATGTATAACCTTGGAGTTAGTGGCTCAGACACACGGGATGAATTCAAAAGACTGCAATCATTTCCGATGAAACCCGATGTAGTAATCTGGCAATATTTTGGCAATGATATTGAAGGAGTACTTAAAGCTAACAACGTAAATCCTCCTGAATTTAAACCTTACGAAGATGTACCAGAGTTTTTGAGCCCATTAGTAGATAATTCTTATTTCTTCAATTTTGTTTACTGGCAGTTCCCTCACCCCTATTTGAAACCCTTTTTTGGTTACCTTACAGAAGGATATAAAAACGAAAATTTTTTTGAACAGCATCTTGAGGACCTTGAAAAGATTATCCTTTATTGCCGGCAAAATAACATTAAACTGGTTGTTGTATTATTTCCGTATCTCCAGAGCCTTGAAGGGAGTAATATATACGTTCCACGTATCAGTAAATTCTTCTTACAGAATGCCGTTCCAGTTTTAAATGTTACTCCTTTAGTAAGAAACATGTCGCTAAAAGAACGAATTGTAAATAATAACGATGTGCATCCCAGTGTAAAAGTCCATCACATAGTGGGGGAAACATTGTACGAATTATGCAAAAACAATAAAATCATTGAGTAGGTATGAAAATCGGTGTAATACAATCGAATTATATTCCCTGGAGGGGTTATTTTGATTTTATTAAGTCGGTTGATCTTTTTGTTATTTACGACGATGTTCAATATGTAAAAGGAAGTTGGCGTAATCGCAATCAGTTAAAATTTACAGAAGGCCTTAAATGGATTACAGTTCCGGTTAAAGTTGAACTCGGAATGTCCGTTGATGAAGTAAAAATAGGAGTTTCAACAAAAGAAGATTGGAAACAAATACATGGAAATCAATTAAAAACCTCTCTTGGGAAAACGCCCTTCTTTAACGATGCTTTTACTTTATGGTCGGAATCCATTAACAAAAATTTTGAATACCTCACGGAGTTAAATGTTGACCTGATTAAAAATATTTGTTCTTATCTTGATATTAAAACAAAAATAATTTTTTCACGCACTTTAAATCTGCAGAGCACAAAAACAGAAAGATTAATGGATCTTTTCTCAAAAACCGGGGCTACCACTTATTTATCGGGACCTGCAGCAGATACCTACCTTGATTTTGAGCTGTTTCGTGAAAATAAAATCAGGCTTGAATATAAAAGTTACGATTACCTGCCTTATAAACAACATAACCACGGGGATTTTAGCGGAGCCGTAAGTGTGCTTGACCTGATTGCCAACAAAGGAAAGGAATCCGTTAATTATATTTCCTGTCAAACTCCTGACAAGATGATTATTGAAATAGAATAAATGATTAGGAGATTATTTCAGTTTATTATTCTTAGTGTATTTATCTTAACCGTATGTTATGTTTTTGTTTTTATCTTTTCTTTAATCGGAAATAAACTTAATGTGCATCCTGACAACATTGTCGTTGTAAATTCAATTATTAAATCACTATTTTATACTTTTCTTTTATTTGGCCTAACATATAAATTATTATGGAACAGGGAATTATTCATATCCAGAGTAAAAAGTACTTACTTTTATTTAACGTGCTTTGCTATTTCTCTTTTTATGTTTTCGTGGCTGCTTTTTTATTCGGAGACCGATAAACTTTATAAATTTATAAAGAGCCCCTCCATGGTTTCCGAACGAATTTTTAAAACAAACGAAAAATTAGGTTATGCCCCTGCACCGCTAAATACCGGAATACATTTTTACAACAGTGGCAAAACAATACTCCGCATTCCAACGATAACAGATGAAAATGGCCGTAGGATATCCAGAACTAAATATCCCGTAACGAACGACACAACCTTACTTTTTCTGGGATGCTCTTACACTTGGGGCGATTATTCACTTGCAGAAGATACCTACCCTTATTTAACTTCAAAGAAACTAAGGTCTTCTTATACTAACGCCGGAGTTTGTGGTTACGGGCTTGCACAAATGAAAATACTTGCAGACGAATTAATTCCGGCTGTAAAACCGGGCATTGTCCTTGTTCAATATTCTCCCTGGTTAGTAGACAGGGCTACAACAGGCTTTACTCCTACTTTTTTCGGAACCCGTTTTTCACCCTACTTTACAAAAATAGACGGAAAAGACAGTGTAATATATCCAAAATTCCTTAGTTACCTCGATGAAGTTCCGTTTGAATATTATAAAAGGTCTGCCGCTGGTTTTTTTGATAAATTATCTTTTTTAAAGGATGTAGGATATCCTGTTATTTTGAAACCTTTCTTGAAAAAGATATTTTTCAAAACAGGTATTGTATTCGGGAAGTATCCCGATCCAAATACAAACAAAACAGAAGTTGAAAAATATTTCTATGAAAAAATCTATCAGCTATGTAAACTGAATAATGCAAAAATGGTTGTCGTTAATCTTGGTATCGGATATGATACTACTTATAACTACAATCGCTTTAAAAATACAGTATCCAAAGAGGTAATAGATTACTGCGTATTTGCCGACGCTCAGGCTGAATTGTGCAAAAAAGTAAAAGACAGCGAAACATACTGCAAAGCTTATGCTCATCAATATAACAGAGTAATTTACGATATGCATCCCAATGCTCAAGCCGGGAATGAAATTTCTGATATTATTGTAAAATGTATAAAGAAATAAGTTCTTTTAAAAATGAATAAAAAACCATTCCTTATATTTCTTACGATAACCTTACTTGTTTTCGCTTACTCTTGCGAGTATTTGGTTGATGTAGCGATTGGGGACGGCGATGGAGTTGTTACAAAGCCCGGCTTTCACTATATTTTTCTTTTCCTTAAAATTTCTTCAATATGTTTTACTTTATACGTTATTCCCGTAAAAGTATTTTCTTTTCCTGTAAAAACGGGCCTCACTAATCTTTTCAGCAAACCTGTTACACTTCAAAAGAGATTAATCTTCTTAGTCCTGGTTTGTTTAACCTGGTCTATTTCTTCGAGATGCGAATATTTGCTTGACCTCATAATCGGTGATGGCGACGGGCAAGTGAATCAGCCGGGTTTACAACGCTTATTTTTGCCAATGAAAATTGCTTTAATTTGCCTTTCATTGTATTTCCTCCTTATCAAAGTTTTTTCTATTTCGGTAAAAACACTTTCTATAAATGTAATTATACTTGCCATTATTATTTACGGCTTCGAATTTTATCTTTATAAAACGGATACCTTTTTAAAACTTCCTTTCGATTCGGGTTATTATTACGGAGGTAAAATCAAATACTCCTTTATGAAATTTGATTATGATCCTATCAATCCTTACATAACCTGGGGCCATCCCACCCGCAAAAACAATTACGGTTACCGGGGCGGTCCTATTAATGAGAAAAAAGATTCTACTTTTCGTATTGCGGTGTTCGGAGATTCATTTACCTGGGGCGCTGGGCTTGAAGAAAACGAAAGGTATTCAAACAAACTGGATTCTATTTGCAAATTACATTATAAGAATGTTGAGGTTGTAAACTGCGGCTTATCAGGAGCACCTACCATTACAGAACGCGATTCAATCAGAAATCTGATAAAGAAACTAAAGGCCGATATGGTAATTGTTGGATTTTGCCCGAATGACCCCTTACCTCCTGGAGAAAATTATTCGGTAGAACGTGACGCCTTCAATAAAAAATATACGCATAAACTTGAACTGATTCAGGAAAGGCTCGCTTTTATACATTTGCATTACCTCGGAGCAAGCATTGCAAAAGCCTTTGAGAATTTAGCCATGAAATCGGGCAAGATTCCTCCTCTTTCCGAAACTTTGGGCAGGGCTTATAATAAAAAATCTAAAGACTGGCAGGATTTTGCAAATGCGCTTAAAGACGTCAAAGCCATTTCCGACAGTAATCATTGCGCGTTTGATCCCGCATTTATTATTTTCAGGTATATAGGTTACTTAGATTATGAAACTGAAAAAGGGGCTGATGAAAGGAAAGAATTCCTGAAGGTAAAAACACAATGGATGAAACAGGTTTATGAAGCAGGAAAAGAAGCTGGCCTGATTACCATTGATACGCATGAAAGCGTTTTAAAGGATTTAAATTCGGGGAAACTTACTATGGAAGAACTTCCGGTTTCTCCTCTCGACGGGCATCCTTCTGCAAAACTGAATACTGTTTATGCGCTGGACCTCTTCACAAATCTTAAAATGCGTTTAGATGCCTGCCGGCTTGTCAGAAAAAATTAAAATAGGTTTTTGGGGCAATGCAAATAATTATCCATTCATGCTTGCGAGAACATTTCGGAAGCAAGGCCATGAAGTGCTTTTTATAATTGATGACGACCAAAGATTAAACAGGCCCGAAAATCGATTCAATGATATTACGCTGCCATACCCCGCTTGGATTAAAGACTACAGCCCTATGCCCCTATGGCTCTCTTGTAATATTATATCACCTGATAAAAAAAAACAAGTTATCTCAGACCTTCAATCGTGCGATCTCATTATCCTTAATGGTTACGCAATGCGTTTCGCCACTGAAATAAAAAAACCTCATGTAACTTTAATCACAGGGTCGGATCTTGATCCACTGGCTAATTACGGGTATTTAAAAAAATTAAAACAGGACTATTTAGAAAGTCTTACAACTTCTAACTTAATTCCGAAAGGAAGTAAAACCTCAAAAATACTTAATAACAAATTTGCACTAAATATTTGTGAAAACCTGACGCGATTTAAGCGTTTCAGTTGTTACGATGAAAATCAATATTTCTCCACTAAGAATAGTACTTTTTACAGCGTATTTTTTGTAGCGGGTTATTTCCGCTGGTTGAAAACACAAATAAGAAATCAAAGAGAAGCTATAAAAAACGCTATCGCATTTACTTATTTTTCAAAGGGGCTCGTTCCTTACGGAGAACAATTGTTAAAAGAGATTGGCGCAAATCAAAAAAAAAGACTTTTTAACCTGATGATTGATTCAGAATCAATTTCTGTTGTTAGTCCGCCAAAAAACGAAGTGATACGTATTTTTAATTTAGCGCGTTTTAACTGGATCAAGGACCCTTCATCACCTTCAGATTTTATCTCGCTTGATTACAAAGGCAATGACATAATGATTAAGGGAATTCATCTGTTTACTTTAAAATATCCCGAAACTAAACTGAATATTCATTTTGTAAAAAAGGGAAAAGATGTAAACAGCAGCATGGCTCTTTGTGATAAGCTTGGCATTTCCAAACACCTTACATGGCATTCTGAATTCAGTCAGAAAGAATTATTGGAAGAATATAAAAAAGCCGACATAGTATTTGACCAAATGGGTAAAAGTGTAGTAGCAATGGGTGGATTTGAAGCGATGGCTATGGGAAGGCCTCTGATTGCAAATGCAAGGCCAGAAGTGTTTGATAAAATACTGGGAGAAGAAACCTCCATTTGTCATGCGCAAACCCCGGAAGAAGTATGCAATTGGATAGAAAAACTGGTTTTTAATCCGGGTTTACGGGATAGCATAGGAAAAAAGTCGAGGCAGTTTGTTGAAAAACACTTCTCCACACAAAAAATGGCTGAAAGGATACTTAACGCATATAACCTGTCACAAAATTAAATGAACATTGCTTTAGTAACTTCTGAATTTTTATCTGAATCGAATTACGACGGCGGACTGGCCAACTATACTTATCGTCTTGCCAAAGGGCTGAAACAATTTAATCACAGACCGGTTGTTTTTGTCCGCTCTGAAACAACTGAAAAAATTATTTTTGACGGGATTGAAGTGTACAGAGTGGATATGAGGAATTGGGATGAATGGCTTTACTCCAATAAATATTTGTGTAAACCTTACACCGTTATCAAACGCTCATTGAAAGAACGTACTGATTGGTGGATACGTTTTGAATCGAAGAACGGATTGAAAATACAAAGTATGAAATTGAATGAATGGGTAAAAAAAATTCATAAAGAAATTCATTTTGATATCATTCATTATTCAGCGCTTGGTGGTACTGGCCTTCATCGCCCCAATAATATTCCCTGCATAAGCCGTTTATCAGGTTCTAATGCAATGGCGCATGACTTTGGTGGTTACGGTGAGAAATTAAGTGAAATAATGCAGCAGGAAAAAATCGAGCTTAAGGCGCTTAAAAAAATGGACGCCAATTTCGGACCCAGTAAAATATTGGCAGGAATGATCTCTAAAAAAATAAATCAGGAGATAAAAATTATAGAAACGCTTTACGTAAACGATGTGGAAAAAGAAGACTCGTCTGTTTATGAAGCGCAACTGAAAGGAAAAAAATATCTTCTTTTCTTCGGTACCATCGGTTTAATAAAAGGCATCGGAACTGTTGCAAGAATAATTCACCCTTTTCTTGAAAAACACAAAGACTATTATTTTGTTTTTGTAGGCAAAATATTACACAGCGAAGAAGAAGGTGTCAATATGATGGATTTTGTAAAAAAGAAAGCCGGAGAATATAAAGACAGAGTGATTCATATTGGAAAAACACCTCACTCAACTCTCTACCCTATTATTAAAAAAGCAGAATTTATTGTTTCTCCCTCGCGCATTGATAATTTTCCGAATACATGCATTGAGGCTATGGTAAACGGCAAAATTGTAATCGGCACATTGGGTAACGGCTTTGAGCAAATGATTGACCATAAAAAAAGTGGATTCCTCATTCCCGTAGATGATTATCAAAAACTACTTGAGTGCATGGAGGAAATTCTATGCCTGAAGCCAGAAGAAAAAAAAGAAATGGAACAAAATGCGTTGGCACGAATGAAAAAA
Organism: Bacteroidia bacterium; assembly: GCA_035569635.1. GTDB lineage: Bacteria > Bacteroidota > Bacteroidia > B-17B0 > Aurantibacillaceae > PALSA-968. The sequence continues at coordinate 10,625 of DATMMV010000163.1, read as the reverse complement.
TTAGCTCCCGAAAATATCATTCCCCAACTGATTGAATTTTACCAGCAGGCCATTAATAAATTTAAGGGCGCCGCATGATTTAAATGAATATTGCGATTGTAACATCCGAATTTGTGACGGAGCCTGACTTTGACGGAGGCCTTGCCAATTACAATTACAGGCTTGCCAAAGCATTGAAAGAATTCGGTCACAGACCTGTTATTATTATCCGGGCAAACATTTCCGAAAAATTAGTTTACGACGGCATTGAAGTTTATCGCAACAGCCTTGAGCATTATGAAGAGTGGATCTATCAGAATAAATACCTGTGCAAACCTTATACAATTTTCAAAAAACTGATATTCCGGAAAACAGGATGGATTGATAAATTAGTGAGTTTATATCCCGATCATAAATATGTTTTATATCATTATAAACGCTGGGTAAACAAATTACATAAGGAAATCGGTTTTGATATCATTCACTATTCAGCGCTCGGCGGCATTGGTCTTTTTCGCCCCAAGGATATCCCGTGCATAAGTCGTTTATCGGGTTCTAATGCAATGGCTCATAATTTTGGTGGTTACGGCGAGAATAAGAAGGAAGTACTGGCACAGGAAAGAAGAGAGCTTACCGCCATGAAAAACATGGATGATAATTTCGGCCCGAGTAAAATATTGGCAGGAATCATTTCTAAAAAAATAAACCGCGAAATAAAAATTATCGAAACACTTTATGTAAACGATGTGGAAAAAGAAGATTTTTCTGTTTACGAAGAGCAACTGAAAGGAAAAAAATACCTTCTTTTCTTTGGTACAATTGGTTTAATAAAAGGAATCGGAACCGTTGCAAGGATAATTCATCCCTTCCTTGAAAAACATAAAAATTACTATTTTGTTTTTGTGGGCAAAGTATTGCATAGTGAAGAAGAAGGAGTGAATATGATGGATTTTGTAAGGAAGAAAGCGGGTGAATTTAAAGACCATATTATACACATTGATAAAATTCGCCACGAAAAACTTTACCCTATCATTAAAAATTCAGAGTTTATTATTTCTCCTTCACGCATTGATAATTTTCCGAACACATGTATTGAAGCGATGGTTAACAAAAAAATTGTAATAGGTACATTGGGCAACGGCTTTGAGCAGCTGATTGACCATAAGCAAAGCGGCTACCTGATACCTGTAGATGATGAAGCGAAACTGCTTGAGAGCATGGAAGAAATAATAAATTTAAATCCCGAAGAAAAAATAAGAATGGAACATAATGCCGGAGAAAGAATAAAAAAACTGGCGCCAGAATATATTATTCCTCAACTCATCGATTTTTACCAATCAACGATAAATAAATTTAATAACGCAAAAAAAAACAAATAAAATGGAAACAGAAAAAATCACCTTCTCATTCGGAAAAAACTGGCAAAACCTGTTGAAAGTTATTGATGAGGATTCCTTAAAAAGATCGCAAAAAGACCTTGAAAGATGGTTTAAAGGCCGTGTTGAAATAAAAGGCAAAGATATTATTGATATCGGAAGCGGGTCAGGTATCCACTCCATGATGTTAAACGCTTTTGAACCTAATCGTTTATTTTCTTTCGACTACGACCCTAACAGTGTTTCTGCAACAAAATCAATGTGGGAAAAAGCAGGCTCGCCCAAAAATTGGGATGTACAACACGGAAGTGTCTTAGATAAAAAATATATGGACACGCTTGGAAAATATGACCTGGTTTATTCATGGGGAGTTTTGCACCATACAGGAAGTATGTGGGAAGCCATAAAAAATGCGGCGGACCTTGTAAAACCGGGCGGGCATTTCCTGATTTCGATTTACCAGGGAGTTGCTACTTATGATTATGATTTAGCATTGAAGAAAAAATACAACGCAGCGGGATATCTTGGAAAAAAATACATGGAATGGTCGGTATATATTTGGCCCATGATGAAACAAAGAAGAAAAGAAGGAAAAAACCCTTTTGGCTGGAATGAAAAACGTATGCGCGGAATGGATGTATATCATGATATTGTGGATTGGTTAGGTGGTTTACCCTATGAGGTTGCGGATGACAAACAAATGCTTGATTTCTTTGCGCCTATGGGTTTTGAAATGCTTGATAAAGACATGAGCGAAGCTTGTGGCACTTACCTATTTAAGAAAAAATAATACTGTAAACTAATGTGCGGCATCACCGGAATATTCAGAACCAACAAACCTGTAACAGAAAAAGAAATTACAGGCATGACCGATACCATTGCTCACCGTGGTCCGGACGGTTACGGGATAAAGTTGTTTGATAAAGGAGCCATAGGGCATCGCCGACTTTCTATTATAGATTTAGAAACGGGGAAACAGCCTATGTGCAATGAGGACGAAACTATCTGGATAACTTTTAACGGTGAAATTTATAATTTTCAGGAATTGTTTATTCAGTTAAAAAATGCCGGGCACGTATTTAAAACAAAATCAGATACTGAAGTATTGGTACACGGTTACGAGCAATGGGGAACAGGCCTGTTGAAAAAATTACGCGGCATGTTCGCCTTCTCTATTGTAGATACAAAAAAGCAATTGGTTTTTTCTGCCCGGGATCATTTCGGTATAAAGCCATTTTATTATTTAAAAACAAGTACCTGTTTTGGTTTTGCTTCAGAATTGCAGGCTTTAAGAAACATTGATGAATTTATCTACGAGCCCGATTTAAAAGCCGTGGATGAATATCTTTGGTTGCAATATATTCCCGCACCGAAAACTATTTTTAAAAATGTTTTTAAGCTAAAGCCGGCGCACTATGTAATTTATCATTTTGACGGCAGATTGGAGGAACCGCAGCAATTTTGGGACGTTAACTTTTTCAAAAAACAAATTAAAACTGAAAAGGAATGGTTGCATGAACTGGATGATATCCTTCGAAAATCAGTTGAAGCACATTTAGTTTCCGATGTTCCTTTCGGTGCATTTTTATCCGGTGGAATAGATTCTACACTGGTAGTTTCATATATGGCGAAAATTTTAAAACAGCCTGTTAAAACTTTCAGTATTGGTTTTGAAGAGCAGGAATTTAATGAATTGGAATATTCTAATCTTGCCGCAAAAAAATACAATACCGAGCACCATATTGAAATTGTAAAGCCGGATGCGCTTGATATTCTGCCAAAACTTGTTAAACACTACGGAGAGCCTTACGGCGACAGTTCAGCCATACCAACTTATTACGTATGCGAGTTAGCACGTAAACACGTTACCATGGCACTAAGCGGAGATGGCGGAGATGAAGGCTTTGCAGGTTATGGTTCTTACGCAGGATGGATGAAAAACAATCCGGCAAACTTCCGTGAAGGATGGAAAAAAAATAATTACAGTACGCTCAGCAAGCTATTTCCTTCACGCTTTCCTAAAATGGATGAGTTAAACAGGTGGTATTCGCACATACAATATTTACCGGTTGCCGACAGGTCTCAACTCTGGAAAAACGAATATCAATCGTATTTAAATACAGAACTGGAAATATTCAACCAATTACACCGGCATACAAAAAATTACAGCCTTGCCAACAAGGTGCAATACTGGGATATGAAAACTTATATGAATTTTGATATTCTGACAAAGGTTGACGTTGCCAGTATGATTCACAGCCTGGAGGTGAGAACACCTTTAATTGACAAAGAAGTTTGGGAGTTTGCAGCGAGCATTCCTGAAGAATTCAATATCAATAATAAAAATTCCGAGAAGAAATGGGAAGGAAAATTATTGTTAAAGAAAATATTAAGTAAAGATTTTGATGACAATTTTATCTACAGAAAAAAAATGGGGTTCGGAGTCCCTATCAGTAAATGGTTTGCCGCTAAAGGCGAATTAAGAAGCGTATTGGAAGACTATCTTACTTCTTCCGATTCGCAAATATTACATTATTTTGAAAAAGAAAAAGTAAATTCTTTAATCGACCAGAATTTTACAGGCCCGCTCTGGCTTCTTTTATTTCTGGAAGAATGGATGAGAAATTTTAAATCAACAAGTACTATACAAAAACAAGTTACGCATGAAACTAACTAATCACGATCTGTCGCAATACAATTTCCTGGTAACGGGAGGTGCCGGATTTATTGGCTCAAATCTCAGCGTTTACCTGATAAATAACGGAGCTAAATCAGTAAGAGTTTTAGATGATTTATCCACCGGGTTTTTAGAAAACATTAAAGAGCTTGAAGGTAACTCTAAGTTTGAATTTCAAAAAGGAGATATCAGAAATTACGAAGATTGTATGAAAGCTTGCAGAGGAATTGACATAATACTTCATCAGGCTGCTTTAGGATCGGTTCCACGAAGTATGAACGATCCTATTTCTTCTAACGCAGTTAATGTGAATGGATTTGTAAATATACTGACAGCCGCTAAAGAAAATAATATAACCCGTTTTATTTATGCTTCCTCCTCTTCTGTGTACGGCGATGATCCGAACATGCCTAAGACAGAAGATAAAACAGGAAATCTTTTATCGCCTTACGCGGTTACAAAATATACAAATGAATTATACGCTAAGGTTTTCAGTAAAGTTTATGGTTTAAAAACTGTGGGTATGCGCTATTTTAATGTGTTCGGCCCAAAACAAAATATACAAGGCCCGTATGCTGCTGTAATTCCCATTTTCATTACTAAATTATTAAATAATGAATCGCCGGGAATTTATGGTGATGGAAATAACACCCGAGATTTCACTTTTATTGCCAATGTAATTAAAGCCAATCTTTGCGCCGTTTTTGCTGATATAAAAGAAGAATCATTAGTGTTAAACGTAGCTTACGGAGGTACAACTTCAGTTAATCAATTATTTACGGAGATAGCCGCTATTCTTAAAAGAGATATAAAAGCCACTCATCTGCCTGTACGAAAAGGCGATATTAAAGATAGTTTCGCAAATATTGATAAAGCAAAATCGCTTATCGGTTATACGTCAGAAGTGGATTTAAAAACAGGTTTGCAAATTACAGTCGACTGGTATAAAAAGAATTTAGGAAAAGAGTAAATGGCCTCTAAGAAAAAAGTTTGCTTTCAGGTGTTAGACGCTTATTCACTCTTTAATACAACTACGAATTATCCTTTCGGAGGAGCTGAGTACAGAGCTTTTACTTTTTTAACCGAATTAAAAAAATTATCCTTTGATGTAAGCGCTATTGTCAGAAATTATGGCCAGCACTTGCAGGAAAATTACAACGAAATTCAGGTATATGCGCATCCCTACCATACTTCACCTGAAATTGCTGCGCCAAATTACTTACGCCGTTTGCTAAGTCTTAAATGGAGCGGTAAATCGTATGAGAATTATCTTAAACACAATGCTTACAATATAATCAATGCCGGTATTTACTGCGCTTTTGAAATTACATCCGCTACCCTACTATTAGCAGATTATTGTAAAAAGAATAAAAAACAATTCTATCTCTTCATTGCGTCCGACGGAGAGGTTTCCTATGGTAAATTAATGCCAACAAGCAAAGAAATTATTAAACAGGTAATCGATTCGGCTGAAAAAATATTTGTACAGAACAATACCCAATTAAAAAATTTGAAAGTCATTTTCGGGAAGGAAGGAATACTTATAAAAAACCCCATTGACTTAAGCCGGAATGAAAGTAACCCTGTTAAAGAATATGATTTTTTGTGGATAGGAAAATCAAACATTATCAAAAGGCCGGAATTGTTTACTGCTCTTGCAAAACAACTATCACACTACAGGTTTTGCATGTTGATGAATGTTTCCGATAAAAGAATTCACGAAGAAATACTGAAACAAAAACCTGGCAATCTTACAGTAATTGAATATTTAAATTTAAACGAAACGGAAGAATTGTTAAAAAAAACAAAAATTTTTGTTTCAACTTCGCTATTAGAAGGCTTTCCAAATACTTTTTTACAGGCGGGAAAATTCAAAATACCTGTTATAAGTATGCTTATCAACCCTGACAATTTTTTAACAGAGCATAATTGCGGACTTTATATAGGTGATGATTTAAGCAAGCTGACCTTAGCCTCAGAACAATTAATAAACGACTCGTCATTATATAATCTGCTTTCAACAAATATTTACAATTACGTTTTAAAAAATCATGAAGCAGGCCAGATAACAAAAACCCTTGCGGGGCATTTTGCCTGAAATGAAAACGCTTTTTCTCTTTACAAAAACATTTCCCTTTGGCTCGGGCGAACAATATGTTGAAAACGAATTGCCTGTATTGTCGGTCAAGTACGATAAAATATTCATTTACCCGACAGATTGGTTCAGCAAAGACACAAATCACAATCGAAAAATCCCTTCAAACGTTGAAGTACTTCATTTTAATTCGCAACTTCCCCAATACAAAAATACTTTTTCGGACTACTTTTCTGCCCTTAAACTTATTCTTACCGAATTATTACACTCAAAATCTGTCTTCAGTGAGTTAAAACGAATAAAATATCTTTTCAGCATTGCCATACATCAATTATATACAGCTAAATTCTTCGGAGATTACCTTAAAAAAAATCATCGCAGGGATATCTGTTTTTTTTACGGCTACTGGAATCATGGCTCTTCTATCCTGCTTTCCATCCTTAAAAAAAACAAAACAATTCAATCCTTCGTTACGCGCGCGCATTCCATCGACCTTTACTACTACGACTGGACTTATTACGAATTTAAAGTGCCGCCCTTTGAATATATTAAGTTTAACTCCGCCGATAAAATATTTACAGTGAGTAAACACGCAGAAGAATTCTTTAAAAAAAAATATCCCTACTGGGAAAATAAAGTTATTTCTTCCTATTTGGGAATATCCGATATGGGAGTAAATCATTGTAAATCGAATATATTCACTCTTGTAACCTGTTCTAATTTATCACTTAATAAACGTTTATTGGAGTTAGCTAAAGCCATTAAAGAAGTTGATTTCCCTCTGGAATGGGTGCATTTCGGAGATGGTGAACAAAGAAAAGAAATTGAAGAAATTTCAAATACATTATCCTTAAATAAAAAAATTACACTTTCAGGAAATAAACTCAACGAGGAAATAAGAAATTACATGGTAAGCAAACCCGCCGACCTGTTTGTAAATTTAAGTATTGTTGAAGGCCTGCCTGTAGCCATCATGGAAGCTATCAGTGCAGGAATACCGGTAATAGCCACACATGTTTACGGTAATCCTGAAATAGCTGAAAATAATTATACCGGATTTACCATTCCCGTTGATTTTACTACGAAAATGCTGGCCGATTGCATTACAAAAATATATTCAGATAAAGAGTTACAATTCAAATTAAGAGTAAATTCCCGTGAACATTACCTAATGAATTTTACAGCCGAAAAAAATTATACGGCTTTCAGTAAAGAATTGTCGAATTACCCCAACAAAATAAATTAATATGATATCTGTAATTATCACTACCTACAACTACGAAAACTACATTGAGAGATCAATACGAAGTGTTTTAGATCAATCGCTTTCAAAAAGGGGTTACGAAATCATTGTGATAAATGATGCCAGCACAGATCGCACCAAAAAAATATTAGACAACTACGAAGAAGATATTCGCGTAATTAATCTTGAAAAAAATGTAGGGCTTGCTGCCGCACGAAATATAGGTATTAAAAAAGCAAAAGGGCAATTCATCGTTTTTCTTGACGCCGATGATTATATGCATCGCGATCTTTTATTAATTCAGAAAACATTTTTAACAGAAAACAATTCCCTCGATGCCGTTTCCATAGATTATTACACAGTAGATGAAAGAGGAACGCACCTTGAGCATGTTAATTCAGAAAAAAAACCAATTGCATGTGGAGTAATGTTCCGCAAAGATTTACTCTATGGAATCGGCCTTTATGATGAGTCATTCCGAGCGCGCGAAGAAGAAGATTTGCGCATCCGTTTTCTGAAAAAACATAAAATTTACAATATTATTCTTCCTCTTTACAGATATCGGCAGCACAATGGAAATCTTACCAAAAACCGTAGGGAAATGAATAAGTATGCCAAAAAACTTAAGCAGAAACACAAATAACCTGTGCTAAAAGGAAAAACCATATATCTAAAATCCATTACCTTAAATGAAGTAAACAATACATATTTATCCTGGTTGCAGGACGAAGAAGTCATGCGGGGAATTGCAACAACGGGTTATACATTAGAGAATCTTAAAGCTTACGTAGAACAACGAATTAATAACCCGAGTATCGCTTTTTTTACGATCCGGGTGAACGATACCAACGAACACATTGGAAATATAAAGTTAGAAATGCAGGATGCAAAAGCAAAAGTATCTGACCTTGGTTTATTAGTAGGAAACAGAAATTACTGGGGTAAGGGTATTGGGCTAGAAGCCTGTAAACTTGCAATTACTTATGGATTTGAGGAGATGCAATTGCGAAAAATTTACCTTGCGGTTTATGAAAACAATCCTTCCGCCAAAAAAATATACGAAAAATTAGGTTTCAAAATGGAAGGCACTTTGCGCAAACATATTTCGGTAAACGGCGAATTTTATGACAAACATTTCATGGGTCTTTTTAAAAACGAATTCATTAAATGAATCTATTAATCATCCAGGCAAGAATGGGCTCAACCCGGTTACCGGGGAAAGTTTTAATGGATATTAACGGAAAATCTATACTAGAAAATCTTATTGAACGGGTTTCTCCTGCGAAAACTATTGACAAACTGGTTATAGCCACAACAACTAATAGCGAAGATGATGCAATTGAGAATTTTTGCAAGGAAAGAAACCTGAATTACTATCGTGGCAGTGATTGGGATGTGTTAGGTCGTTTTTATAATGCAGCTCTTCCGTTTAATCCCACAAATGTTATTCGTGTTACTTCTGATTGTCCTCTTCATAGTCACAAAGTAATTGACTTCATTGTAAACGAATATTTAAAATCCGGTTTCGATTATTTTTCAAACTCAAATAACGAGCCTGAATTCCTGGAAGATGGATTTGATACAGAAGTCTTTTCATTCAAATCGCTGGAAAGCGCATGCAAAGAAGCAAAAATGCTTTCGGAACGAGAGCATGTAACTCCTTATATCAAAAAACACTTTAACTGCGGATGGAAGCAATACAATTCCGCCTATCATTACAAATTATCAGTGGATTCACGGGATGATTTTAAAACCATTGCTAAAATTTTTGAAGAATTAAAATCAGTCAAAGATTTTGGTATGGAAGAAGTAGTTACTTTATTAACCCGAAAGCCTGAAATTGCTGAATTAAATAAAAACAGTATTGCTAATTCAGGGTACCTGAAATCAATTAAAAACGATAAACCTGTTAAATAAAATGCCTGCAAAAGAGAAAAAACTGATTACCAATTTCAGCAAATCAGATGAGTATCGTAAATCGATACACAACTTAATTCCCGGTGGCGCGCATACTTATTCCAAGGGCGATGATCAATATCCATTACTCTCGCCTGCCGCTATTACGCACGGTAAAGGTTGTTACGTGTGGGATATGGACGGCAATAAATACATTGAGTGTTTAAGCGGATTGGCTTCTGTGAGCCTTGGCCACGCCTACGAACCAGTTATTGAAAGAGTTACTCGGGAATTACAAAAAGGAAATAATTTTTCGCGTCCGTCGATAATCGAAAAAGAAATGGCAGAACGTTTCTTGTCACTAGTAAAAGTGCACGACATGATAAAATACGCCAAGAACGGCTCGGTAGTTACAACTGCTGCTGTTAAACTGGCACGTGCCTTTACAGGAAGGAAATTAGTGGCACGCCCGGCAGAACACCCTTTTTATTCGTACGATGATTGGTTTATCGGCTCAACCGATGTGAAAAGCGGAATTCCGAGCGATATAAGCAATTTAACAGTAACCTATAAGGCGGATAACCTCGAATCATTGAAAGAAATGTTTGAAGAATATCCCGGTCAGATTGCCTGCGTGATTTCGGAACCGGAAAAAATGAATGTACTTGCAGAAAATTACCTGAAGGACGCTATCGAGATAGCTCATAAACACGGAGCGCTTTGGATAATGGATGAAATGATAACCGGTTTTAAAACAGATTATCCCGGCTCACTGAAAAAATACAATGTGGTACCCGATATGGCAACCTGGGGTAAAGGAATTGCCAACGGATTTTCTTTTTGCTGTCTCACAGGAAAAAAAGAAGTAATGGAGCAAGGAGGCATCAGAAATACAGGTAAGGAAAAATTATTTTTAATAAGCACTACGCACGGTGGAGAAACTTCAAGCATAGCGGCCGGTTTGGCAACCATGGATGTGTTTGATAAAAATCCTGTCGTGCAGCATAACCAATCGCTCGGACAAAAATTCATTGATGGTTCTGCTAAAATTTTCGCTGCGCACGGTTTGTCCGATTCAATTAAAAACATTCAGTTTAACTGGCACGCATCATTGGCTTATTTTGATAAGCAGGGAAATAATTCATTCGGCTTACGAACATTTTTCCATCAGGAATTAATTAAGCACGGAGTGTTATTCCAGGGAACTTACTGCGCCAATTACAGTCATACCGAAAAAGAAGTGGAACACATCTTAAATGCTATTGATGAATCCTGCCTGGTTTATAAAAAAGGGTTAGAAGAAGGGTATGAAAAATATTTAACCGGCGAGCCCATAAAACCTGTTTTCAGAAAATATAT
>DATMMV010000162.1:0-18332 GCA_035569635.1 Bacteroidia bacterium | reverse complement strand
TTTTACATTTTGCCCGATATAACTTAATAAATTTATACTTACGGGAGTCCATGGTTTATACCATGTATCAGTATACCCGACAACAGTTGATTGAGTAAATCCTGTTCCCGGTGCGGTAATAAGATAATTGCCGCATGCAATAGGGTTACCCGCCTGGTCAAAAACATCTACCCGAAAAAAAGGTTGTTGATAACTTGGATGCAAGCCATCTTCCAACACAACAGCATAGTTATAAGTAAAGTTAGCGTTGGCAGCTGTTACCTGAAAATATTGTTCAACGCTTGCCCCCATAGAACCCGTACCTGTTCCATCACCAATTCGTAAAGATTGAGCGCCTGCAAAAACCAAGGGAAAACCACCGATAGGATCAACTCCTGCAGTCATTACCGAAATTTGAGGAGCAAACGTATTATAAGTTCCGGGATTATAAACCGGTGCAGGTGCTGAAAGTGCGCCATCGACCACAGTTCCTGTTGTGCCAAACCAACCGGTTGTACCACTCTCAAAACCTAAGTTTGTGCAGGGTGGTTGCAATGGAGCTGTCGGAACAGGCCCGATAGAAAGGCCGTAAGAAGTAAGGCAGGGTGGTGTGGGCCAGTTGTCAACCATTACAACATAAGTTTGCCCCGCTGTTACATTGACGGTAACGCCTATATTTCCGCTGCTGGTCGAAGCTCCGGCAACGCAATTTGTTGCGTTGGTTGATGATGAAGGGCATCCCAGGAAAACAATAACCGCCGGAAATTCAGATGTTGCGGTGGTGGTATATTGTACTATAATTTGCCCGGTGGTAGTGGCTGTAAAAGCATAAAATACATCCGGCCCGGTTGTGTATAAGGATGATGGAGTAGAACAGGATAAGGTGCCATTAAAATTATCCGTAAATCCGCAGGTAGTTTGCCCCGCTATGGCATAAGGTAATGTTACCTGATTAGATATGGCGGTGGGGCATAAATCGTATTGCCCCTGAATATTACCTGCTAAAAAAAAGAACACAAAAAAAGATAAACTGAGGCGTAATAATTTCATACTTATTTTTTATTATCAATTGTTTCAAAAGATTCTACTTCAAGGTTAAAAATACTTCCCAAAAGTTTTTTTATTTCTTCCTCCGGGAAGTTGCTTTCTAATTTTACCGACACTGTACGGTTTGCCCCGTTAGTAACAGAAGAGAGTATACCCTTTTTGGAAACAAGCAGTTTATCTATATCAATAACCTGTTTGGCAGAAAGTGAATTTTGTTCACCCCGTTTTTTGATTTTGTACACAACCGTTTTTAAACTTTTTTCAGGTAAAGCAGTTGTTTGAGCAGGGCTGTTTTTTGATAAAAATAAAAAGATACAAAAAAGCGCCAGCCAGTTGATTTTATTGATTTTTTTCATAGTTAATTTTAAAGTTAACATAATTCTACTCAATCACAGATGTATAAACTTTACAAAAGGTTGGGCGTAAAAAGATTAATCTCAATAATTATGCAAACAACGGCAAAATATCGGTTTAAATTTTACGACCTAATTGTTTTAAAATCAACCCAATTTAGTACAAAGCCGGGGAAAATCGGAAAAATTTTGATAAAAGATATTAAATACGAATTCACAAACCCCCAGTTCTAAACCGATTTGCAGCCTATTTTACCAGAATCCAGGCACTGGGAAATTTTTGTCTTACCTGTTGAAGTTTAGTTCGTGCCATACTTTCTGTACTGAATCCCGCCACGCTTACTATATTAAGCCCTTTGGCTGTTTTTCCGGAAATTCCGGATGTAATATTTTCTTTTTCAAGTTGATGAATTAGTTTGTAAGCATTTTGTTCGATGGCAAAGCAACCCACCACAATCTGGAAAGGGCTATTGAAATTAGCATTGCCCGTTTGGAAATGGTTAACCGATTTGATAACCTTGGTTTTATCTATTTCAATTGTATCGGATGCGATCACAAAAACTTTGGATGAATTATTGGCTAATTTAAGTGTAAGGCTGTTTTTCAGCTCAGGTAATGCTTTTTCTGCATGTTCCGATAAAAGTTTACTGAAATTATAAGGCTTAATATTATAGCCTGCTTCCTTCTTTGCAAAAGGGTTTAAAGAAGCAAGTGCTTTGCTGATTGGTAATTGCCTGGCTGTAACAAGAATTAAAAATGAAAACAATAAAACCGAAGAAACAATTACACTGATACGCATAAGTGTTCTATTACCTGTTGATTTTGGTACCGCTTCCCTGTAAATAATTTCTTTTTTGCTTTCAGTTGTTTTATTTTTTTCAATATCTAAAGCAACCGCTTTAACAGCCATAAGTCCGAATGAACTTACCTGATGATTACTGCTTGCGGCAGGTTCAAATAATAAAGTGTTTTCAGGATTGTAATATAAAATACCGGTCCTTTCAAGCTCTAAACGCTTTTGAGTTTCCAATTGTGTTTTACTTTGTAATACCCATTTATCTAAAAGATTATTGGCTTCGCGGTAAGAAACAGAAAGTTTTTGCATCAGGTAATTAGCAAGTAAACCATCGCTATTAGCCAGATTTTTATTAAAAACCAATGATTTTCCGGGGGGTAATAAAATATTGCCCGTTTTAGAAAAATGAGCAGGGGCGGGGCGGGCCACAAAACCTCCGAAGCCGGGGACAATTACACAATCATGCTCGCTTAACAAATCGCTTATATATATACCCAAATTTTCCAATTGATGCGAATTTACAATTTTTGTCCTTTATCGGAGTATTAAATGAAAAAATAGTTAATAAAACTTTAATCTTTACCTTTGCCCTTCATTTTGAAAAAAATAATAAAATATATTTTTCCGGTTATCCTCGCAGGAGCTCTGTTTTATTCATTTAACCCCGCACTGAGTTGCAGGGAGATAATGGATAAAATGACCAAGAGTGTGACTGAGGTTAAGACACTTAAATATGATTTAAAACTGGTTGAGCGTATCGAAAGAAAGTATAATTACTTCGGCTCATCGGTTAAACTAAATCGCAAGCCCCGCAAATTATACCTCAATGCAAAAGGCATAGAAGTGCTTTGGGTGGAAGGCAAACATAACGGCGATGCTTTGGTTAATCCGAATTCTTTTCCGTACATCAATTTATACCTTGATCCCTATGGTTCTTTAATGAGACAGGACCAACACCATACGATTAACGAAGCGGGTTTTGACTATTTCGGCTCTATCATTGACGCCAATGTAAAAAGAACAGGCGATAAGTTTGATAAATACTTTATTCCCGACGGAGAGGAAATAATAAACGGCCGTACCTGTTACAAAGTAATTATTAATAACAAAGATTTCGGCGTGGTTAATTACACCGTTGCAAAAGGCGAAAATCTGATCAGTATTGCCCGTAAATTATTTGTGGGCGAGTATATGATATTAAATTTAAACAAATCTAAAGTTGATGATTACAAAGATGTAAAGGCGGGGCAGGTAATACAGGTTCCTAATGCGTATGCAAAATATGTTTTACTTTACATTGACAAACAAAATTTTTTACCGATTGGCGTGCGCGTTTTTGACGATAAAGGCTTATATGAGCAATACGATTATTTCAATGTGCAGGTCAATCCTACTTTTGAAGATGCGGAGTTTACCAGAGATTATAAAGGCTACGGATTTTAGAAGCAACGGGTAAAGAATAATTGGTTAATCGTCATCCTTCGGCTTGCTTCCTCCGATTTCTTCCGCTTCAAAACGCACAAAGATGGTATAGGTTTTTTGGGCAGTTAAAATAACCGAATTCATTTTAACCGTATACCACCAGTTGGCTTTAAATTTTAATTTATGTTCACCTGGTTTTGAGGTGATTTTAGTACTCCCGAATTTATCAAGCACTGGTATAATCGTGTCTTTATCTACAATAATTTTAATGTGGCTCTTGGCAGGTTTTCCGCCGGGCCCCTGAAATTTAAATATAAGCAAAGCCCGGTCGGGTTTAATTCCTTTTAAAGTAGTAGGTTCAACTTTGGTTATTTTTCCGCAACCTTTTTCGCAGTTTTGCGAGAAGGATGTTGCGTTTACGGCACAAATTAAAAGGAGCGGAAGAAGAATTTTTTTCATGTGCTAAATGTAGCAAAAAGATTTTTTTTGCAGCTTGCCGTTCATATAAAATTTGCCGGAAGCAGAAACGAAAAAGTAAGTTCTAATAATTAATCACCTGCTCTTCTATATCAGCCGGCAATTCACGGAACTCATATTGCTGTGTGCGAAGCCGAGGTGTGAAACCCGCTTCTTCAATTGCTTTTTGAATGGTTTTATAAGTAAAACGATGCGGCGCGCCTGCTGCTGATACCACATTTTCTTCAATCATAATTGAGCCGAAATCGTTAGCGCCCGCGTGCAAACATAATTGTGCGGTTTCTTTTCCTACCGTTAGCCATGAGGCCTGTATGTTGTCAATGTTTGGTAACATAATCCTGCTCAGTGCAAGCATACGTATGTATTCTTCTGAACTAACCTGGTTACGAATATTTTTTAGGCGGTTTAATAAAGTTCCCTCATCCTGAAAAGGCCAGGGAATAAAAGCTAAAAATCCTTTTGCATTAGCAGGTTTTTCATTTTGTACTTCACGCAACCAAACCAAATGTTCGAAACGCTCATAAATCGTTTCTATATGGCCAAACATCATCGTTGCCGATGTGGTTATATTTAATTTATGAGCTGCGCGCATAACGTCCAGCCATTCGCGGCCATTACATTTTCCTTTAGAAATTAATCTGCGAACACGGTCGTTCAGAATTTCTGCCCCTGCACCGGGTAAAGAGTCCAACCCTGCATCCGTCAAAGCTTTTAATACTTCAGTATGCGTACTTTTTTCTAATTTGGTAATATGTGCAATTTCAGGTGGGCCAAGGGCATGAAGTTTTAATTTAGGATAAAGTTTTTTTAATTCTCTGAATAAATCCACATAATATTTAAGCCCTAAATCAGGATGATGCCCACCCTGCAAAAGCAATTGTTCTCCGCCGTATTTAAAAGTTTCTTCAATTTTCTTTTTATAGGTTTCAATACCGGTAATATAACTTTCGGCGTGACCGGGAATACGGTAAAAATTACAGAATTTGCAATTGGCTATACACACATTCGTAGTATTGGCGTTGCGGTCTATTATCCATGTAACTGTTTTAGTATCACCCTTTTTTATTTTACGAATTTCATTGGCAACAAATGTTAATTCGGCCAGTGGAGCATTCTCAAAAAGAAACACGCCTTCTTCAATACTTAAGAACTCAAGGTTCAGGGCTTTATTTAAAAGTATATCAACTTGCATTTTCTCGATAATTTCTATTACATTTAGCTCTTCAAATTTACATATTTATGACCAGTATTTCAAAAACATCGGCATTAAAACAAGATAATCTTGTAATTATTGCAAAATCTTTTAAAAATAAGACTGAATACGGACTTACAGATGAACAAGTTAAATATATAGATAAACAAATTAAAGACGAAAAGAAACTTGTTACAATCAATCAATACAGCCGCTTGGTGTGTGTTATAATTGCCGATGATAAAAAAGGTGCCGCTCATCAAATGGAATCCTTGCGTCGTGCCGCGAGTGGTGTTACCAATTCTTTAAACGATCAGAAAAAAACTTCGGTTATAGTTTCTTCTTTAGTAGAGAAAAAATTTACGCTTGCTTTTGTGGAAGGAATTTTATTGGGAAATTACCAATTTATTAAACATAAAACCAAAGCAGAAAAAGAAAAATATACTCTGGAAAATATTTTTGTACAGGCAAAAGATGTAGATAATCGTCATTTAGCGGAATTACTTATTGTAACTGATGCCGTTTGCAAAGCACGCGATTTGGTTAACGAACCTGTGAACATTTTAAACGCGAAAGATTTGGCCAATGCCTTTATAAAAATGGGTAAAGATGCGGGTTTCAGCGTAGAAGTTTTAAATAAAGCAAAAATCACCGCTCTTAAAATGGGCGGACTGCTTTCTGTAAATCAGGGAAGCGTTGATGAGCCGACTTTCAGTATTATGGAATACAAAGGACGTGGTGCAAAAAACAAACACCCCTATGTGTTGATTGGAAAAGGTGTCGTGTACGATACAGGTGGATTAAGCCTTAAGCCAACTGCAGGTATGGATACCATGAAATGTGATATGGCTGGTGCTGCGGCTGTTGGTTGTTTGATGTATGCCATTGCAAAAGCAAAATTACCTGTTCACGTTATTGGATTGACTCCGGCAACGGATAACCGTCCCGGCTTTAATGCGTTTGCTCCCGGTGATATTATTACCATGTATGACGGCTCAACGGTTGAAATGTTGAACAGCGATGCAGAAGGAAGGATGATTTTAGCCGATGCATTAAGTTATGCAAAGAAATATAAACCGACTGCAGCTTTCGAATTTTCTACTCTTACAGGTGCTGCAGCGGCAGCAATCGGCCCGCAAGGAATTGTTTGCATGGGGACTGTGAGCGAAAGCGTAAAAAATAAATTGAAACAAAGCGGCGACAATGTCCACGAACGTTTGGCTGAGTTTCCTTTCTGGGAAGAGTATGATGATTTATTAAAATCGGATATAGCAGACATGAAAAATATTGGTGGCCCTTACGCAGGCGCAATTACAGCCGGAAGATTTTTAGTGAAGTATACCGATTACCCGTACATGCATTTTGATATTGCTGCTCCCGCGTTCTTAAGTGCTAAGGATGGTTATCGTCCTAAGGGCGGAACAGGAGTGGGGATACGTTTGATTTTTGATTATTTCAAGAATTTAACCAAGTAATATTTTCATTTCATGAAACCACAGTCGTGCCGGATTTACGCGGATTTTATTTTTTATCTGCGCACTTCCGTTAAAGCTGTGGTTTTTTTATTCCTTTCTGTTTTTTTATTTTCCTGTTTATCAACGGCGGATAAAAAAAACAGTTTTCAGTTAAATTCTCCAAAAAAAAACAATTTCGCGAATTATTTTAAAATTTACAGACAGGAAGGTTTTTCTGTTTTGGTAAATTATTTAAATGTTGCTAAAACAGATTCGGCGGTTTACGTATTGTATCCCGGTGAAAAACCGGAACTCAGTTTTGAAGCGTTTTATGTAAAAACCCCTGCGCAGGAAGTGGCTTGCCTTTCTTCTGTTTTTGTTGGTTTCCTGAATCGCTTGAATGTTCTGGAAAAAATAAAAGCGGTAGATAACATTGATTTTATTTCCAACGCAATGGTACGTTACCTTAATGCGGAAGGAAGCGTTAAGCAACTCAGTAAAACCGGGCAATTAAATATTGAAGAAACTTTACTTTGCGGAGTAGAGGTAATTTTCACAAATCCGGGTGGCGACAAAAGGAAAGATTTTGATAAGCGTTTATTGGATGCGAATATTATTCCCGTTGTGTGTGCCGATTATTATGAAAATCATCCGCTCGGGCGTGCAGAATGGATAAAAGTTATATCCTTATTTTTCGGAAAAGAGAATCAGGCAGATTCTTTATTTGAGGAAACGGAAAAAAAATACTTTGCCCTGAAAAACAGCGCAGATACATGTAAGTACAAACCCACTGTGTTTACCGAATTGAAAACTAATGATACCTGGTTTGTATCCGGAGGAAAAAGTTCTCTCGCGCAATTTCTCAATGACGCAGGCGCAGATTATTTATGGAAAGATAATGGTAAAACCGACGCTACAGCCTTAAACATGGAGCAGGTGATTCAAAAAGCACTGAACGCCGATTATTGGCTTAACCTCCATCTCTGCAACAGCGCAAATGATATTTTAGCGATTGATAAGCGCTATGGAGAGTTTAAAGCTTTTAAAACAGGTAATTTGTATAATAACAACGGTATGCTCAACCTCGGTGGTGGCAATGAGTATTGGGAAAACGGTTTGTGCAATCCCGACGAAATTTTAGCCGAGCTTATTAAAATTTTTCACCCTAACTTGTCGCCCGATAAAAAACTTAAATATTACAAGCAGTTAAAATAAAAAAATGAAAACAGGTTTAAAATATATTTTACTGCTTTTTGTTCTGTCTGTACTTTTTGTGCTGGATTTATCCTGGGGAGTAACTTACATTCCGATCGATAAGGTATTCAGTGTTTTCGGAGATAAATGCGGCGTTAATGAAGCTATTGTTGTTCTGGGTTTTCGTTTGCCCAAAGCGATTGCTGCATTAAGTGCGGGCATGGCATTGTCGGTTGCCGGTATGTTAATGCAAACATTTTTTCGTAACCCGCTTGCAGGGCCTTATGTTTTGGGTATAAATTCACTTGCTTCACTTGCTGTTGCTTTGTTAATGCTTAGCGCGGGAACAAGTGTGGCTGTTATTGTTGATTGTGGAATTCCATTCGCTGCTTCAGCAGGAGCTTTTGCCGGATTATTAATTTTATTAAGCCTTTCGCGCAAAATAAAAAGCAGTGTGCATTTACTTATGATTGGTATGATGATAGGTTTTCTTGCTGGCGCTATTCAATCCGTGTTAGAATATATGGCAACCGCGCAACAGGTAAAGAATTTTATTTTATGGAACATGGCGTCGCTGTCTAATGTTACGGAGTACGATTTAGTTGCATTTTTTCTGATCGTATTAATTACTTGTTTAAGCTGTTTGTTTTTAATTAAACCGCTTAATGCCATGTTACTTGGCCATGAACAGGCTTCGTTACTCGGAATAAATACCAAAGCAGCAAAAATATTTGTTTTACTTGCCACAGCAATTTTAAGCGGAGTAACAACGGCCTATTGCGGCCCTATTGGTTTTGTAGGATTGGCGATGCCTTATATAGTACGCGTATTTTTTAAAACTACCAATCACTTACACCAATTATTCGGTTGTATGTTAGGCGGTGCCTGCTTTATGCTGAGTTGCGATATCATCAGTAATTTGCCGATTTTTGATAATACTCTTCCCATCAATGTAATTACTTCTTTGTTCGGTGCGCCTTATGTACTATGGCTTATTTTTAAGAATAAAGCCACCTTTGATTAATTTTTAAGAAACCTTAACATTTTATGGCATTACACTTGATTACTTTCAGGTAATGATTTGCGCAAAAAAATATTTTTTTAGTTTACTTTTTATAAGCGCATTTTTTTCGATTTTTTCTCAAACCTTAGGTCCGCGCGACCGTTACTGGACTGCAGGGTTTAATTTAGGTGCGATTGGGTGGTCGCCAACGCACCTGGAAAATCTCAGTGGCAATAATACTTTTCAGCGCACGCTTAATTACGGACTCGGTGATGTAGTAGATGTAAACGGCCACAAACAACTAGCTTTTCTTGCAAACACATCTATTGGATTAAATGCCGGTTTTATGTGGAGAGACAAACACAGCCCGAGTTACACTTGCATTCAGGCCGAAATACAAAACAACAAAGCCTGCTATGAATTCAATTCTCCATTCACGATGCCTTCTCACGGCGATTCAACTACAAAATGGGTAGAGACGGATAAATATCTTAAATATTCACTGGCTGTTCAACGTTGCTGGTATCACGGGGATAATTCGTGGTTGGGAGGCAGCGAGTATTGGTACATTCGCGAATCATTCGGACAAACTTTATTTCACCGCAACTTTAATGATTTAATAAAATTAAATCACAGTGAAGACTGGACAGAAAACGGAACCGGAATGCAGTCGAAAGTATTATCCCTTAGCCCGAACAGTTATATGATCGGCACTGAAATCGGTATTAAAAGCTTTTCTTCTGATAAATTGCATTCGCTTGATTTAGGACTTGTGTATTACGCGCCTTTTACAAACACGTTTACCGAACAATATGAGTTTTTTAAAAATAAAACTTCAGTCGGAAAAAGTAATATTACTTATAACGGAGGTTCATTAATGCTCAATCTTCGCTATACGTTTAATTATAAATTAAAAGATAAACCGGTTGATAGCGTGAAGGTGAAAAAAACAGATCCGCTTGTTCATTCTCACAAAGTAAACGGTAGAAATGTCGAAATTCAAAACACCATGGAAGTGGGCACAGACCTGGTTACAGTAAAAGTCTGGGACAGGGGCACGGTTGACGGGGATAAAATAGCTCTGTATTTAAACGGGGAATTGATTTTGGATGATTATACCCTAAGCAAAGATAAAAAAGAGATAGTGCTGCATTTGCAGGCTGGAACGAATTATCTTGCTATGCATGCCATCAATTTAGGAACTATCCCGCCCAATACGGCTGCCATGGAAATAAGCGATGGCAAAAAGAAGAAAAACATTACTGTTATCTCGGATACGGGCAAAAGCGGTGCTATAGAAATTATTTATACTCCCTGAAAAAATGTACCTTCGTGTGCATGATTCCGGGCGATAATCCAAACATATTTCAAACACAAAATTACAGTGTTGGCTATGAAGAGCCGGTGTTGCAGAATATTTCCTTAAAATTCTCTTCACCGGGCGTTGTCGGAATAATCGGTAATAACGGCAAGGGCAAAACTACTTTGCTTAAAAGTTTGTGCGGGCTTCTTAAACCAAGTGGCGGTAAAATTATTTTTAACGATACGGATATTTATTCTGTTACAAACGGGGAAAGAGCTAAACTTATCAGTTTAAATTTTTCTTCTAATAATATTTCATTTCCAATCAGTGTTTACGAATTGGTAAGCATGGGACGTTATCCGTATACCAATCATTGGGCAGGTTTAAGTCAAAATGATAAAAAAATTATTGACGAAGCACTTGAATTATGCCAGGTAAAAAATTTTAAAGATAAATTTATCACCGGGCTCAGCGACGGAGAAAAACAAAAAGTTTTTATTGCCAAATTAATTGCGCAGCAAACGCCAATTATGTTGTTTGATGAACCTACGGCATTCCTGGATTATTCCTCAAAAAAATATTATTTTCAGTTAATGAAGAAAATCGCTACTGAACAACAAAAAATTATTCTTATTTCTTCGCATGATATTGACTTTTTAACCGCTTACACCGATGAGTTGGTGATGATTGAAGATGATGAAACGGTAGTTTGCGGCACAACAAATGAAATTATGAAATCGGATTATTTTAAAAAACATTTTACAAAGTTGTAGTAATTTTTAATGAGTAAAAGTAATACAGAGTTCGCTCTTTACTTCCGAAAGATTTATTGAGAAAACATTGCAGCGATTGAAAAAACAAAATAAATCGTAGTTTTACTTCAGAATAGCACTTTATGTCATATATAATTTCAGGAATTCAGCAGGTAGGCATTGGTAACACGGATGTACACAAATCGTTCAAATGGTACAGGCAAAATTTCGGTATGGATATTCCTATATTGGATGAGAACGGCGAAGCAAGTCAGATGTTGCCGTATACCGCAGGTAAACCGCATAAAAGGCATGCGATATTGGCTATTAATTTAAAAGGCGGCGGTGGTTTTGAAATCTGGCAGTATGTTTCGCGTACTCCGCAACCCGCCGCTTTCGATATTGAATTAGGTGATTTAGGCTTTTCCATTGCTAAAATGAAAACAGATGATGTGAAAGCTTCGTATGATTTTTTAAAAGCTAAAGGAGTAGAAATTATAAGTGAGATTGTAAAAGACCCTGTCGGTCAAGAGCACTTTTATTTGAAAGATTTGCACGGAAATTTATTTGAAGTAATAAAAAGTGATGAATGGTTCGGAAAAGGAATTATGAATATGGGCGGTCCGAGTGGAATGGTGATTGGCGTAAGTGATATGGAAAAATCTAAAAAGTTCTATGCGGAAATTTTAGGTTACGATACTGTAGTTTACGATGAAGAAAAAGTTTTTGAAGATTTAAAAAATTTGCCGGGAGCAGAACAAAAAATACGCAGAGTTTTATTAACGCATAGTAAACCGCGACAAGGAAGTTTTTCAAAATTATTAGGAAGTAGTATTATTGAATTAATAAAGGTAAACAGCCGCATCTCCAGGAAAATATTTGAAAACCGTTTATGGGGAGATCTGGGGTTTATTCACCTGTGTTTTGATATTAAAGATATGCAGTCGCTTAAAAAACACTGCGCTTCTTACGGGCACCCTTTTACGGTTGAGAGTAATCCCGATTTTGATATGGGAGATGCCGCGGGGCAATTCGCCTATATTGAAGACCCTGATGGCGCTTTGATTGAATTTGTTGAGACGCACAAAATTCCGGTAATGAAAAAAATTAACTGGTACTTGAATCTTGATAAAATGAATCCCGCAAAGCCATTGCCTTCCTGGATGTTAAAAGCACTTAAATTCAGCCGTGTAAAAGATTGAAAAAAACAAGAACATATAATTTAATTTTTCTGTGTTGGATATTTTTATTCCCCGTAATCACAAAAGCTACGCCTGATTCCCTTATTTATAAAATCGGGAAAGGAAAGCCGGGAATTAACGTGGCTTTTAACGGATTGAATTTTTCTTTTATGTTCACCGATAACAATAAAGAAAAATGGGTTTATTATCCGGGGGATAATTACAAGTTCGCTCTTAAAAACGCCGATGATTCGCACTGGAAGAGATTAAGTACGGATTTTGAAATAAATGAAATTGATAGCAGCACCTTTAAAGGAATTGCGTGGTTCAGGCTCCATTACAAAGTTTCTGAGAACTTTATCGGAAAAACTTTTATGATGCGTATTTCGCACAACGGCGCTTCGGAAATATTTAATGACGGGCATTTTTTAATTTCCTTCGGTAATGTTTCAGAAAACCCCGCCGAAGAAGTTTGCCGCGACCCTCGTAATATATTTTTTCCTTTAACGGTTAACGATACCCTGGAACACGTTTTGGCAGTAAGATATTCAAACACGGGTTATTTGAAATATTACGATAAGTTTGATGTTTCTTCAATTGGTTTTGTACTGCGGTTCTTTCATTATCCCGACATGATAGAGGTTATCTCTCTGAGTGAATATCAACGTTTTTTCTTTATTGGAATTTCCATGTTTTTGTTTGCACTGGCATTGGTGCATCTTATGATTTACCTTTTTGAGCGTTCCCGGAAATTTAACCTGTATTACAGTTTGTTTGTAGTTAGCCTTGCCCTGCTGTTTCTTCTTCCGGTTCTTAATAAGGTAATTGAAAACCCTATGACAACTTTCAGGTTATATTATTACGGCGATGCACTTATACCAACTTTTTTTATGTCGGTTATCACCTTACTTTATAGTTTATTTCAAAAAAAATTCAATAAATATTATTGGTCATGTGTGATATGTTATGCCGGGGCTTTAATTATGAAATACGTATTTAATAACTGGTCGGGATTTTTCCATATTTCTTTATTTTTTATGATGTATATAAGTTCTACTGTTGGCTCAATTAAAGCGATACGTCAAAAATTCAGAGGCGCTAAAATTGTCGGCTTCGGAGTTTTGGGAGTTACCATTTTCCTGATACTGTCAATCGCCTCATTACTTGTATTCAGAGAGAATGGTTTTATATTGGCAATTATGTTTTCTATTTTTGCCATTTTAAGCTTGCCACTCTCAATGAGTGTTTATTTGGCTTATGATTTTGCCGGCGCAAATAAAACGTTAAAGGAACAAATTATACAAATAGAAGATTTATCCGTCAAAGCGATTAAAGAAGAGCAGGAGAAGAAGGAGATTCTTGAAAATCAAAATCAGGTTTTGGAAGAACAGGTTAAAGAACGTACTGCAGAGATCGCTGAACAAAATTCCGTGCTTGAAAATCAGAAAAAGGAAATTACCGACAGTATTATTTACGCAAAGCGAATTCAACAATCTATTTTACCTGCTGAAGAAGAATTTGCAAAACATTTGCCTAAAAGTTTTGTACTTTATATGCCTAAAGATATTGTAAGCGGGGATTTTTATTTTCTGAAAAAGAAAGGCAAAGAAATATTCGTTGCTGCTGCCGATTGTACAGGCCACGGTGTGCCCGGCGCACTCATGAGTATGGTGGCGCATGAAAAACTGGAAGACGCGGTTGAATTAAACAGCGAGCCTGGAAAAATTCTTTCTTTGCTGAATCAGGGCGTTAAAAAAACTTTGAAACAAAGTAATACGGATAACTCTACGCGGGATGGTTGCGATATTGTCTTGCTGCGGATAAACGGAAAAGAAATAAGTTATTCCGGTGCTAACCGGAATCTTTGTATTATTCGCAAAGGCGCAACTACTGTTGAAGAAATTAAATCAACCAAATGTGCTATTGGCGGGCTTACTTCTGAAGGACAAGTATACCTGCAACACGAAGCGGAAATGAACGACGGAGATTCGGTTTACCTTTCAAGTGACGGGTATGCCGATCAATTTGGCGGTGATAAAGAAAAGAAATTAACCACCCGTAAGTTTAAAGAACTTTTATTGTCGGTGCAGAATTTATCAATGGAAAACCAGGGTAAATACCTGAAGGATTTTAATATTACCTGGCGCAATGAATTAGAACAGATTGACGATATTCTTGTTATCGGTATCCGTTTTTAAATTTATTTTCCCTATTAAATAAACTTCCTGATTATTTTCTTTCAATTTAGTTTCAAATTCAGCTTTTTTATCAGCCGAAACAGAAATCAACAAACCTCCTGAAGTTTGTGGATCGCAAAGAGTAATAAACTCCAGTCCGCCTACCCATTTTACTTTTTCTTTTACCGAGTTGTAATTGCGGGTGGTATTATCCGGGTAAATAAACTCTTTACTGTATGTTTCGACTCCTTCTAATAAAGGGATTTTATTTACTTCAATTGTGGCGGAGAAATTTTTATTTTCAAGCATTTCGCATAAATGGCCCAATAAACCAAATCCTGTAACATCGGTCATTGCATGTATATAATCCAATTCACCACAAATGCTTCCGAAAGTATTTAGCGTAATCATATTATTAAGGAGGGCAGTATAATGGGTTTCATTTAATTTTCCACGTTTCAGGGCCGTGGCTAAAATACCTGAGCCGAGAGGTTTGGTTAAATAAAGTAAATCCCCTTCTTCACAAGTGTTATTTTTTTTGATATTATTTTTCTGAACCAATCCTGTAACTGCCAAACCAAAAACCGGTTCCGGGTTATCAATACTATGCCCGCCGGCTAAAGGAATTCCCGCCTTCTTACAAATTTCAATGGCGCCTTGCAAAACGCGTTGCGCTTCGCTCGCAGGAATTTTATCAATGGGCCAGCCCAAAATGGCAATCGCCATAACAGGTTTCCCTCCCATGGCGTAAATGTCGCTTATGGAATTAGCTGCGGCAATTTTTCCGAAATCAAATGAATTATCAACAATAGGCATAAAAAAATCGGTAGTACTTATTACACATTGGCCATTGCCAATATCATAAACTGCGGCATCATCATTACTTTCATTTCCCACCAATAAATTTTTATCCGGCATAGTATGCAATCCCGAAAGTATTTGTTGTAATGCCTCAGGAGCGATCTTGCATCCGCAACCTGCCGACTTGCTGTATTGGGTTAATTTGATTTTTTCCATACCCTTAGTGAAGGAACCACAAAGAACGCAAAGTTTTTTCACAAAGAACACAAAGGAATACAAATTTAATCGGTGCAGTAGTACGGGAATTGTTCTTTTTTAAAGTGGAGGATTTAGTTTAGTTTAAATGGTTGCAGATAGCCATTTATCACTCTTCTTAACCCATTTTTCAATCTAACCTCGTTAAAATTTATGAGTAATCCCAGTTTATAATTGCCTAATTTCATATAAGTGAGAGTTTGTGCAAGATGAACATCATTAAGTTCTTCAACACTCTTTAGTTCAACAACCAATTTATCTTCAACAAGCAAATCAATTCTGTAACCACAATCAAGTTTTACTTCCTCGAAAATAAGTGGCATAAATTTTTCCTTTTGAACCTGCAGGCCCGCCTTATTTATTTTATAATAAAGACATTCTTTATAGACATTTTCAAGTAATCCTGGTCCAAGAGCAGTGTGAATTTCTATTGCCAGTCCAATTACCTTATTAGCAATTTCATTGTCTGTCATAAATTTTTTTAACAAATTTAAAAATATCTTTAATGTACTTTGGAGTTCCTCAGTTCACTAAATAAAGAATCTTTGTGCTTCTCTGGTTGTTTCTTCCCGAAACTTCGGGAGTTGATCTGGCTATTTTTTACACTATAATCAAAATAGTCTTTGTGTTCTTTGTGCCTCTTAACTGTTTCTTTTGTGGCTTCGGCTGTTTTTACACTATAATCAAAATAATCTTTGTGTTCCTTGTGCCTCCTTGGCTGTTTCCATTGTGGTTTCGGCTGTTAAGTCCTTCGGAGAAAGTTAATGTTTCTTTGTAACCCCTTAAATCCCGCCCGCTTAACGGCACTGTTTTTAAATGTTTTTTTAAATACTTCTTCGGTAATCTCTTTCCATTCTTTTTCTCCCCAATCAAGTAAGCCGGTTGTGTTATTAAACAAAGGCTCTTTATGTGGCTTACTGAAACTGTTCCACGGACAAACATCCTGGCAAACATCACAGCCAAAAGCCCAGTTATCAAATTTGCCTGTGTAGTCGGCAGGAATATTTTCTTTTAACTCAATGGTAAAATACGAAATACATTTGCTGCCGTCTACAACGTAAGGTTCTGCAATCGCTTGTGTAGGGCATGCATCTATACATTTGGTGCAAGTTCCGCAATAATCTTTTATGGGGCTGTCATATTCCAGATCTACATCAATAATTAATTCAGCTATGAAAAAGAAAGAACCGCTTTCCTTGTTAATCAGGTTTGCATTTTTTCCTATCCATCCCAATCCGCTTTTTCGTGCCCAGGCTTTGTCCATAACAGGTGCTGAGTCAACAAAACATCTTCCGTTTATATCGCCGATTTCTTTTTTCAGAATTTCAAGAAATGTTTTGCATTTTTCTTTTATTACAAAATGGTAATCGGTTCCGTAAGCGTATTTTGAAATTTTTGGTACGTCGTCAGACTGAGCTTGTCGAGGTCCTTGTTCAGGGTAATAATTTAAAAGTAAAGAAACCACCGATTTTGCACCGTCAACCAGCAAGCGCGGGTCGAGGCGTTTATCAAAATAATTTTCCATGTACTTCATTTCGCCCTGCATATTCTTGTTCAGCCATTTTTCAAAGCGTGGCGCTTCTTCCTCTAAAAATTCCGCTTTAGAAATACCGCAATACTCAAAACCCAAAGCCTTGGCGGTTTGCTTGATGAGGGAGGTATATTTTGTTTTATTACGGGTCATTTCAGCAAAGATACTAATGGGCTTTTTATCAAAGCTATTTGCCTTTTTTACAAATTTCGATATCCTAAATTAAGATGGAATCAGTTTTTTCCGCTAATCAAATTATTTTCTAAAGTTTGTACTACCTGTTAGCAATAAAATTCCTCAAATAGGCATAACGCCACCTTTTTGCAGCTTTTGCATTGGCGTATTCCAGAAGGGGTTGTATATCAGTATTAACAGAGGTACAGGTTAAATTGGAGATTTTTTCTTCTATTTGAGCGAGGAGATTTTGTGTAATGGGTTTAACCGAACAAAAAATTTCAAAGTTCCTGAAATCCTCGTGGGTTTTGTCACCCGCATAACAAATTTTATACTGAAACCCGGCTTTTTGCAAAGTGTTTAATAAAATTAAATTTCCGGAAGCTGTAACGTCTTTTAAATAACCGTAAGTATTAATGACAATCATTCCTTTTTCGCTGAGCAAAGATTTAATTTTAGTGAAGCTCTCTAAACTCATTACATGCGAAGGGGTGGTTTCTGCATGAAATAAATCCAGGAAAACCAAATCAAATTTTTTATTGAGTTTATATAAGGCATGACGTGCATCATCCTGTATAATTTCAATAGCGGGATTTAAATGAAAATAATTTTTCGCTACTTCGGTAATTCGTTCATCCAGTTCAACCGCTGTTACTTTTATATTTTGATTGCTGAGTTCATTAGCCAAAACTCCGCCACCAAGCCCGAGTAGTAATGAAGTTTCCGGTTTGTTGTTAATACGGTCTAAATTACTTTTAAGAAGGCTGGTGTATTCCAATCTTGATTCACCTGTTTTTAAACTCACGGCAGATTGGATGACGTTATTAATTAAAAGCAAACGACATTTCTCCTGTTTTGAGTTTGTACTGAATTGATATAAATCATCGCGCACTTCCAATTTTCCCAATAGACCTTCAGAAATATAAACCGAATTTGATTTTGTGTTTGCTTTAAATAAAATGTCGGTTGCACACAAAGCATAAACAAGTACAGGAGCAAAATTTTTACTTTTGATAAAGTAAATGCAGGGAAAAACTGCGAGCAGGGCCGAAACAAAAAATAAGGAATAATCCAGCCCCCAATCCGGAATAAAATAAAAACCGGTAAGAAAACAAAATAAAATTCCTCCAACAGTTGAGATGGCATAAACTTCCCCTGCTTTTTTTCCGCTCTCTTCCGCTTTTTCTGTTAACGATTTAATTAATAGTGGTGAAACCATTCCCATCAAAAATACCGGCGGT
>DATMMV010000161.1:0-9877 GCA_035569635.1 Bacteroidia bacterium | reverse complement strand
ACTTAAATTTCTTATAAATGAGGGGGCAAATATAGCCTTTTTTCGTAAATCCTGAAAAATTTATTTACCACGCCCCTGAATTACTATAAGAACCGTGTAAATAATAATCTTAATATCTATCATAATGCTCATATTCTCGGTGTATAAAAGATCGTACTTAAGCCTTTCTATCATCTCGTCCACATTCTCGGCATAGCCAAACTTAACCTGCCCCCAGGAGGTGATTCCGGGCCTTACGCGGTGTAAATGCTTATAATGGGGCGCTTTCTCAACAATCTGGTCTACAAAAAATCTTCTTTCGGGCCTCGGGCCAACAATACTCATTTGCCCGAATAATACATTAAAAAACTGAGGAAACTCATCTAACCGGGTTTTGCGTAAAAAACGGCCAAAGGGAGTAATACGAGGGTCATGGTCGCTACTAAGGGCCGGACCGTTCTTCTCGGCATCCATGTACATACTCCTGAATTTGTAAATTTTAAAGGCCTTGCCGTTCAACCCCAGTCTTTCCTGAGAAAAAATAACGGGGCCTTTTGAAGTCAGCTTTACTATAAGCGCAAGCAATAGGTAAAACCAACTGAATGCAACAATTACAAAAATAGAAAAGCAAACGTCAAAAATACGTTTGGCATTTACCTGCCAGCGCGGCATTACCTCTCTGCTTACCTCTATTAACGGTGCGTGTATTACAGACGTAAATTTTACCGAACCCGAAAGAATGTCGTATACATCGGGTATCAGTTTTACTTTAACATCCATATCCAGTGTATCATTTAAAATATGCTGAATTGCGTTGTGTTCGGATGATTCAAGGGCAATGATAATTTCATCCACATGATGTGATTTTATAACCGCTGTTAAATCGGATAACTCTCCTAAATGCGGCACTGTACGAAGCAGTTTTTCCGAAAAACCATTACGCTCGTCAATATGAATGAAGCCGGTAAAAATATTTCCATTTCCACGTTTAAGACCCTCTATCTCGTTATAAATTTTCCAGGCATTTTCGTTACTGCCTATTAAAAGAGTATTAAAACCCATACGTCTTTTGTGTATACGCGTATTGGTGATGCTTGATAAAACAAAACGGGGCACGGCTGTTAATACAAATTGCAGGCTGAATAAAACGGCAAAAGAGGTGTAATAATTCCGGTAGTTCTGCACTTCATCATCAAGTAACAAAACAAAGAATAACAGTAAAACTCCTACCAAAGAAGTTAAAAAAGTATGCACCATCTCATTAAGCCTGGAGCGACGGTACGGCATATCGTAATTACCCTGCAGGTAATAAATGATGCACCAGAAAATCGGGATTAAGGCAGAACCTGTGTAGAATTTTTTATTGTAAATAAGGTTATTATACCAATCTGGGTCGTGCTCGATGTAAAATTTCCGGAAAGTAAAAAACAACACCCATGCAGCAGTTGCGGCAAAAAAATCAAAAGCCAGATATTTAAAGGCCTGAAGCTTTTTATTCATAGGTAAATATTTCTTCACAACCGCTTCTTTCAATTGCGTTTGTTCTTCTTTTATGGTCACTATTTCTGCCTGTAACAACATTCTTTTGCCTATTGATGAACAAGTTTTATGTTATCAATAAAAATCTGGGGATTTCCCACTCCGTTATCATTAAATCCGGTATTCACATAGAAATATAAAAAATAACAATAATAAGTGGGAGGCGTTCTTACCAAATTGGTCAGATCAATATACATTTTGTTCCATGAAGAAGACGGATTTGCACCGCCACCCGAACGCTGATCGGTTCCTAAAACACCGGGAGAGTTTGAGCCGATTAAGCCTGCTTCAAAACGTATATTGCTTTTATAATTAAACTCTAAATAAACACTGGGCCCGTTAGTAGGTAAAACAAGCCCGTTGGTTGATTGAACCTGGGCAACTGTATAAACCGAATTAAGCCGTATCATCAGGCATTTAGATCCGAAATAGGCATTGGCTGTATCTATTCTGGTACAAAAAGTATCCGTAGGGTCAGAGTTTTTTATGTTAACCCCGAAGTTTTCAAAATCTTCCAGGAAAGGAAATACCGTTGTATTGAAATATTTATAAACGGGTTTTAAATGCAGCACCTGCCCGCGCGTTAAAGGAAGCGTTGTATCGCATCCCCTCATTACCGGGTAATCAAGTCTCAGGTAATTTACCCCGTTTACTTTAACCGCAGCCCTTATACTCAGGTAGGTCATTCCCTCAAGTGGCACAGGTATTTTTCCGGGAATAGGGTAGTAGCCATAATTATGGGTGGCTGAGGTTACAAGTACATCAGAAAATTTTTGGTCGTTAGTGCCTTGCGATTGCGGGTCGGTTACTACTGTATAATTGTCAATTTCAATATACGATGGGGCATCAATTTTCGTGTCTGATTTGGTGCAGCCAAAAAAGAAAACCAAAAGCAAAACCGGCAAGAATAACTTTTCCCTCATCTTTATATCTCAAAAAAAACGTAAAAGTAAGCAGCTTATTGCTTATAAGACGTATTTTTATCTAAAATAGTTGTTTTACAGCGCTATGTAATCAAAAACACGCTATTTCCGGTTTAATTATTTAGCTTTGCAGCATGGCAAAAAGAGGCCGCCCCGGCACGGATAACGAAGATTTACCAAAGGCTAAATTAAGTAAGCAAAACCTTAAAAAATCGCTCAGATTATTTACTTATTTAGGGCAACACAAATGGAAATTTGTTTGGGGCATGATATTCCTTGCAGCAAGTTCGGGGGTAGGATTGATATTTCCGGTACAGTCGGGTAAAATGTTTAGTTTTTTTGGCCAGGATGCTAATTCGGCATTAGAGAAGGTTAATCAGCTGGAGAAACTGAATAAAGTCGGTATGTGGATGTTGGTGATGTTGATAGCTCAATCCGCCTTTTCATTCGGTAGAGTATACTTGTTTTCGCAGGTTACCGAAAACATTTTAAAAGGGGTAAGAAATGACCTCTTCGTCCGCCTGATACAAATGCCTATGGAATTTTTTTCAAAGAGCCAGGTGGCGGAATTAAGCAGCAGAATGGCTACTGATGTAAACGTGATCTCAGAAGCTTTTACCATGAATATTGCAGAATTTTGCCGGCAAACTATTGTTGGTGTCGGAGGCCTGGTATTGTTGATTTATTACACTTCCTGGGACATTGCTCAATGGTTTCTTATTATCATACCGCCTCTGACCGCTATCGCGATTCTTTTCTCACGCAGAATCCGGAAATTTTCAAAAGTGTTTCAGGAAAAGATTGCCGAATCGAACGTAATTGTCGGGGAAGCGCTTACGGGGATTAGTAATGTCAAAACTTTTACTAATGAAAAATATGAAATAAACCGGTTTGAGAAAATAACCAACGGTATACGTGAATTCGGTATAAAATATGGAATTTTCAGGGGTTCGTTCTTTGCCTTTATAATGGTTTTTGTTTTCGGTTCCATTTTTTTTATATTGTATAAAATGCTCCATCTTAAAATACAGGGGTGTATTACCGCAGAAGAGTTCG
The DNA here is from genome assembly GCA_035569635.1 of Bacteroidia bacterium. Taxonomy (GTDB): domain Bacteria; phylum Bacteroidota; class Bacteroidia; order B-17B0; family Aurantibacillaceae; genus PALSA-968. The sequence goes on along the minus strand of DATMMV010000161.1, from coordinate 6,380 downwards.
GGATATTTATGATGCTCTCTTTATTTGTTGCAGCTTCTTTGGGTGGATTGCCGGAACAAATTGCTTCCATTCAACGCGCATTGGGCGCAACCGACAGAGTATTTGAATTGATTGACGGGAACATTGAACACATTGATTTAAGTTTTAAGAAGGAAAAAGAAAAAGGCCCGAAACAAGGCGAGATTGAATTTAAACACGTTGATTTTTATTATCCCACACGCCCGGATTTCCCGGTGTTGAAAGGTGTTTCTTTTAAGGCGGAAAAAGGGCAAACCGTTGCTCTCGTAGGTCCGAGCGGGTCAGGTAAAACCACGATTGCAGCGCTGATGCTGAGATTTTACGACCCTGTGAACGGCGAAATTATTATTGACGGAAAAAATTCTCAGGGATATTCTTTAACAGCTCTGCGCAACCAAATGGCATTGGTGCCGCAGGATGTGCTTTTGTTTGCCGGTACTATCCGCGAAAATATTTTATACGGAAACCCGAATGCAACCGAAGTTGAGGTAGTTGAGGCGGCTAAAAAAGCAAATGCACTTGAATTTGTAAATAGTTTTCCGGATAAATTTGATACAAGAGTGGGTGAGAGGGGCGTTCAGCTTTCGGGCGGACAACGTCAACGTATTGCCATCGCGCGCGCAGTATTAAAAAACCCTTCTATTTTAATTTTGGATGAAGCCACCAGTTCATTAGACAGCGAATCAGAGCATTTGGTGCAGGAAGCTCTGGATAAACTGATGGAAGGCCGCACCAGTATTGTTATAGCGCACAGGCTTTCAACCATACGTAATGCCGATAAAATAATTGTACTTGAAAAAGGAAAAGTAAAAGAAACCGGCACCCATAATGAGCTTATTGCTATAGAGGATGGCTTGTACAGGAGTTTAAACAAATTACAATTCGAATTAAGCAGTTAGTTGGATGGGTTAAGTTTGCGGGCTAGGTTTTTACAATTCAGGCCGGAACTTATTCCTGATTTGTATATTCGTACAGCTGCTATCCGTAATTCGTGGCTAATTACTATCTTTGCACCGAAAATTTTTTCAAAACCATGAAGAAAATAATTTTACCAATCATCGCGTTTGCACTTTTCTCCTGCGGAGGAAACAAAGCGGATACTAAAGTTGACAGTAGTCTGGTTAACGTAACCGAAACCGCTAACGGCACTGCTGATAAAAGTAAGTTGCCTGTAATTAAATTTACTGAATCAGAATTTAACTACGGTAAAATTATACAGGGCGAAAAAGTTTCACATACTTTTACTTTTACCAACGAAGGAAAATCGAACCTTGTCATTGCTTCGGCAAAAGCAAGTTGCGGTTGCACGGTTGCATCGCCACCCAAAGACCCTATTCCTCCCGGAGGGACAGGTAAGATTGATGTGGTGTTTGACAGTAACGGAAAATCGGGAATGGTATCAAAGAGTATTACTGTTTTAACCAATTGCGAGCCTAACACCATAATTTTAGTTATAGGCGGAGAAGTAATAGTGCCCTCATCAACAGAAACAAAATAAAAATCAAATAAAAACAAATATGCAAAACATGTACATTTTACTGCAGGCTGCACCGGCTGCCGGAGCTTCGGGAGGATTAGGAGGTTTAACCAGTTTTTTACCGCTTATTTTAATTGTGGTTGTATTCTATTTTTTTATGATACGCCCCCAAATGAAAAAACAAAAAGCCGCCAAAAAATTTATGGAAGAAATTAAAAAGGGTGATAAAATTGTTACCATCGGCGGTATTCATGGAAAAATTGCTGAGGTCAACGATACCACTTATATGATTGAAGTTGAAGGCGGAAACAAATTAAAAGTTTCTAAAACCGCTATCTCTATGGATAACTCGGCTTCCTTAGGCCAAAACCCGTAATACGTTGAGTAAAAAACCTGCGTTCATACGAAAATTTTTTCCCGGCCGCAGGCTTTTTTCTTTTTTTATTTGTTTACTCATAGCCGGTTTTCTCTGGCTCATCAATGCGCTTAACCGCACCTATACACGCACACTTGCCATTCCTGTAAAGTTTACTCATTATCCTATGAATAAACACATCAATAACCGTTTACCCGCATTTATTATGGCTGATGTAAAAGCCAGCGGTGCCAAACTGATGATGTTGCTGATGAAAAAATCGCTGAACGAAATTACGATTGATGTGGGTGATGTGATACAAACACGGAACAAATCAAACCGGGCCAGTTTAAGTACACTTACGGCCATTGGTAATTTGTCAAAATTTTTAAATACGGATGTAGAGCTTATAAAAATTAAGCCAGACAGCATTCATTTTATTTTTGGAAAAACATTCACTAAAAAAGTTTATGTAAAACCACGCGTTCAGATAAATTATGAAAATGGAGATGGTATTTACCGAAAGATTAAAACGCAACCACAATTTATAATGGTAAGTTCCGATAGCGCTACACTTTCGGGAATTGATACGCTCTTTACAGAGAAAATTATACTCAACGATTTAAATAAAAGTATTGAACAAACTGCCTCGGTTGAGCTGGCTGAAGAGATTGATGATTTGGTAGTTTTATCGCAAAACAAAGTTATGCTGAAAATAAATCTGGATGAGTATGTTCAAAAGACTTTACAATTGCCTGTTGAAATAAATAACGCTCCGACAGGCATGTTTGTAAAAACTTTTCCGTCAATGGTTCAGGTAACCATCAGCGCACCCTATAATTTGTACGACAGCGTTTTTCCCTCTTTATTTTCAGTAAAGGCCGATTTTAATTCTCCTGAAAAAGCAAGCGGAAAACTAAAAATAAAAGCCACCTCTAAAAACCCCGATATACGCATTACTAAATGCACGCCCGAAAAAGTGGAATATATTTTAAGGAAGAAATAAATCTTACATTTGGATTATAGCGAATGAAAGTTTTATTCAGAATAATAGCGTTTCTTTTTTGCATTAATTCAGCCTTGCCCCAGAATTTAATTCCTGATTCAAGTTTTGAAAACAATAAAGCTATCCCTGTAAATTTTTCCGGAATTGGTTATTCAAATTCATGGAACCGTGCAGGCAGGGGAACGACAGATCTTTTTTGCGAGTGTGATAAAAGGAGTAAAAAGTATTCTTTTGCAGATGTTCCGCAAAATGCTATGGGCTATCAATATGCGCATTCGGGAAAATGTTATGCGGGTTTCTTTCTCTTTTCGCACGGCGATTACAGGGAGTATTTGCAATCACCAATCAGCATGCCGCTTGAAAAAGGAAAAACATATATTTTCTCGATGTATGTAAGCCTGGCAAATTATTCCCGTACAACAATTGATCAAATAGGGGTGTGTTTTACAGAAGAAGAAAAACATTATGAAACAGGTGATGTTATTACGGATTTAAATCCTGTTTATATGAAAGCGGATAAAATAGGAAGGGATACTTCAGATTGGTTTAAAATTACAGCGATTTATAAAGCTAAAGGAGGAGAAGCTTTCTTAATCATTGGCAGTTATGAATTAAATAGAATAAAGAAAACAAAATTCAGTTTTCCGAAAAACATGAAAACACCTATTAATAAAACGTCAGAGCGAGATGCGTATTATTTGGTGGATGATGTTAGTTTAATTGAATGGCTGAATCCGCCAATTGAAGAAATAAAAAAAGACAGCGTCATTACTATTAATAGTGATACACTTAATAATGTTTCCTTAAATGCTAATATGGTTTTGAAAAATGTTTTGTTTGAAACAAATAAAGCGACTGTTTTAGAATCTTCTTATCCGGATTTGGATAAACTGGTGGAATATTTAAAAACAAACCCCGAATTTAACCTGAAAATTATCGGACATACTGATAACAATGGCGACAAAAAATTGAACATGAAGTTATCCGGAGAACGGGCGAAGCAGGTAGCTGAATATTTAGTAAAAAAAGGAGTTGATAAAAAAAGGCTAAACACAAAAGGCTATGGAGATAATAAACCTCTTTTTACTAATGATACAGAGGAGCATAAAGCTTTGAACAGAAGAGTGGAAATTATCTTTAGTAAATAGTTTGGTTCTTGCAACGCAGCTATTATTACATTTTTAAGGGTTATTTCGGGAGATAAAACGAAAATGAAGAAGATTAAAAAACTAAAACTTAATTCACCACAACACCCAAAGCAATTAAAGAGCTGGAAATTTTTAATTGGTGCTGCTCTATTTCTTTTTTATTGATATCAAATTTAAGGGCATCATCATCCATTGTTACAAAACTTAAAGCTGCACCTTTTTTTGCAAGCCCTTCGCGTTCGCCGACAATAAGAATGGGTTTATCCTTCATTTGTTCTTTTAAAATTTTCACAATCGCGCTTTTAGACGAGCATACATACAAAAGCTGGCAACTTGCCGCATCTTCGGGCTTTGTTAAAACTTTTATAACAATATTCCTTCCTTTTAATTTTTTACTTCCGGCAAGCGCCTGTAATTCTTTTTGTATGGGCGAATCGCCGTAAATACCCACTACAAAATCGCCCTTACTTTGCGCTTCGGGCCACTCAACATATTTCATGAAATTATAAACAAATAAAGTATAGGCTTTGTAATCCACATCCTGCGCTTTGCACGTAGAAATGAACCCGCGGGCAATCAGCATCACTAAAAGTAATTTTCCGGTTAATGATATGTTACCGAATCTTTTCAATTTTTTTGTTTAGTGCTAAAATGAAAATCGTAACTGAGCCGGAATACAAATTCTCTTGGAGGAGCGGGCAGGGGCGCATGCCCCGGCGAACTGATATTGCTGTAAGGTTGTATAAACGTAAACTTACTGTTCAGTAAATCAAAAACTCCAACGCCGATTGTTAAACCTTTAACAGGAGTATTGTATTTAAGAAAAATATTCAACAATGCAATCGGGTCAAATTTTTTCAGCACGGGTACTCCTGATGTGTCTAAAGAAGTATATCCATAACGCGCACCGTAAAAAGAGCCTGTTACATTAACCGAAAAGTCTTTGGTAACATTAACCGAAGTGCTTAAATTAATTTTATGATTGGTAAAACCAAGCAACATACTCGAGTCGACAGAAACTCTGTAGGCAGAAATTCTGGTTTTGCCCTGAGAAGTATAATAGGAGTAATTTATCATAAAATAGCCCCACTTTGCTCTTACTTTATACTCGGCCTCTAAACCTGTAGTGCCGGTACTCTTGCCGTTCAGGTATGCGTCTTTTTGAGAGGCGGCATCAAAATAATATACAATGGGATGACGGGTAGTAATATCAAAAAAGTTTATGGTAAAAATGGATTTGTGTGTTATTTGATAACCGAGCTCCAATTCTGCTACTTGCGTTCTCTCGGGTAAAATGCCGGTAGAAACGCTGTAATTAATATTCTCTATAGCGGGCGCCCGGAAGGAATTGCTGAATAAAGTTTTAAAGTGAAAACGATTATATTTTTTTGTTAATCCGACACGTGGTACAAAAGCATCTCCGTAAACATTGTGTTTATCGTAACGGGCACCCAGAATAATATTTACCAAACGTGTTTTAACAAGCCCTTGTGTAAAGAACGCGAAATTGTAAAAGTTAACACTTGTTTTTCCGTTATAAAAAGTATCGCCTGCCAAATTATCAATAGCCAGATCGCGGTAAATCTCCCCGCCTGCCACAATATTTATTTTTCTTGTCGGGCTGTAAGAGGCGATAATATTGGCGGTTGAACGGCTTGCTGTTTTTAAATAAGAAGAATTTGTTGAATCTCCCGAAGGCGTCTCCCAGGGTGATTGTTTTTTGTAATTCAATTTTGGAGTGATGGTAAGTTGGCTGTTAACCTTCCATAAATATTTTACTTCAAAATACATGGAATTGAAATCCTGTGTATAGGGATGTTTTAATACTCTGTTATTACCGTCTATTGTGGTAGTATGAAAAAAATCACCAATACCCCGAAAACTTAAACCTTTGTACGATGCACCGAAATTTACATAAGCAGGATTTAATGTGGAGTTACCTTTTAAACTTACGGTAGAATCATAAACATCTTTGTAATTCTGATCGCTTCGCTGGCCCTGTCCCGTCATGCCTGAAATACTCCACTCAAAATCATTTAATTTTTTTCCTGCTGAAAAATTTATGTTGCGGCGCATATAATCTTTTTGCGTGGTGCCGTATATTGCCGAAGCTGATACGCCGTTAATGTCTTCGCCTTGTTTGGTAATGATATTTACCACTCCGTATTCGGCATATCCTCCATAAATGGCAGAGCCCGGTCCGCGAATAATTTCAATTTTTTTAATCTGGTCGATGGCAAAATGATTTCCGAATTGCGTGGTTCCAAAAAGTATTTCGTTCATTTCCTGTCCGTCGAGTAAAATCAGTGTTTTTCCCTCATGCGCCCAATTCCCCCGCATGCCGATGCCCACAACGCCTAATACGTCAACACCAAA
>DATMMV010000160.1:0-14136 GCA_035569635.1 Bacteroidia bacterium | reverse complement strand
ATAATCGAAATTATAGGTGTTTTTCGTGCCTTTAAGGATGTTTTAATGGCACGGGAAATTCCTATAATTTACATTATGTTAATTTAATTTAATCCCTCACTTACTACATAAAACATTGAAATAAAAATAAATATAAATACCATGCTCAACTTAAAATTTAAAGCAATAAGGAAATTTAAAATGACAAACTCCCTATCGATAATGATGATATTCGTTTTTAAATTTCGATGTAAATATAAGCAGGATAAGTAACGTAGGCCTCACCCCTTAAAAGGGATTTAAACCAAATAAATCAAGGCCAGGTTCATCCCAGTCGCCGCAAAAATAAAGGGGCTATCCCAAGTGTGTGGTGATTTAGCCTCCGCCAACGTTGAAACAATTGGCACTGTTGCCAAAGCCATGATAAATTGCGCTTGCGAGAAACTGTTCCGGTAAACGATTATGGCAATGATTGCAACAACAAACACACAGACACTTCCTTCATAACTGCGAGTAAAAGTATCTTTGGTAAACAGAGCTTTTACCCTGTATTTATGTTTTCCCCAGGTCACGCCAATCGGTTCTGCCAATCCGTCGCCAATGGCGTTTATGAGAATGATGATCGGAATTGCCTCAGTATGACCCTGCCTCTTAAAAAGCAGCCACAAAGGCAAAGCCACCAGGTAAGTAGCCAAATACTGGGTAAACAACCAACGTAAAGTGTGTGGACGATCCTCCGGTCGGTCAAACGCTGCGAACATTAAGTGTACGATTTTTACGTTGTGGCGAACGGGTTTCACATAAATCGCCAGCGTGGAAATTCCCACAATAGCCAGCCAAACCTGCGTATACGGGGTTTCAGTAAATGGAAAAACTGTTTTAATTAGATACGGTGAAAAGAAAACAAAAAAGTGGTTGATTTTGCGCGTATAATTTACTTTCCAATGAAATCGAGAAACTAAAATTCCGCCCGTTAAGGCTATCAGGTGTATCAGTATAAACTCGCTTAGCTGGTTGTAAAAAAGTCCCGACACAAAAAATTTACTTTGCTAAATGTACAAAAAAGGAAATAACTGGCTTTTCGATTAAATTTTTGCTTTATTTGTTCTCATAAACCTTCATCATGAGAGTATACAATCAAAAAATTGAAGAAGCCCTTGTCCTTATCAATCAAAAAAAAGTGAAAGAAGCGGCCGACCATTTAAGTGTGTTGGTTGAAGGCGAAGATAAAAGGGAATTGTCGGAATACATCGAAACAATCCTCATAGAAAATCTCAAGGAAAAACCCGAAACTCGGGAAAGCCTCAAAACCTTTATGGGCAGCATTTCATGGCGCATCAGCCAGGGTTTTGGTTACCGGTAATTTTTCTGATTTCCAAGAATAACCTGAATTCTCTCTGATAGTCAGTTTCGGGTGGATTAAGTTTGTATTATAAAATTTTAATCCACTTTTTATGAAAAAAAATTACTTCGCATTTTTGTTTTTATGCGCCTGTACGTATGCTTATTCGCAATGCACACCAAGGCCGCTTCCATTTATTGAAAGTTTTCCAACGAGTGCACTTTCTGCATGTCAGCCTACGGTTGGCGGTTGGACGGGCACATCAGCTCCGAGTCAGGCAGGTTGGTGGATACCCTCTCCTCCTACCAATTACGCCGGTGGTTCTCCTCCCGAGGTTGAAGCTTTCGGAAATCAGGCTAATGGCGGTATATCAGAAACTATTTCGCTTACTTCTCCCCCGATAAATACAGTTTCGGTGCCCACTTATACTTTACAGTTTAAGCATAATTTATTTTTAACAAACTCAGCTGCGTCCGGTTCTGGTGTAATCAGCATTCTTGTTGAAACTTCGGGCGATAAAATAACCTGGACGCAAAGGCATACTGCTACCTACAATGCTACTTCCTCCTTAACTTCTGTTTTGTTAGAAACCCGTACACTTGTCATTAACGGAAATACGGCCGATACAACTTATTTACGTTTCAGTATCAGCGGTGTTTTGTATAAAGTTTGGGGTTGGGAAATTGATGCATTGGGAGTGATTGCGCCAACTACCACTTCGGTGGTTGATTTATACGGTAACTCTGCTTATTTCGCGCCAAACCCTTTTAACGAATCTATTCGTGTAAACTGCGGAACTAATGAATCAACACACATTATTATAAACGATTTACTTGGCAACATCGTTTTTGAAACCGTAACTGAAAAAGGTGAACTGATTATCGATACACAAAAATTTGCCGCGGGCGCGTATATATTAAAAACGCAGGATAAATCAGGCACAACAACTTCGCAAAAAATAATTAAGAATTAAATTTCATTTGTTTGTCGGAAGCTGCTCTTTAATCGGGAGCGGCTTTTTTATGGCAAGTACTTATAGCTTTCCAAAGTTTTTATATATTTGATTAAAACAAATACTGTTTCCCTGGTAACCCAGCAAATATGAAAATATTTACCTTCCAATATTACACCACTAAAAATTCTTTAACGGTGAATGATTTTTCTATCAAAGCGCAAATGGGGCCGTTGGTAAAAAAGGAATTCGTGCCTGCAAGCCTTCAGTATTTTTATCGTTTTAAAACCGTCCAATACGAAACTTTATTTGCCACATATACCAACGAAAAAGGAAAAACAAAAAAAATTCAATTGTATTCAAGCCTTGGCCAGCCGCAATTTGACGAGATGATGCAATACATGGAAGAAAAATTCTCCGGGCACAGCCTGAATCATTTACCTCAGGCGGAAGCTTTGAAAATGATGAACGTTGCAAACCCGAATAAATGGGTACCGCCTTTTGTTTTTATTTTATTGAGTGTTTGCATGACAATTTTCTTTTATCCCATGCTTCGTCATTATTTTGACAGAGGTTATGCAAAAACAACAATCGAAAATTATATTTCAAACCCTGATTTAGGAACGAGAAATCTTACCATTAACGGCTATTTGCTGGATGTAGGTGTAAAGGAAACCATCACTTCTTCAAAAAATTCTCCTTCCACCTCTACCTACATTCCGATGGTGGGAGAGAATTGGAAAGAAGGTGATCCGGTAAAAATCATTCTTGAATTCGGCAGCCTCTCCGAAAGCGGTTTTGACGATGTAGTCAAACAAACAGAATTTACCGGCGTTGTGCGTGATGTTTGGTGGGAAGGAATTGCTTCTGATAACCTCGACTTCCTGAAAGATAAATACAAACTCAATTTCCCGGATAAACCTGTTCTTATGGAAGTTACAGGCGAAGTTAAAAACGACGGCTTTGTAATTTGGGTTTGGGGAGGCACCCTGATTTTTATTCTTGTTTTAGTTGTGGTTGTTGCCGTAAAAATGAATCCAAAAAAGCCTTAAATTAAAAAACCTTTTACCATTCTTCTTTAGCATTTGGTGTTTACTTTATTGCAATCTGCCATCTTCCTGTTATTCCTTTTTTTTAATTGCGTACACCTGAATAAAAAGGAGCCATGGAAACAATAGTGAAACTTAACAAATGGGCGAATGAGAACACCAATATCGGAACCGATATGCTCAGGGTGTTATTCGGCGCATTTATTTTTTATAAAGGAACGTTCTTCCTTAATCAAACCGATTATCTTACGGAACTTCTGCCGGGCGACGGCACAGAAGGTGTTTATTTTATATTGGTACATTATGTGGCTTTGGCGCACATATGCGGGGGGCTTTTTATTATCATGGGTCTTCTTACCCGTGTTTGTTCTCTGCTGCAGGTACCAATACTTATAGGTGCAATTGCCGTTAATTTTACAGGCACGATGGATTATTTTAACATAGCACAAGCCTCGGCTGCCCTTGCCTTTTGCTTCTGCTTCCTGTTTTACGGTTCAGGAAGACATTCGGTTGACTATGCTCTCAAACTTAATATGTAACCTGATAAAATTTCTTTATTTCTTTTAACCATTTTATTTTTTATGAAATGGGATAAATGCGATATTAGCAGGAAATTACAGGTATGTACGGAGCATTTCAGCAACACTTACAGAAAGAGCTTACCGCCATTGAAGAAGCGGGTTTGTTTAAATGCGAACGCGTTATTGCCAGCGAGCAGGGCGCAGTTATTAAATTGAAGGATGGCAAAGAAGTAATTATTTTTTGTGCCAATAATTACCTGGGGCTCTCCTCCCACCCTAAAGTAATTGAAGCTGCACATAAAACGCTTGATTACCGCGGTTATGGAATGTCTTCGGTACGTTTTATTTGTGGCACACAGGATATACATAAGCAGCTGGAAGAAAAAATTTCTAAATTCCTTGGACAGGAAGATACCATACTTTACGCCGCTTGCTTTGACGCGAACGGTGGAGTATTTGAACCTTTGATGGGAGAAGAAGACGCGATTATCTCGGACGAATTGAACCACGCTTCTATTATTGACGGGGTGCGTTTGTGTAAAGCGCAACGTTACCGTTATAAAAATTGCGACATGGCCGATCTGGAGGAGCAATTGAAAGCCGCGCAAAAACAACGTTATCGTTTAATTGTTACCGACGGAGTTTTTAGCATGGACGGATTTGTTGCTCCGTTAGATAAAATTTGTGATTTGGCGGAGAAATATAACGCGATGGTAATGGTTGATGAAAGCCACGCCAGCGGATTTATCGGTAAAACCGGCCGTGGTACCATTGAATTGAAAAATGTAATGCATCGCGTGGATATTGTAACAGGAACTTTAGGCAAAGCATTAGGGGGTGCTATGGGCGGTTTTACGAGTGGAAAAAAAGAAATTATTGAAATGCTCAGGCAGCGTTCCCGTCCGTATTTGTTTTCTAATTCTTTAGCACCGCACATAGTTGGAGCATCAATGGCAATTTTTGATATTCTAAGTGACTCCACAACACTTCGTGATAAATTAGAATGGAATATAAATTATTTTAAAGAAGGAATTAAAAAATCCGGGCTTGAATTTAAAAACGGCGACTCTGCCATTGTACCGATAATGCTATATGATGCAAAACTTGCACAAACCTTTGCCGAAAAATTATTGGCCGAAGGAATTTATGTGATTGGTTTCTTCTATCCCGTTGTAGCAAAAGGACAAGCGCGCATACGCGTACAACTATCCTCCGCACATGAAAAAGAGCATTTGGATAAAGCCATTGCCGCTTTTGCAAAAGTTGGTAAGGAGTTAGGAGTGATTAAGGTTGCGGTTTAAGGAATATTTTTTAAGAAAAAAGCCTCACATTGTAAGGCTTTTTATTTTTTAGGTGGTTTCAACCGGCCAAATATTAAACTCTTTGATGATTTTAAAATGCACCCGAACTAAAAAGCAAAACCAATTTTTGCTCCTAACATTATATTCAGCAAACTCAATTTCTGCTGATATTTAGAATAAGTTAATATTTCCGGAGCGTTGTAATAACCGTAATTAGTAATGTCGGTCACTAGTAAAGTATTAACAAAGGCTTCTCTGAAAGCAATTCCGGCATAAACATCATAAAATAAAGAATGTTTCTTTTTAAAATGTTTCTGGTAACCTATTTTTTCACCTGCATCTATAAATAAGGTATTACAATTATAAGACTTGAACGGATTAGGGTCAAGGCTATTTGGGTCGTAGTAAGGATCAAAACCTCTGCTACCTCTGATCACATTAACATCCTTGATGTTGTAATTGTATTCTCTGAAGCTCGCGTAAGTTGATATATAAAGCCCTTCAAAACAATTCTTTTTTAGATAAGTACGTTGGTTTACTTCAGCGGCGAAGCCTAATTTTTTAGTACTGTTTGAAAATGGATTATGAATAAGGCTATAAGTTGAAATCCCCCAGCCATAACTAGGAGGGTCAAGTTTTACATTTTTTGATACTCCTCCATTGTCATAATAAAAGGAAAAAATAAAATCTGAATAAGCCGCTCCGGCGCCTATCTCCAAAGAAAAATTTTTAGACAGCCTCCGCTCATAATTAAAAAGCAGCAGTCCGCGAGACATTAAGCTAAAATCCCATTTAAAAAGATTTTTTACAATTTTATTGAGACTATCAATATTCTTTGATATAGAAGTGCTTCCAGAAGGTCCAGCCGCCCTAATTAAATTTTGCGTTGCAATGCTTTTGTAAATGTACGCCTGCACATCATTTGGATCCAACTTTATTGCTTTATTGAAATCTTGCAGAGCTACTTGATATTTGTTCAATGCCATTTTAGCCAGCCCCCTGTTTTTATATGCAATTACACAATTTGAGTCGAGCTTTATTGCAGTTGAGAAATCGGTTATTGCTTCTTCATATTTTGCTGACTGACAAAGCAAATTCCCCCGATTAATATAATGCGAAGTAGAATCGGGGTTGTTTTTTATAAAAGCTGTCTCGGTTTCTATTTTATAGTGAATCCTGTTGATACCCGAAGTATCGGTAATTTGGGCACGGGCATCCCAAATGAAAGAGGAAAGAAGAAGGTAAATTAATAGCCGCATATTAATCACTAAGGTATAAAAAAACTTTTGGGATGTTCTATAAAAAACAAAGCCCCATTTTTAGTGGGGCTAATGCGGAGACTGAGAGATTCGAACTCTCCGCCTCCAGGCTTAATACCAGTGTTTTCGGGCTTTTTAAACCATCAAAACATCGCTTTTCAGTGCATTTTAACACATTTCTACACTCCATTTCCCCACTCCAAATTCCATGTAAACACGGAAGATTTTAAATGCAGTATATGCCTGTTGAGAAATAAGATATTCCAACGCAAGGAAATTGGGGACTTTGTTTTTTGTGAGCAGCAAAGGTAAACTACAATTTATAAAACCGCACATAGAATGCCAAGTGTCAAGAGGATGAACACTAATAGAAATACGCCATATTTGCGAAGCCAGTGCTCTTTGGTCTGCGGTTGGGAGTCAACAATTAGTCCTAAACACTTTGCAATATCCATTTTCAATTTCGCGTGTTCACGCGTTCCATAATCCTCAACATTGGTTTTGAGGGAAAACTTGTGTTCGATTAAATGTTTTCTGTCACGATACACAGGATTTCCGGTTGTTTTGTCTTTCCTTTTTAATTCGTACTGTATCCACTCTTCATTGAAATCCTGATAGTGATGAAAAACTTCCAACGCTACGTTTTTTTGTTTGTTATAGACACCCTCTATGTCGAAAACTTCGATAGAGTTTCTACCCTTGTGCTCTATATCAACTGGAATTCCATTTTCTGGTTTAATACTTAGCGTAAAATCCGTTTCTGCCCGAATCTTACCTGGTGCAAGCACTGAGTTGTACTTGAACGTATACTCTTTTTCATATCCCTCTGCATAAGGATGAATATGGTCGGACTTTTTGAATATAGTTTTCTTTTTAAACCCCCCGTTGCACGGCCCACAACTCGGAATTAAATTGTATAAGGAGATTGCTAAATAAGGAAATTCGCTTTGTAAAAGCCAGTGATCCAAATCTGGCCTTATATTCCCACTTTCCCCTTCGTGGGTGATTATTGACATACGGTTACAATACGGACAAACGTTAACCTGAAGAAATCCTGTTAGGTGATAGGCGTAATAACCGGTGCGATTATCCCTAAATTTATCGTAATCAAATATTTTCTTAACATCATCTTTAAATTCGGTTCCGTGTTCTTTAAATGCTATTTCATATAAAGGATGGATTTCATCTACTAATTTGTATAGTACATCAGGTTCGCCAAAAAGCAATGCTGGTAAATTACTCTGAAGCTTGGAATAAAACGTATGTTTACTTGTTCCGGTTGATTCTTTAGCAAGTAACCCTTTTAACTTTTCTTCTACCCGCAAAGGCTCTTTTAGGATACCACAATGGAGATCCTTTAGTTGCTTTTGCTTAGTTTTATCCAATCTTATCTTAATCACGCTTACTGACTAATTCCTGATACATTTCTTCCATCCTACGTTTTAGACCCGGCTCACCCCAATTTTCAATCAACTTTTCTATGTATTTTCTTTTATTATCGGAAACCAGTTCAAATTGGCCTTTGGTATAATTCAATATCTCAAGAACTTCATGAACCTTATCATCCGCCAAATCTCCCATAAATCCATTTTGGAAATAAAAAGCATCTTGATAAAGCTGATACACGTTAGCACCAAGCGTGTTTTTATGATTTTGTTTTGGTGAAACGATAGATTTACCCTGTTCATTTGGCTCCAAGAAAATCACATTATAGGCAGGCAATTCAGCAGTTATAAATGGTGAGTTAGACGTGATAATGACCTGAACCGGTATTCCGTCAAAAATATTTTCAAAGTATGCTAAGAGCAACTTAAGATATTGCTTTTGCCATTGAGGATGAAAATAAACCTCTGCCTCGTCAATTAAAACTAAGATCTTTCTAAATAGTCTATCTGTCGAATAGATACCTTCAGGATTGACAGCTTTAATTTTATCAGAAAATCCATAGAAAAACCTTGAGAATAAATTGATGAATCCAGTTTCGCCGGCACTTAAATCAAAGTTAATCTCGATGAAGTCAGGTGTTAAGTCTTCAAGTTGGTTCAAATACAACTCACATAATTTTTGTCCTTGCTCCAACTTAAGATCATATCTAAAAGGATTGAAAAAAGCTCGTCGTGAACTACCAGTGCCGTGTAAATTGTTTTTAAAATTTCTTAATGCTACATCGGAAAGATTTTTAAAGCTTTTATTGGTAAAAGATTCAAATAAATAATCTACAAACTGTTCCTTCTCTCGCAATCTAAAATCATACATATAGAAAGTATTTCCAACAAACTCCATTTTCTCTTTAGTGTCGCGAAGAGGATGTTTTTGCAAGAAATAAATAATTGTTTCTTTAAGCGAAGTTTTACGTTGAAGGGAAGAAGAAAACAATTCTTTATACTCCTTTTCAGAATTAACGGGAACGTAATTTGAATTTGGGTGAACCAGACCATGACAGATAGCAGTTAAGAACTGTAATTGTAAAAATTCTAAATCATCCTGAGGAGTGAACTCATCAAATAAATTTAAAAACAGGGTGATAAAAGTATTTTCGTTAGTCTGAGCCTGTCGAATGGATATTGAGAAATACTTATGAGTATGAAAAAGAGTCGGTAAAAATTTGTTAGTGTGATTTTCGTTCAAAAAAACAACTTGTCTTAGCCCGTCCTCAAATTTGAAATTGCTTGGATGTGTTAACCGGCGATATTTAGTATTTCTTATGCGATCTACCTGAATGGGAATTTGAGATGCATAATACATGTAGGTATTAGAAACATTAACCACATCCCATTGGTCTACACCTGTCTCATGAAAACGGTCCAGCATTGATGCTGAATAATAAATAGGTAAAATGTGTTCTTTTATGGACTGATTGTTTTGCTCATCTTTAGAAAAATCATGATGTTCAGTTGAAAGTTCTTTCATAGATACAGGCTCAATTACCCACACTTCTTCATCTTTATTAATTTTCTTTTTACTTTCCGTTTTTCCATATAAAATAGTCACGTCACTTCCAACTCTATAAATTACAACATCATTTATCAAAGCATATCCAGGATGAAAATTATCCCATCTTTTGAAAATCATACCCACAAATTCAAGAAATGAACTCTTTCCGCTACCATTTTGTCCAATCACGGCGGTGACGTTTGTAATAATAGATTTCCCATTTGGGTTTTTACTTTCAAAGTAGCCCTGAATATATTTAGGATTCCTATTACATTTTACCTCGCGACTATCAGGATCAAAACTAAAATTGTATTCTGCGTCAAGATTAAAGTTCTGGCCTTGGATGTTTCTGTAATTATTTATGTAAATAAACGATAAGTTCATAGTTATTTTATCAGTGTATGTTTAATAATAAATTCTTTCATAGGTTTTTCCCAATAAATATTTTTAGAACAAATGTAGTATCTGTCTGACTAAGAAATTCAACAATAGAATAGTTATCAAGGTCTAATGAAAAGTTCAAATAATTCTCCATTAAATCTCTCTCATTTTGTGTAGCCGTCATGCTTTCCAAATTTTTAATTGCAGCCTAAGGTCCAATGTATGTCAATTAAAGCGATTATTGAGCGCTCCCAGTATCCACATTATTGCGATTAACGCTCCATTCAAAAATTTCATGGTTATTTAAATTTGTTTTTGTTTCATCATGCCAATCAGGACTAAAGACTCAGTGAAAAAGTATTGCAGAAGTTGATTGTAATTCCACTCGATTAACCGGTTTATATCTTCTTTTGTCCATTCATCCTGTACTCCTTTAATATGATTTCTCCATCGGTAAAACGAGCCCAATAGTTTTTTAGCCACACTCATTCTACTTTCGCGGATTGAATTACCCGACTTTATAGTAGAGAAGTGTAAGCCCCATAAAACATATATATTTTCGTTGCTATTGCCTTTGGTATGAGCTAATGATTTTTGAAGAGCATCAAGAATAGTATTTCCAAAAACCTCGGTGTAGAATGTTTCTGCAACAGTTCTTGCGACTTTATTGCCAACTTCCCATAATGTACCGATGTACGCTCTTGCACCTACTCCCAAAAATGAATGTGATATATCAGACCATGACCAACAGGTGTTATTAAATACAAACGGGCTTGAATACATTCCCGCAATCATATTAAACATTGCTTGATAATTAAAATCGCTACATTTTATAGCGCATGAATCAGGTATAACCTCTTTTCGTTTTCGCTGGTGCTTTTCTATTTTGCCTATAATTTTGTTCATATCCACAAATACGTGCTGCGGAATATTCTTTGCTTTCAACTCTTTGCTTCGCCACTCCAGCCCGTCAAACTTCCTGTAAATATATTTGCTGGTTACTGGAATAAGCTTTTCGTATTTACTCGGAGCGAAGCTTACTACTTCATCGTACTCCACTGTATGTTTATTCCCATCACGGTCAGTGAACTCTTGCACGACACTGTATCCGCTTACTTCACCACCATGACTACAGAAATGGAGTATTTCATAAGGGAATTCTTTTACGTGATTATCGATGTTGTAAGCAGAGGCATCTTTTCCGACTAACTCCTTAACATAATAGTTTTTCTCGCTCAGTTTATTAATGAGAAAGCTGGTTTCCTCATCAGTTCCGAATTCCAACGGTGAAAAAACTATTGCTGAATGAAAAGAATTTCTTTTCTCAGCAAGCAGTCCGTTGAAAATAAAAAAATCCGGGTCTAATGAATTGTTTACATGGGTAAACGGAATTATGTTTTTTAAAATGAGAGAATATGGAGCGCCAAAAGTAAAAAACGTTCCGTACCGGTAATTTTCAAATTTAATGTTCTCCACTGCCGGATATAGTAAGGTGCTAAGGTCATTAAAGTATCTATCATCCTTTTCTTCATACAATTTTTCTATAAGATACTTTATCTCTTTTCTGTCAGTTTTCGGTGGTTTAATTGTGGAGATAAATGCATTGAATGCCAGCGCATAATTAACCGCTATAACAGAGCAAGCTGAATTATCATTTTCAATAACAATGATACCTTCTTCACCTTCAGTTTCAATTACAATATCAGGTGTCGCCGGATCTAATTTTAAAATGCTGTTGGTTTTCGCAGCTTTATACAGACCGTTATGTATATCCTGGTCATTACAGGTCACTGTACCAGCCTTTTCTATTATATCATTCAAGTACAAATCAACATCGTCAACGGTGTTAATCTCAATCAGATTATACTTATTAGCGAATTCTAAGTAACTTCTTTGGTTAGCATCCAGACCGGCTATAATGAGATATTCACACCCTTTTAGTTCAGCAAGTATGTTACGAATTCGGGTACTAAACTCATTCGCGGCAACTCCTGATATTACGTGTTTTTCAAGTTCGTCTTTGTTGGTCTCGGTTTTTGAAACACCGGTGAAAGAAAATTCAAACATGGGAATGTATTCACCCGGTGTATAGAGATACGAAGAAATAATGGCCGCAAGAACAGGATTCTTTCTATCGACTACGCAGAAGAATTTTTTGCTGAAATTGGGAAGTGGTATATCTGCCATTGTTTATTTCACTAATTTTTCTGAGATAAAATACAGATCGCTTTTTGCTCTGGAACAAGCGACATAAAGCTTGTTTTTAGTTTGAGCAGTTAGTTCCTGTAATTTATTTGCATTGAATTTATCCTCCGTTGTTTTATTGAGAACCACACAGACCTTGTTGTAGCGGTCCTCACCTTTGCAATCACCCCAGTTCCGGGAATAGCAGTTGTAAGAGTAGTGTTTCTGATAAAATAACTTCACTACCTCCGGGTCATTCAAAAGCTCCTGCGCTCTAACCTTATTATTAACGGTCTCAATATTTACAACATCGGTGCGATGAGAACTTATACCAATGCCAATCTTTGCAGTGATGAAATCGCAAATTGTTGGACTACACCGATAGCTTTTATTCAATGTGGCTGTGTCTACTGTCAATCCCATATCGGTAAACTGTTTTTGATACTTAGTGAAATCGTTGTGTAGTGAACTATTGACATTACCGTCACGGCTTGTATCAAATGTATGCTGATAAAAATCACCGACCAGTAAAATATTGATATTGGTTTTAACCAGGCTTTTCAAAAAATTAAAGTCGTTTCCACCGAAGTCTTGTACCTCATCAATAAACAGTGAATTGTAGTATTTTTCAAGCCTTCCATTGATATCAGCAAGCACGCCTTTTTCTTCCAGGAATTTAGCAATGCGATTACTGTATAGCCGATTGCCTGATGTAATGTATTTTGCATCATTTTTTGCGAATAGGTTGCTATTTGGCGAGTAGTACAATCCTTTTGTACGGTACTGGCTAACGAGAAATGGTTTAAAGCAGAAGCCATGGATGAACGAGAAATAGGACAGTAGTTTGATGTTTTCAGGAAAATATCCGAACTTCTGAATAATGCGTATTCTGAGATTTTCAACGTTATTGTTTGTATAGGTAACAATCAATACCCGATCCTGTAAATTGAGTTTATTTACGATATGGGTAGTTTTCCCGGAGCCAGCAACAGCGAATATTACCCTTTTATCCATTTTATCGCTTCTTCAATGTATTTAGGCACATTCAGGGCATCAGCTTTCTTTTCTAAAAGTTGGAATGCCACGTCAGCTTTATTGTTGAGCATGAAGTCTTGAACGGTTAAGGTTTTACGCCCGGCGCTGAACAACTCCTCACAAATGTCTTTGTTATCCTGATATACGCATACCTCAAAAGTGCTACGAGCGTTATCGATATCAGAAAAGACCTTGATATGGTTTTCTGTGTACTCCGAAAAACTATCTACGCACTTCGTCTGATAATCGCCATCGTTATCACGTAACACCGCAGTTCGAATATTCAATTGTTTAGCAATATCCAAGTACCGCTTGAAACTTGTGCCGTCAACAGAAATTACATGAACATCGGATTTAGCAAGTTCACCATCGGCAATCTTTTTATAAAACGCTTCCATTAATATAAATTCAGCATCGCCTTCAACTAATATTACTTTTTTTGAAAGAATAAAATCAAGTATATTGTTATCCGGGGCTTTGATAAAATACTTTGCTGTTCCTTCTGGCAAATTCTGAAGTTTAATGGGTGTATCTGAATTGCTGTTAAGCAGGATTGATTTTCTAAGATCCAGTCGAGAGCTAATCATGTTGCTGTGAGTTGAAATGAAGAGCTGCTTTTCTTTGGTCTCGTTAATCTTGAGTATCAATTTTTTCATATTGATATGACTCAAATGATTTTCCGGTTCTTCGATTAGGACGATATCAAGATTTTTTTCTTTCTTATTTAATGCAAACTCTGTTTTAATGAAGCATTGTTTCCCTTTTCCTTTATTATCTATGCTGATATCATCTTCACATAACATCAAGTCAGTTTCAAGGTTAGCTTTCGAATTATGCTTTAGCCCGAAGTTATACTCTTCCAGCCTGGTGTTCAGCTCGGCCAATACATTAGTTTTAAAACTATCCTTGTGTTTCCGGTATTCGTTTTGATGTTTGTTTTTTTCCACGCCGTCAGCATAGCTGTTGTACATATCCTTTACATATTCCCTGATGGCATATTCACTACTGATTTGAGAATTATCAATTAATAAATGCTTAATGTACCTCCGGTAACCAGTGTGTATGTCTTCAAAGTAATATGGACTTATTGTTAGATAGTGTTTCTTGTTAATTCAAATGTAAGTTAAAATTTTTATTTCGCATTAATTTAATTTTTTGGTACTCCATTCTTCTTTGCCTGATCGCTTCATTTTTTATTC
>DATMMV010000159.1:0-20871 GCA_035569635.1 Bacteroidia bacterium | reverse complement strand
TGTTTCAGCGAATTCTGAAAACAATTTATGCATGTGCATTAATAGTGTTGGGCAACTTCTCTCTTTAAAAATTCGGTGGCAATTTGCGTAGGCGTTTTGTCAACCCCCGCCGCAATCTGCAAAATAATTTGCGCCAGGTCCTGTCCTTTTGCATTGTCAGGAACTTTGGTAACTGAAATATTAATGAGTTTTAATGTTTCTTCCTTCGCGGTTTTTACCAATTGCCAGGCTCCGGCGCTGATATAAATTTGCTGAGAAATATTATGTTCATACTCGCCTTTAATAGTTTTTAAAAGGTCGTTATGCAATTGTGCCGCATTCATCCCTGCTTTATTAACCCGCAAAACAAGATTTGTGGGCTCGATACGTTCTAAAAAAATGATAATGCGTTCGTAAGCCTGTAAACGAATAGGTGTGGTTAAACTCAACTGAGATCTGCGCAATTCATATTCGTTCTTCCGGTTTTCATTATTTAAAAAACTCCTTACTATGAAAAAAGTAGCCGCAAATACGGCTGCCGCAGGTATTAAAATTTTTAATATTTCCAAAAAGTCTTGCATAAACCCGGTTTTTTGTTCCCTGTAAATATCCGAATTATTTTTGGTTTTAAAAACACCTTTTTACGGGCGGTAAACACGTAGTTTCAGGTTATGAATCGTAGCATTATATACGGAAGGATTCCATACATAGCAAATAATTTCCTTAATTGCGGTTGCGGGGAGCCTGTAAAACAATCCCGCCGTTGCGCGCCTTTGGCCTTTTATGGTTGAAATATTTGCGTATGAGTAGATGGGGAGTTTACTTTTATCTTTAAAGTGAATTTCAAGCGTTATTCCCGGAAAATCAAAACAGGAAGCACCAATTTCAGAAGACAGAATAATGAAATCGCCCGGCTGATATTTCAGTACTGCAATACTGTCGATCCGAATTTCCGAGCTGTAAGCATTTTTTGCATTCAGGATATTTTCGGGATATACTGCCGTATCAGAAATCAATTTTCTTTTTGCGGATTTTACAAAACTCAAAGCTTTTGCGCCGTCGTAAAAAGATTCGGTCGAAATTTTTTCTCCGTAAGCGGATGTAATTAACTCTTCGGCTTCTTTTGAAAAATACGAATCGTAATTTAAGAGTGTAAATTCATTGGATTTTAAGGTATCCAGCATACTGCTCAACCTCATAATGTCTTCATTGCGGGCAAAATTTGTATTTAATGCGGCGCGGTTTATGGTGAGAGAAGTGTTATTAACGAAAACTCGTTTTTTGTTTTCTTCCTTTTCAACGTATGTATTTATTTCTTCCGAAATTTTTTCCCTTTTCTCTTTTACATCGGTTGAATAAAATTTAACGAAGCAATACATAAAAATCAGGGGTATCAAAACCTGTAAAATGTTTTTTATTTTTTTATCTGTAGTGGATGAAAAAATCACCACTAATAACAGAAGTGCGAAAAGAGAAAGAGAAAACAACAACAGGTAATTAAAGCCCCGTAATGAATAAACCGCTTCTATCTTCCAGTTACCCGCGGGTAAAACAAAAGCGGGAAACGAGCCCTTACAGGAAGCAAAAGGTTTGTATGATTTTCCGTTGATGGTAAATTTCCAGAGTGGACAATAATTCTGGGCGATTACAAATACGGCCGGAGAAGAATTATTAACCTGAAAAGAAATTTGATTCGGAAAGAATTCGGTACAGGTAAATTTATTTTTTTCATTGGAGAAATTCAACTCCTTTAATTTTTCCAGGTTTTCCTTTTTGAAACTGATAACATTTTTTGTACTAAAAAAAGTGCTATCCGCACAGTTTTCTTCGTTAACCAAACTATCCGCAAAGAATGCATAGCTGTTTTTAAATACATTTTTACTGAGCTTCGGTGTTTTCAGTAAAAAATCAAGGTAATTGGTTAATTCAAAATTATTACTGTTGGGAAAATCGGGTTGTTTGAGAAAAACACTCGTGTTTAACCAATAGCCCGGCCAGGCATTATTAATTCCTGAAACTCTTTCCATCGCAATATTTGAAGGAACAGGGAAATTTTTCGGAAAGCGCGAAAAATAGTCATTCATGTCTTTCGCCTTCTCCGGGCTGAAAATACGGGCAGTGCCTCCTAACTGATAGTTTACCAAAACATCAAAACTACCGGCAATAAGCAAAACTTTTATTTTATTTTTTACCGAAAGATTTGATATCAGAAGAACTATTATCGTGATTAAGAAGATCAGCCCTTGAAACAAAGTGATTTTAAAGGGGCTCGCTTCATATATCCATTGCCTTAAATTGCTGTAATTATCAAACAGGCTGAAGGAGTAATTTTTGTCGTGCTTCATAGCCGTATAAAGCATTGCCGTTAAAATGACAAGCCACGCCAAAGAAAAAATCCAAACCACCTTTTTAGAAAAAAGTTTTTCCACGCTTTTTTCGTCCGACAGATATTTTGCCGCAACAATAATTACTGTCATTAAAAAAAACAGGAGCGACAAATTCGGCATCCTGAAAACATTAAACAAAGGCAGGTATTTATGTAAGAACGGATATACAGGCCATTGTAGTCCTAACGCAATTATAAGTCCCGTAACTCCAATAAAAATTAAAGCCCATTCAAAAAAATTCTTTTTACGAACAAGCCCGATGATAAAAAATAAAATAGTAAATGCGCCGATATAACAACTCCACAATTCCTGCTCATAGCCCGTTAAATCAACATTTGTAATTGTAATGAGAGGAATGAAAAACGCAAGAAAATTCTGGTAGTAAAAACTTTCGTCGCCGGCATAAGCCAGGTCCAATCCGTCTTTACGCGTGGTAAGCGGAATAATGTGCATGGCATTATAAATGACAGGCAACGCCATTAGCACACTTAAAAATAAAACTAATCCGATTTTTTTTGAAACGGAAAATATTTCGGCGGCTTGTCTGTTTTTTATTTTCCATAGTACAAAAAATAAAAACACAAAAGCCATCAGGTAACCCGAAATAATTAAAAACGAAGGGTTCCCGGTTGTAATGTGCCAGAAAATTATGAGTGAAAATTTTATTGCATCGGTGTACGTTCCTTCTTTTAAAATTTTAAAGAAGTAATAAAAAATAAAAGGGATTAGGGCCACGCTGATAATGATATAGAAATAATGTCCGTGTGCTACATTAAATCCGCTGAGCGAATAAGTGATGCCCGCTAAAACAGAGACTTCTTTTTTTGAAGTAAAAAAATAAGTAAGTTTATACATTGCCACGGAAGCAACAAACAAATAAAAAACAAAACAGTAATTAAGTACGTAAATATTTTGTCCGAATAAAAACGAAACTAAAATTGCCTCCGGACTATAAGCAGGCCCTTGTAAATCACCATGCATGGGGTAACCGCTTTGCGTGTACGGATTCCATAAGGGAACGATGCCGTTGTTATAACATTCGCTCATATAATGGCGCCAGGGCATCCAGAAATTCATCATATCCCACTCAAGGCCACTTTGCAGAAATACGAATTGCCAATTGGCTGCAATTACCATTATCAGCAAAATAGCGTATGGCGAAGAAAAAATATTTTTTAAAACACGTTTCAATCCTTTAACTCAAATTTCATCAGGTAATCGTTCTGCGGGTCTTTTCCCAATATAAAAATATGATTTCCGAAAATTTTAAACCCTACTCTTTCATAAAAAGCAATGGCTCGTTGATTTTTTTCCCAAACTCCCAACCAAATTGTATCAAGGTTTTTTTGACGGGCAAATTCAAAGCATTTATTGATTAAAGCGTAGCCTACTTTATGTTTCTGAAAACTTTGCTTTACATAAATACGCTCGATTTCTATATGCGTTTTTCCTTTCAACTCTTCGGGGTTTTCCAAACTTCGCAATTTTACATAACCAATGACTTCTTCATCTGCATAAGCAAGAAAGAAAAAAGTTCCCTTTTCAGCAATTTCTTTTTCCGTCTGTTTTACGTTGAAATATTTTCCGGTATAATCACGCATATCTCCGGCTGTATTATACCAACTGTAGGTTTCGTAAAAAGTTTCGGTGGCGAGACGACTGATTAATTCAGCATCGGTAATAATTGCTTCTTTCACAGAAATAATCATCCCGCTTTATGAAAGTTTGGATGTTTTGTTCAACAAAAAATAATCGGCGAAAACCAAAGCTGTCATCGCTTCAACAATGGGCACTGCTCTTGGTAAAACACAGGGGTCGTGACGGCCTTTGCCTTCTAAAATAATTTCTTCCCCGCTTTTATTCACAGTTTGCTGCTTTTGCATAATCGTAGCAACGGGCTTAAAAGCAACATTAAAATAAATATCCTCTCCGTTACTGATTCCGCCCTGAATACCGCCGCTGTTATTTGTTTTGGTGCGAATACCGTTTTTATTTTCCCCTAAGGAGTGCCCGGAACCCGGCACAAAAATATCGTTCTGCTCGGAGCCTTTAAAATTTATTGAGTCAAAACCTGCGCCGTATTCAAATCCTTTTACAGCGTTAATGCTCAGCATGGCCTTTCCTAACTCAGCGTGTAATTTATCGAAAGCGGGTTCTCCCAGTCCAACGGGTACTTGCTTTGCCACACAGGTTACAATTCCGCCAACGGTATCACCTTGCTTGCGGATGATCTCAATCAGTTCAATCATTTGCTGTGCCGTTTTTTCATCCGGACAACGAACAATGTTTTTTTCTATGTCGGCTGAATTTATTTCTGAAAAACTTTTTTCCAGTTTTATATTTTGTACCTGCGATACGTAAGCGAAAATTTTAATGCCGTAATGATTCAATAAAAGTTTTGCAACAGCGCCCGCCACTACCCTGCTTGCCGTTTCACGTGCCGAGGAGCGTCCGCCGCCCCGATAATCACGCGTGCCGTATTTTTTTTCGTAGGTATAATCCGCGTGCGAAGGCCTGAAAGCGTCTTTCAGATGTTCGTAATCTTTACTTTTCTGATTTTCATTGTAAATCACAAAACCAATAGGCGCGCCGGTTGTTACTCCTTCAAAAATTCCCGATAAGAATTTCACCTCATCGCCTTCTTTGCGTTGTGTAACAATGTGCGACTGCCCCGGTTTTCTTCTGTTAAGTTCGCTCTGTACAAAATCAAAATCTATTTTTAACCCTGCAGGGCATCCGTCAATAACTCCGCCGATCGCTTCGCCATGCGACTCGCCAAAAGTGCTGAGTTTAAAAATATGTCCGAATGAATTGCCTGCCATTTATAAAATATACTGAAACTTTTGTTTCTGAAATTCTTTATTTGCTTTGCCGTGCGCGATGTGGTGACTGCTGTGAAAATAAACAAACTTTATTTCGTGGCTGCCACTGTTGGTTGACCGCAGATTGTTATAATTAAAATCGTATGAATAACTTACCTGCGCCCAATCTTCAAAAGTCCAGCCTACTTGTCCAATGAATGCCGTTCCCAGTCGAATACCACCTCCAACCAAAAGGGCTTTTTTAATGTGCAATCTTAAATTATAATCAAATAAAATAGGTGTGCCCGCCACAAATATAATTGCGGTGCTGTTTTCCCAAACGTAATCCGGGTTGGCAGAATAATTATATCCCAATGCAATACATAAGTGAGATACTGTTTTAATTTCTCCGATTTTTGTAACCGCTTTGGTTTTATCGTAATTATATGAAGTCCCTAAGAGATTATTCATGGATGCGGATATAAAAAAACGGTCATTATACAACATAATTCCCGCCGCTGCATTAAAATTACTTGTCCTTTGCGTCGTACTCATATGTGTAACGGCTAAATCCTGTGTGTTTTGATAAGTCATTAAGCCGGTATTTACTTGTTGCGAACTGTAGCTGCCGTTTATTCCGGCAGAAACAGCAACATCATCAAACTTAATTTTAAAGGCGTATGCGAGAGCGCTTGTTAATGTTTTAAACGGCCCGATCTGGTCCTGAAACAAAAAACCGCCGACTCCCATCTTGTTTTTATACGCTTTCATATGAAAACTGGCCCCCATGGTTTTCGGGGCTCCGTCAAAACCCACCCATTGGTTACGGTAGCTGAGGCGGGCATCAATATTTTGCCGGGTGCCTGCAACGGCAGGGTTCATCATAAAAAGGTTGCTGCGGTACTGCGTCCAAAAAGGATACTGCTGTGCTTTCAGCAAAAAAGGCAGGCAAAAAAGCAATATTAATGAGAGGTATTTCAAGCCTGTAAAGATAGCAATATGCCCATTTAAAACGAAGAAGCAGGCTTTTTGAGCCAAAATAAGCTACCTATAATAAAATTTCTATTAAACAAAGAAAAAAAATGCACTTATTTATTTTGGTTTTTCGGATAATTCGATTTATTATTGCGAACAATTTTGCGACTTATTATTTAAGATGAAAAGATATTTTATTGTTTTTATACTGCTAATTCAATCCGTGTGGGCTTTTTCACAGGGTGGTGTAATAATTATTGAAGGGAATTACCAGGGTAAAAACCTCTATGTACAAAACCCTTTTGCCAATGGCGGCGTTGGTTTTTGCGTAACCGAAGTATATGTTAACGGAAATTTAACTACAGACGAGACTCAAAGCAGCGCTTTTGAGGTTGACTTTAAGCCTCACAAACTTGCCATTGGAGATAAAGTAGAGATTAAGATCAAACACAAAGACGATTGTCGTCCCAAAGTACTGAACCCGGAAGTTTTAAAGCCAAAAAGTACTTTTGAGATTGTTTCTATGAGTGTTACAGGCGATGGTTCTTTGAAATGGAGCACTAAAGGCGAAAGCGGTAAATTAGCTTACGTTATTGAGCAGTTCCGTTGGAACAAATGGGTTAAAGTTGGAGAATTAGATGGTATTGGCACAGCAGTAACCAATAATTACGAGTATAAAGTGGCGCCTCATTCGGGTAAAAACCAGTTTCGTGTAAAGCAAACTGATTATAGCGGACAACCGCGTCTTTCAAAACCTGTCGATTTTAACAGCACATCCTGCGATGTTACTTTCACTCCTCAAAAGGTGTCAAAAGATATTAGTTTTGAGTGCTCAGGCAAACCTGCTGAGACTATGTACGAGATTTATGACCAGTATGGTAATATTGTAAAACGAGGCTTTGGCAGCAAGATAGACTGCAGCAATCTGCCAAAGGGGGGATACTTCCTCAACTACGATAATAAAATGGGGGAATTCGTTAAGAAATAAACCCTAAACCATCAGTACCCTTTATTCGTCTAATTTTTCAAGAATTTTTTTAATAAATACCGCTTTTGTGGTATCTTTGTAGTGAAATTTAGAATTAATCTAAATAAAAATGATAACGATTTCAGAAGCGGCTAAGGAGCACGCAATTAAACTAATAGCAGAAGAAAATCGCCCTCAGGACACATTTATACGCGTTGGCGTGGATGGTGGCGGGTGTTCGGGCCTCACTTATAATTTAGTTTTTGATAATCAGATGAAAGAAGGCGACCAGACTTTTGAAGACAAGGGCATTAAAGTAGTTGTTGACCGTAAAAGTTTTTTATATCTCGTAGGTACCGAGTTGGATTACACAGGCGGCCTTAACGGCAAGGGATTTGTTTTTAAAAACCCCAACGCCTCGCGCACTTGCGGATGCGGAGAAAGTTTTTCGGTATAATTTATATGAATTTATTTTTTATTTCTTTCTGATTATTCCATGGCCGACATTTTAGAAGAGCATATTGGCAGTGAGTACAAGTATGGATTTGTTTCCGACTTCGAATCGGATAACGCGCCTGCGGGATTAAGTGAAGATATTGTGCGTTTTATTTCGAAAAAGAAAAACGAGCCCGAATGGCTTTTAGAATTTCGTTTGAAAGCCTATCGCTATTGGTTAACCTTAGAAGAACCCAAATGGGCACACGTAAAATACGAGAAACCCGCATTCGATAAAATAATTTACTACTCGGCGCCTAAACCAAAAAAAACTTTAAACAGCCTGGATGAAGTTGATCCCGAATTACTGAAGACATTTGAAAAACTGGGTATTTCTTTAGACGAACAAAAACGTTTAAGTGGCGTGCAAAGTAATATTGCCATTGACGCGGTGATTGACAGCGTATCTGTAAAAACGACTTTTAAAGAGACACTGGCCGAAAAAGGAATTATTTTCTGCTCTTTCAGCGAAGCAGTTCAGGAACACCCAGAGCTTGTAAAAAAATACATGGGCATGGTAGTGCCTTATACCGATAATTTTTATGCCTCTTTAAACAGCGCCGTATTCAGCGATGGCTCTTTTTGTTACATTCCGAAAGGAGTTCGTTGTCCGATGGAGCTCTCAACCTATTTCCGCATTAATTCAGCGGGCACGGGGCAGTTTGAGCGAACTTTAATTGTAGCAGACGAAGATTCTTATGTTTCTTACTTAGAGGGTTGCACAGCGCCTCAGCGCGATGAGAATCAGCTACACGCTGCTATTGTAGAAATCATCGCGCATAAAAATGCCGAGGTAAAATACAGCACTGTGCAAAACTGGTATCCCGGCGATAAAAATGGTAAAGGCGGTATTTTTAATTTTGTTACCAAGCGTGGTATTTGTTTAGAAAATAATTCCAAAATAAGCTGGACGCAGGTTGAAACCGGTTCGGCCGTTACCTGGAAATACCCTTCGGTAATTTTAAAAGGAGACAATTCTGTTGGCGAATTTTATTCGGTTGCGGTAACCAATAATTACCAGCAGGCAGATACCGGCACCAAAATGATTCATATCGGTAAAAACACCAAATCAACAATTATCTCAAAAGGAATTTCGGCGGGCTTCAGTAATAATTCTTATCGTGGGCTTGTGCGCATACAAAAAGGCGCTACCGGATCGCGTAATTTTTCGCAATGTGATAGTTTGTTAATGGGTGATAAATGCGGGGCGCACACATTCCCGTATATAGAGATAAAAGATAAATCAGGGATTGTAGAACACGAAGCCACAACAAGTAAAATAGGAGAAGACCAGCTTTTTTATTGCAAACAACGTGGTATTGATACTGAGAAAGCTGTAGGCCTGATTGTTAACGGATATTGCAAAGATGTTTTAAAACAATTGCCCATGGAATTTGCTGTAGAAGCACAAAAACTTTTAGCCGTAAGCCTGGAAGGGAGCGTAGGCTAATTTTAACTAAAAAAATAGTAAAATTTAAAATATTAAACTTTAATTTGCAGGCATAAATAATACCAAATATCTATGGAGATTACAAACACAAACGCACCCGCAGAAAAAAAAGGTAACATCGAGGATTTAGTTGCCTGGCAAAAAGCAAAAGAGTTAGCCGTTACCGCTTACAAACTTGTTACTGCTACCAACACTGACGCAATCCTGAAAGAAAAAATGCTTGCCTCTGTACTGGAAGTACCTTACAGCATTGCCCGCAGTTACGGCGTTAAACAACGCGTGCAATCGTTAGAAAATTTGTACGAAGCGCGCGAAAGTATTTTTGAATTTAAAACCGCGCTTGCTATTTCGGTTGATTTAGGTATGATGGCAGAAATGCAGAGTTCAGAAATTCAACCTTTGGTTGACCATACAGACAAACTGGTTTCGGGTTTAATACAATACAAAGAAGATGCGCGTAAAGGTAAAGTGCGTAAGCCTTTTACTCCGCGCGGCAAAGATGTGGATGGAAATTCTATTCACTCAGATAATTTCGGGAATGCGGATTATACCAATTCACCCGTTTCTAATTTCTAAAAATGTTATCAGTTAAAAATTTACACGCGGAAATTAACGGAAAGAAAATTCTTAACGGAATTAACCTTGAAGTAAAAGCCGGTGAAGTGCATGCCATCATGGGCCCTAACGGCTCCGGCAAAAGTACTTTATCGGCTGTACTTGCCGGTCGCGAAGATTATGATATTACCGGCGGAGAGGTTTCTTTTAACGGAAAAAATTTGTTGGAACTCCCTGCCGAAGACCGTGCCCGCGAAGGATTGTTTCTTGCTTTTCAGTATCCTGTGGAAATCCCCGGTGTAAGTAATATTAATTTTTTGCGCACTGCCATAAATGAAATACGTGCTTACAAAGGAGAATCCGCGATTGAAGCAAAAGATTTTTTAGCACTTGTAAAAGAAAAACAAAAATTAGTTGAACTGGATGGCAAACTTGCCAACCGCAGCGTAAACGAAGGCTTCAGCGGCGGAGAAAAAAAACGTAACGAAATTTTTCAAATGGCAATGCTTAATCCGAGGCTGGCCATTTTAGATGAAACTGACAGCGGGCTTGATATTGACGCCCTGCGTATTGTTGCAAACGGTGTAAATAAATTAAAAAGCAAAGACAACGCAACCGTTGTTATTACACACTACCAGCGACTACTGGATTATATCGTGCCCGATTTTGTGCACATTCTTTATAAAGGAAAAATTGTAAAAAGCGGCGGCAAGGAACTGGCACTTGAACTTGAAGAAAAAGGTTACGACGAGATTAAGAAGATTTACGATACCGCCGAAGCATAATGGTAACCGATAAACTTACAGTCACCCACCAATTATCAGAAGAGCTCTCTAAAATTTCGGGCAAAGCAGGTTTTATGCCCGCTAAGGAAATCGGAATTGCTTTGCAATACCTTGAGGAAAACGGCATTCCCAATAATAAACACGAGGATTATAAGTACTGCAATACAGAGGCGGTGATCCGTAAGGAGTTTAAGAATATTAACGGAAGGGAAATTTCTATTCAGGAAAAAGATCTGAAACAAAATTATTATGTGGAAGGAGCTTACAATATTTATGTATTAAACGGGAAGCTGTCATTAGAATATTCTGAATTTCCTTCTTCAGCAATTATAACTGCGGTTGAAAATACTCCTTCAGAAGATTTAAAAAAACATCTGGCGGCCTATGCTAAAAGTAATGAAAGTGCTTTTATTGCCCTAAACACTGCTTATGCCGACCGTGGAATATTTATAAAAATAAAGTCAGGGCTTGTTGTAGACAAAACAATCGTTGTTCACCACATAGTTCGTACCGAAAATACTTTCTTTTTTAATATTCGCAACCTATTTGTCATTGAGAAAAACGCGCAGGTTAAAATAACAGAAACTTTTTACCCTTCAACAGGAAAAAACTTTTGCAATACACTTACTGAGATTTTTACGGGAGAGCACGCCCACGTAAATCATTGCCAGGTGCAAAATCAGGGGCATACATTTTACGGCGTGGATACATTGCATGTTGCTCAAAACCGCTACAGTAATTATTCGCATTCGGTTTTTACATTCAGCGGGGCTTTGGTAAGAAATAATTTAAGGATTTCGCTTAATGAGGAGTTTTGTGAATGCCACTTGTTTGGTTTAATGCTTGGCAAGAATCAACAAATTATAGATAATCATACACTCGTTGATCACCAAAAACCGAATTGCCAAAGTAATGAATTATATAAAGGCATTGCCGACGGAAAATCTGTTCTGACTTTTAACGGACAGATTTTTGTGGAACGGGATGCACAGAAAACAAACGCTTATCAAAGCAGTAAAAATATTTTACTGAATGATGACGCTACCGTTAACGCGAAACCCGAATTAGAGATTTACGCGAATGATGTTAAGTGCTCGCACGGGACCTCTACCGGTAAAGTAGACGAAAATGCTTTATTTTATCTGAAAGCGCGTGGCATCGGGGAAGAAAACGCACGTAAATTATTGTTACACGCTTTTGCACATGAAATTATCGGTAATGTAGCCGATGCGGATACTGCCCTTTTTGTGGAAACCCTTTTTGAACACAATTTAAATTAATCTTTGGCTTTCATGAGCCCCGTTTTATCGCATATAAAATTCGACATTGAAAAAGTCAGGAAAGATTTTCCAATCCTTACTCAAAAAGTAAACGGAAAAGATTTGGTTTATTTTGATAACGGAGCTACCGCGCAAAAACCACGGGCGGTAATTGATTCCATTGTAAAATATTATTCGGAAGAAAACAGCAATATACACCGTGGTGTGCATACACTGAGTCAGCGCGCTACTGTACATTACGAAAACGCACGGATTACTGTACAAAAACATATTCACTCGGCTTCTTCGCAGGAGGTTATTTTTACGCGTGGTACCAGCGAGAGCATAAATTTAGTAGCGCATTCTTTTTCAAAATGGGTTAACGCCGGTGATGAAATTATTGTTTCAGAAACTGAGCACCATTCCAATATTCTGCCCTGGCAAATTTTATGTGAGGAGAAAAATGTGGTTTTAAAAGTAATTCCCGTTAACGAAAACGGGGAATTAATTTTAAGTGAATTTGAAAACCTCCTTTCGGCTAAAACAAAAATTGTTGCTGTTACTCACGTTTCCAATACAACTGGTATTGTGACGGATGTGAAAAAAATAATTTCTTTGGCGCATTCAAAAAACATTCCTGTTTTAGTAGACGGAGCGCAGGCAATTCCGCACATGGAGGTTGATGTACAGGATTTGGATTGTGATTTTTATTGTTTCAGTGGCCATAAAGTTTACGCACCAACCGGTATTGGTGTTTTGTATGCTAAAGAAAAATGGATTTCTGCATTTTCTACTTACCAGGTTGGTGGCGGCACCATTAAAACTGTTTCGTTTGAAAAAACTGAATACGCCGAAGGTCCTTTAAGGTTTGAAGCAGGAACGCCCAATATAGAAGGGGCTATTGGTTTAGCCACGGCATTTGATTACATAAATACGATTGGATTGAATAAAATTTCTGCTTACGAGCATGAACTTTTGCATTATGCTACGCAAAAATTAAAACAGATTGAAGGGTTGAAAATTTACGGTGATGTTGAGCATAAAGTCGCAGTAATTTCTTTCAATGTAAAAAACATTCACCCTTTTGATATCGGGACTATATTAGACAAACAAGGAATTGCCGTACGCACCGGCCATCATTGCACACAACCTCTTATGAAACATTTCGGTATTCCGGGAACAATACGTGCCTCCTTTTCATTTTACAATACAAAGGAGGAAATAGATGTTTTTATTCTTGCGTTGGAAAAAGCGGTAAAAATGCTTAGTTAATCTCGAGTTCCTTATTCGGGTCCCAATAGAGTTTTGCAAAGTCAACGATTTTATCATTTTTGACTTTTATTTTTTCTTTTTTCAATAATTCTTCCATCTGATACGGAGTATCAAATTGCAGCTTTCCGGTAAGCATACCATTACGATTAACCACCCGATGCGCGGGTACTTTTGGCTTTTGTTTATGAGAACCATTCATGGCATAACCCACCAAACGCGAGGAACCAGCGGCGCCCAAATATTTTGCGATGGCTCCGTATGAAGTAACACGGCCTTTTGGTATCAGGCGAACTACCTGGTAAACCATATCAAAAAAATCGGTTGGGGTTTTAGACTCTGTTCTTGTTTTATTTTTCACGACGCATTAAAGTTTTAATAAATAAAACAAATGTTTCTATTTTCCCCAGATTGGGGCAAGCTGCGCGCAAATCGGTAAAAGCTTTGTTATAATATAAATCTATTTCCCTTTCCAGCAAAGTATTTACATTTAAATCGGTAAATATTTTTTTTACGGCATTTACTTTTTCTTTTGCATCAAATGTTTTTTTCTCAACCCATTGTGTTAAAGTTTTTCGCTGATTGGCATTTGCGAGCTCAAAAGCCTTAATTAAAAGCCAGGTTTTTTTATTAGAGATTATATCTCCTCCTTCCTGTTTTCCTGTTTTTTCAGAATTTCCGAACACATCCAGGTAATCATCCGTTAACTGAAAGGCCAGCCCTAAATTTTCGCCTCCGGTATAAAATATTTTCGAGCTTTTATGAGAGGCTCCCGCACAAAATGCTCCCATTTGTAAACTACAGGCAAGCAGCACCGCCGTTTTCAGGCGAATCATCTCCAGGTAGTTTCCAACACTTACTTCATCCCTCGTCTCAAAATCCATGTCGTATTGCTGTCCTTCGCAAACCTGTATTGCCGTCCTGGAAAAGATTTCTTCCAGTTCTTTTATATTTTCACATTTAGAAATTTGCTGATAGGCTTTTACCAATAAAACATCCCCGCTTAAAATAGCAATGCTATTATTCCATTTTTCATGAACAGTGGCCTCTCCCCTGCGTAAAGGGGCTTTGTCCATAATATCATCGTGTATCAACGAAAAATTATGAAACAATTCAACGGCCGCGGCGGCGGGCAGGGCTCTTTTTGTATCTCCGTTAAAGCAATCGGCGGCAATTAATACCAACAGCGGGCGAATACGTTTTCCCTCAAGGTTTAAAAAATAATTTACAGGTTCGTATAAATTTCTGGGAGAAGCGGGCAATAAATTTTTTACTGAAGAAAAATATTCCTCAAACTCTGTTGCAAATTTCTTATAGGTATCAGCTACCATATTTTTTGTCCTTCCAGTACCACCAGTTTAACTTTTCGGGTGAATGTTTTTCTTCCGTTGCATAATAAACCGCTCCTCTGAAAACATATAACAAACAGGGGTCTTGTACCACACCGGCAAATTTATTTGATTGCTGATATAATTTTTCGGGAGATTTGTTTTTTAAATCGTTGATTTTAGTAATACCGATATTGATCAAGTCATTGGCAATAGATTTTCCCACGCCCGGAATTTGCATAAGTTCTTTTATTGCTTTCTTTCGAAATACCGGGCTATCCTCCTCCCGCTCCCTTCTGAGGGTGACATTCTTCGAATTATTTTTTTTCGCTTTCTTTTTAATCGGTTTAACTTTTATAAATGCCATTTTTACCCTACAAGGTTCAGTAAATAATTTCCGTACCCGCTTTTGGTAAGGGGTTTCGCAATTTTTTTGAGTTGCTCTTTATCTATATAACCCATGTTATAGGCAATCTCTTCAATACATCCTATTTTTAATCCCTGGCGCTCCTCTATCACTTGTACAAATTGTCCCGCTTGCATAAGTGATGCAAATGTACCGGTATCAAGCCAGGCCGTTCCTCTGTCTAAGATTCGCACTTCCAATTTTCCCTGTTCAAGGTATTTTCTGTTTACATCTGTAATTTCATATTCGCCACGCGCACTGGGTTTTAAATTTTTTGCGATTTCAACCACACTGTTATCGTAAAAATACAAGCCCGGCACAGCGTAATTTGATTTAGGATGTTTTGGTTTTTCCTCGATAGAAAGTACTTTATGGTTTTCATCAAAATCAACGACGCCGTAACGCTCAGGGTCGCTCACGTGATAAGCAAAAACAATTCCTCCCTGCGGTTTCTTGCAGGTTTGCAATTGACGGCCCAAACCTTGTCCGTGAAAAATATTATCCCCCAACACAAGTGCCACATTTTTAGTCCCAATAAATTTTTCTCCGATTACAAAGGCTTGCGCAAGCCCGTTAGGAACTTCCTGCATCGCATAAGAAAATTTGCAACCAATGTGCTCACCATCACCCAACAACCTTTCAAAATTCGGTAAATCGGCCGGTGTGGAAATGATTAGTACTTCTTTTATTCCGGCCATCAGCAAAATGGCAAGCGGGTAATAAATCATGGGCTTATCGTATATCGGCATCATCTGCTTACTCATGGCAAGAGTTAAGGGATGTAAACGTGTACCGGAACCGCCGGCTAAAATTATTCCTTTCATTTATTTTGTTTTTATCACTTCTTGTTGATTTTTTCCACCTGGTTTCTGTATAATCGTCTTTTTATCCCTAACCTGTACATCCTGTATAATTCGCCGAAGTAAATATGCAAACCTACCGAATAGAAAACACCGTTAAAATTTACTCCGTTAAGATTGCCTCCGCTTGCCAGGCGATACCCGCCCATCGCATTTAAGCCGAGCCAGTTCCAAACTTTAAAAGTTGCATCTAACCCCACGCCCAATAAAGAAATTGATTTTTGTGTAGTATCTGCAAAGCCTTTAACCGGCTTTCCCGCTGAATCCGTTTCTGTAGTATGATAATTCCCGTGCCCGATTTCTATCGGAATCCCGATCTCCCAGCGTTTTGTATCTAAAAAAATATACTCGTAAAATAAGGTGGCGTAGCCGATTTTAAGATTGATGTTTACTTTCTTCTGATTATCGCCCTGTATTTGTTTGGTTTGCGTGTTTAACACAGAGTAAAATCCTAAAGCGATATTGTGATGATCTTTGTAAACCATTCCGATTTGAAATCCGTTTACGTTAACGGCAATTTTTTTATCGGTATGAATAAATGAGTTCCGGGTATCTATGGCCAATAAAAATTTTACTTTTTTATAGCGGTATAAATGAGCTGAATCGGCTGTGAGTCCGGCACGCAAAGAATCGATTTGTTGTTGTTTGGATAATTGGGCCAAAGAAGTTTGCATTCCCTGAAAGGAAAAGAAAAAAAGAAAAACGAGATATTTGCAAACTGCCCGCATTAACTATATTCTGCTAAGATAAAAAACTATGCGACGGAAAGCAAAGGGGCTTTTAAGAGGCTTTTTCATTTATTTTTCGCACATTTTTCCGATATTTATTTTTTTTGAAGTAATAAAAGGTTTTATGCAGGAAAAATCCAAAATCAACAGCCACACCGTACGAGTAAAAGGCTCCGCTGAAATTTAATCTCGGTTCATTATCAAATACTTTTCGGTAACCCCCGGTTACATTAAGGCCAAGCCATGTCAGGGGAAAAAATGTTACATCCAACCCGATACCTACAGGCGTCATTCCCCTCGTGAAAGGATAGCCCTTTAAAAGGTGGTTGACCGAATCCGTTACGGAAATAGAAAATTTCCCTACACCCACCTCAATGGGAATTCCTATCTGCCACCAACGGGTATTAACAAAATTGTATTGATAAAAAAGCGTGATATAACGCAAATCGAGGCTTACCTTTTCCGTTTTGTTTTTATCCCCTTTGCGCGCCGCTTTCTTTGAAGAAGCCCTGATTTCATAAGCTCCTATGGCAAGACTATGCCTCTCATACAAAACCACTCCTAATTGAATTCCCTGTAAGTTAACCGGGGCATTATTCTGAATAAATGTATTACGGTTATCGAACCCGATAAGCGGTGCCACTTTGCGATACCTGAAAATCCATGCCGAATCTTTTTTCAGTTTTTCTTTTAAGGAATCTAATTGAGCCTGTTTGGCCGTTTGGGCCAAAGAATAAAACCCCGAAAAAAGTAAAATAAAAAAAATTGCAAAATATTTTAATCTGTTAGTCTTCCTCATATTCTTCGTCAATATTAATAATGGGAACGTTTAATATTTCTTTTCTTAAAATACTTTTCTCGAGTGTTAAGAGGAAGCAGGGCAACAAAATTAAATTGCTGGCGTAAGCAACCAATAAAGTAAGTGACAATAAAATTCCTAAAGAAGCTGTGCCGCCAAAACTCGAGAAACCGAACATGCCGAATCCGAAAGTTAAAATCAGAGCTGTGTAAACCATGCTTACTCCCGTTTCATGAATGGTTAAGGATACGGCCTCCGACATGCTTAAT
The DNA here is from genome assembly GCA_035569635.1 of Bacteroidia bacterium. Taxonomy (GTDB): domain Bacteria; phylum Bacteroidota; class Bacteroidia; order B-17B0; family Aurantibacillaceae; genus PALSA-968. The sequence continues at coordinate 3,559 of DATMMV010000159.1, read as the reverse complement.
TTATTTTTCTTTATCTCGTGACGGTATTTGGTTAAAAAATAAAGCGTACCGTCACTCGAAATTCCGAAAGCAATACTGAACACCAAAATTGTACTTGGTTTCAGGGGCACGTGACAAATACCCATGATGCCAGCCGTAATTAATAATGCTACAAGGCTTGGTACAATAGAGATAAGAATCATTCGCGGTGAAGTAAACAGAGTCAGCATCAGCGCGGCAATTAAAATGACCGCGAGGCCAACGCTGTCTACAAGGTTACTTACCAAAAATTCATTTCCTTTTAAAAACATTACGCAGTTGCCGGTTATGCGTATATCGTAACGTTCATTTTCCTGCATCCATTTATTCGCTTCGTAATCGTAATTAAAAGCGCTGTCAATTCTTGGTTTTAATGTTTTTACCAATAAATTAATTTTTGAAGAGCCTATGTCTTTTACATATGCTGTGATATGTGTAATTTTTCGGCTACTGTCAATATAAGAAAGTAATTGCTTGCCGTTTGTGCTGCTGTCTTGCTGCGCTATATCGGCCACTTTTCTTAATTCCGTTACAGAGGGAAGTCGGTAATATTTCGGGTCGCCGTTTTTAAATGCCTGGTAAAAAAACTTTACTCCTTCTGCCACTGAAATGGGCCTGGAAAATTCCGGGTATTGCGCAAGGATTTTTCTCGCTTTATCGATACGATAAATAGCACGCGCGTTATTAATGAAAACACCACGTTCGCGTTTGGTATCAATAACAATTTCAAAAGGCAGCACGCCGCCGAAGCGGTCTTCAAAATAATGCAGGTCGGTAAGAACAGGGTCGTTTTTCGGGAGGTCATCAACTACATAGCCCACCGCTTTTATTTTGGTAAAACCGTATCCACCTATAATTGCCAGTATAAGGGTGATGGTATAAACAAACGGGCGTTTGTGAATAGTTAATTTGTTTACCCAATTTAAAATGCGGCGCAAAAATTTCCCTTCTATATGCTTTATATGTTTCCCCTTGGGGCTTGGCAGGTAACTGAAAATAGAAGGCACCACCATCAAAGAAAATAAATAAGTTGCAATTACGCTAAGTGATGCAATCAGGCCAAACTCATAAAGTATCTGATTTTTGATGGCGCAAAAAACCGCGAAACCGATAGCCGTTGTAAAATTTGCAAAGAAGAGAGAAACGCTAGTGCGCTCGATTGATGTATGCAGTGACTTTAATTTATTCCCTGTATGTGCAAACTCGGTATGATACTTATTAAGTAACAAAACACAATTGGGAACACCGATTACAATAATGAGCGGAGGAATTAACCCGCTTAATACAGTAAGCTTAAAGCCCATTAACACCATTAACCCGATGGTAAAAGCAACTCCGCAGCAAACAACTATCAGCGAAAAAATTACGGGCGAAAAATTGCGGAAGAAAATAAATAAAACAACTCCGGTAACTAAAAGAGCAAGGCCCATAAAGAAAGACATTTCACCCTGAATTTTTCGCGCTACATTGGTGCGTATGTACGGCATACCCGAATAATGCACTTCTATTCCATTTTCTTTTGCAAAGGCATCACCGTATTTTTTTATGCTGTCAGTGATGGCAAGCCGGTTTTTGGTATTAAGATCTTTTTTACCAAAGGTTACAACCGTAATTGTGGCATTGCTTTTTATATTGTAAACAATGCCGTCGTAAATTTTAAGCGTCTCTATTTTTTGCCAGAGAGCATCCAGTTCTTCCTGCGTTTTCGGTTTATCAGTTAAAACCGATTTCAATTCAAACTTATTCAGACTGTCGTTTAAAACAAGTTCTTTTAGTCGGCCAACAGAAGCAACACCCTCAATACCTTTCAGGTTTTTAAGTTTATCGCCCAAATCGCACCAGGCGTTAAAGGCTTTTAATTTTTTCAGGGGGCTTATATCACTGCCTATAAGTAGTGCGGCTCCGTCCTGGCCAAATTTACTTTTGTAATATTCGTAATCTATGCTGGCCGAATCGCTGTCGGGCAAAAGTTTGGCAAATTGGTAGGTAATTTCAATGTCTTTGGCCTTATAACCAAAAAAAATAGTTATGGCGGCAACCGCCAGTAACATAAATATGCGATACCGCAAAATAAAGCGGGCTAAAAACCTCCACATAGGGTTCTAAAATTACACAAAAAATTGGCTTATAAGATGCTGCAAACAGGCAAAAGTTTAAGTACTTTTGCAGAAATAATTTTTGTGGCAAACTTAAAGAAAATAGAAGTTGAAGCGGGAGAGCAAACGCCTTCTGTACTTTTAGATAAAGAGAAAGGAATTTTTAAAATAGAAGGCTTTTCTTTTTCCGATAATCCGCATATTTTTTATGCGCCTGTTGTTGACTGGTTTAAGGAATACTGTAATTCTCCCAATGAAGAAACGCAGGTGGTTTTTAATTTTGTGTATGTAAATTCTACTTCGGTAAAATTTATAAATGATATTCTTAAGCTTTTAGACGGGCTGTTTGTTAAGGGTAAAACAGCAGGCGTTACTTGGCATATGAACCCCGATGATGAAGATATAGAACAATTAGGGCTTGAGCTGAAGGGCTTACACGCAGTACCATTTAAAATTGAGCCTAAAGATCCCGGAAGACCCGAGCCACCGAAGAAAAAATTTCTGGGATAAAATTATTTTATGGGATTAAAATGGTCTTCGCCGTTTTCAGGAAGAACGATGTATAGTCTTTCCCAAACATCTCCGTCTAAAATCTCCCAAACGTGACCTTTGCCGTGTAAATCATCGGCAATAAGAAGAATACCCGGTTCAATTATAAATGAATCGCCATTTGTGACTGTAAATTTTAATTTGCCCTTCAGCGTAACCACATACTGAAAGCGCGGTGCAGGGTGTGCCGAAAGTTGGTATTTATCAAAATGACTTTGCCTGAAAAAATAATTTGTTTCTATACGACGGTCCTCCGGAACAGTTCCCTCTAAAAAAGATGAATCGCTGCTGTTAATGTTTATTAGTTTGTATGCTTTCATTATCCCAAAACTACTAAAATTTGCAGGTAATTTGCGTGTAAAACCCCAAAAAATGCTATTTTTGCCCTCCTCCCGATAGCTATCGGGATACCGCTCCTATAGCTCAGTCGGTTAGAGCATCAGACTCATAATCTGAGGGTCCTTGGTTCGAGCCCAAGTGGGAGCACAAAAATGATGCGCAGCCCATTGTAAATTCGATATTTACAATGGGTTTTTTGTTGTAGTTGACGGATTGGTTGACGGGGTTCATAAGAGTTTAATTAGTGAATGATATACAGTGAAGCGATCCGCCCAATTTGGCCAGGTTATCGCAGTTAATCGACTTTACTCGATAGCCCAAATCTTGCAGCGTTTTTTTATTTACGGCGTTATAATCGATACTCTTTTTATAATTGGGCAGCGTGTATTCCGGTAGGATAATCGTATCGTTAAGGAGTGTATGTCTTCAAAGTAATATGGACTTATTGTTAGATAGTGTTTCTTGTTAATTCAAATGTAAGTTAAAATTTTTATTTCGCATTAATTTAATTTTTTGGTACTCCATTCTTCTTTGCCTGATCGCTTCATTTTTTATTC
>DATMMV010000158.1:0-30937 GCA_035569635.1 Bacteroidia bacterium | reverse complement strand
AGTACTGGTTGCGCCGGGATTAGCTGTTACCAATGAACCCGTCGTTGCACCAACTATGCTCGAACCCGTCCATGTATATGTCGTGGCTCCGCTTACCGTCAACGTCCCCGTTGAACCAACACATATACTCGTCGGGGTTATTGAAACAGTGGGATTATTTATTACGTTAATGGTAGTAGTTGCAGTATTTACACATCCGTTGGCATCTGTTCCTGTAACTGTATAATTAGTTGTCGCTCCGGGGTTTTGGCTAAGAGTTGCCCCTGTTGATCCGGTGTTCCAGGTATAGGTAGACGCACCCCCGGCTGTAATATTTACCGGGCCTGCACCATTACAAATGGTATTCCCTGTTGCTGTAACAGTTGGTAGCGGATTTACCACAATAGTATTAGTAATTGTTCCCGTACAACCACTGCCCGAAGTAACTGATAAAGTTACCGCATAAGGGCCCGCAGCGGTATAAGTAACTGCAGGAGTTGCAGAGTTTGAAGTTGTTCCGTTGCCAAGTGTCCATGTATATGTCGCGGCACCGGTTGTTGTGTTTGTAATGGTGGTAGGTGCACCTATGCAAACGGGTGGAGCAGTAAATGCCGGTACCGGCATCGGGTTAACAGTTAATACTCCCGTTGTTGTTGCAGTACAAGTACCCACAGTACCATTAACCGTATAAGTTGAAGTAGCACCGGGATTAGCAGTAACTACAGAACCTGTTGTTGCACCAACAATGCTCGGACCCGTCCATGTATAAGTTGTCGCACCACTAATGGTAAGAGTTCCTGTTGAACCCGCACAAATCGATGTAGGGACAACCGTAATTGTAGGATTCGATATCACATTTATAGTGGTTGTTGCAGTATTTACACAGCCGTTGGCATTTGTTCCGGTAACCGTATAATTAGTTGTCACTGCCGGATTCTGGCTAAGTGTTGCACCGGTTGCACCGGTATTCCATGTATAAGTAGTTGCGCCGGCGGCAGTAATATTTACCGGGCCTGCGCCATTACAAATAGTATTACCTGTTGCTGTAACAGTTGGAGGTGGATTTACCACAACCGTATTAGTAACTGTTCCTGTACAACCACCACCGGTAGTAACAGATAAAGTTACCGCATAAGAGCCCGCAGCAGTATAAGTAACTGCAGGAGTTGCAGAATTTGAAGTTGTTCCGTTACCAAGTGTCCAAGTATAAGTGGCTGCACCGGCTGTTGTGTTTGTAATAGTAGTAGGAGCACCTAAACAAACGGGAGGCCCTGTAAAACTGGGCACTACACCGGCTGTGACGGTGACGGCAGCCGTATAGGTACTTACACAACCTCCGTTAGTAGAAGTTAATGTTACTGTATAAGTTCCGGCGGCGGCATAAGTATGATTCGGATTTTGAACAGTGGACGTACCTCCGTCACCAAAATTCCAACTCCATCCGGTAACAGGCCCGCCTCCATTCGGATTGGTTTGATCAGTAAAAGGTACAGGTACACTGAAGCAACCCGGTGCATCCGTAAAATTTGCAATCGGGCCTGTAGGTCCGCCGGGAATAATCGTATCAATTACTAAAGTACAACCTGAACCGAACGAACCAAGAGTAACCTGATAGTGGCCGGCAGATCCGATTGTAACCGTTTGATTAGTTGTAGAACCAATAATTGTTCCCGAACCACCTACAGTTGCCCAACTATAAGAAGAAGCACCGGGAGGGGCAGTAAGTACGGCTGTTGAACCACCACAAACCATCGGGGTAGAACTCAATAATTGTAATGGTGAACAAGTAAAGTCAACATACATGTAACCACGATGTGCGCCTCCGTTACAATCGGAAGTAATTAAATTAACCTGAACATTATGGCCAACATAGGCTAACAGCGGTATATATACCTGGCTCCATGGTTTATAGTACATTAATGTATTAAGGGGGTCAGCAGCTAAATAACCATTAGCGCCACCGGCACCACCAGTCGCATCCATTGTATACGTGGCACAATTTATAGGAAGACCCGTAGTTAAGTCCTTCATTGAAATCATTACTTTAGGAGCATCAGTTGCAGGATGTCCGTCATACAAAATTACAGCATAAGAATACGTGAAGTTTGTATTATTGGCGTTAACTACAAATGAATATTGTAAATCTGCAGCGCCACAACCATCTAATACATCACCCAAGCGGCAAGAAACCGGTGCACCACCTGCGAAAGGAGAAACCGTAGGAAGTACAGCCGTTACGACAGAAGGATCAGCTCCCGCGCTACACAAACCATGTTGGTCGGTTGTAGTATTCATCGCCGTATAATTAAGGCTATTAATGTTTCTTGTATTAGGAGTTGGAGAGGTACAATTATAAGTTGTATAATGACCTGCCCAACCACCAAAATTACCATTGTTAAAATCCACGTTACCGCAGGCAGCGGATGTTACTACATTAGCACCCAACCTGGCAGAAAGCCAACTTTGCATTTCCGCATCACTAACAGGCGTAATTTTAGGGGCATTCTCCAATAAAGTTGATTTACCTTTCAGGTAAGCGCCTTCATAATAACTTGCGTACTCAGTAGGCTTAATATCTGATAAATATTTTTCAATATTTGATTGGCTGATTTCACCGCTATTGATTTTTGCAATAATCGTATACTTATCCTTTAAAGAATATTTCTCTTTCAGCATTTTGTAAAAAGGCTTCTGATCCTTCTCAGTAACATTGGCTTTTTTCAAAACTTCGATGAAGATTTTATTGAAAGCATCTGTACCAAGGTAAGTTCTCACTAGCCTATGCTGCTCTGCAATTAACTGATAATGCTGAGGACTGTTAAAGCCATCATCATGCAAGGCTTCTTTATTATTTTGTGAAAACGCTCCTGCTAAGAAAAGGAGGCTTAATGCTGATAAGAAATAAATCTTTTTCATCATGTTTTTATTTAATTAGGTTCAGATAACCATTTAACAGAGCTTTTGTTTTTTTACTTTAAAAAGAACATTCCTTAATTAGTTAGATAGCATTATTAAAAAAATGGTTGGGCGATTTATATAATTTATTTTAAAACCCGTAAAACCATTCACTTAATTATATCCGAAATACTGCTTTTTAAGGCATTTTTTTAAATTTCCGTTTACCAAATATAGTAAATCATTGAGGCGAAAGCAAGGAATTTGTCGGTAAATTTTCGATATTGTTGGAAGTCTGTTAAAGCAGGGAATTTCAGTAAAGAAACAGCTTAAATCGTGGTAAATGATTTAAAATATACTTTTGTAGTGGCCTAACGCAACAAGTGGCCATATTCTGCTCCAGGATATTCTCGGGTCATTTTTTAAGAAAGAGTTCCATAAATTATTGATTTCCATTTTATTAAAACCAAATTCTTCCAGATTAGAAAGATTCTTTTCGCAAAAGGGTTTCAATTCCCTCTTCATCCAAACAGGCCAGGGCAATACAAAACCCATTTTTTTACGGTCAATAATTTCGGCAGGTAATAAATCTCCCAACGAATCGGTTAAGAGTTTTTTGGGCGTAGCCGGAAACTTAAATTTATCGCGAACACCTAAAACATATTCAACTAATTTATAATCCAAAAATGGCACACGAACTTCTAAAGCAACCGCCATACTCATTTGATCGGTGTCGCGCAGCAAAGTATTTTGCATGTAGGTGTTTATTTCTGCAATAGAGTATTTAGTTAAACGATGATTTTTATCATTGAACTCCAGTAAACGCAAAAACCTGTATACTGAATTCATTGGTAAATCAGAACGGTTTAATAATTTTTCAATTAAATCATCCGTAAGAACTTTACGGGATACGGGATAGGAATAATTAAAATTAACTGCGGGCTTAGAAATAATTTCCGCGATTTTTTGGGAAGCTACACCGCGCTTAAATGTTTTTAAAGCATAACCTGCCGGAACACGGAATAAACGTGGCGCAAGATTTAACCACCATTGTTTTTCTAATTTATAACTACGCCTAAAAATATCGTAGCCGCAAAACAACTCATCACTTCCCAAACCTGAAAGAGCCATTGTTATTCCTGCTTTGCGTGTAGCTTTTGAAACAATGTATGTATTCGGCCCGTCGCCACTGGGGTGATCCATAGCACTCAGGGCTTCCGGAATTTGCTCAAGAAAATTTTGCGGGGTTAATTTTATTTCGTGGTGATCGGTATTAAATTTTTTAGCAATTAACCTTGAATACCGGGCTTCCGAAAATTCACTCTCGTCAAACACCACCGAAAAAGTTTTTATTTTTCGGGCCGAAACCTGCGACATGGCACCTACCACCGCACTTGAATCAATTCCTCCCGAAAGAAAAGCACCGAAAGGAACATCAGCCACCAGCCTTCGCTCAACGGCCGAGTAAAATAATTTTTTTATGTCGTCACAAATTTCTTTGTATGATTTATTTTCGCTTTCGTAATTAATGGAGCTTTCAATTTTCCACCAGGGCTTTACTGATAATTCGTTTTTTTCAAGCCATAAAAAATTTCCCGGCAACAACATATTTACATCCTGCATAATAGTTTGCGGGGCGTGAACAGTTTGGTATTGCAGATAATCCGGAAGCGCATCACGGTTAATTTTATTTTCAATCAATCCTGATTTTGCAATAGCACGAATCTCAGAAGCAAAAATCAGCGTGTGATTTTGAAACGAATAATAAAGCGGTTTTATTCCCAAACGGTCGCGCGCGATGAAAATAGTTTTATCCTGTTTGTCGTAAATCGAAAGAGCAAACATCCCGTTAAAATGTTGCAGGCAATCTTTTCCCCAACGCATATATGCCGCAAGAATTACTTCGGTATCGGTTTGCGTACGGAAAAAATATGGTTTCTCGCTTGTGCCTTGTACAGATCGCTGTAATTGCAAACGCAATTCTTTGTAATTATATAATTCGCCGTTGTAAACAATCACATAGCGGTTATCATACGAATGCATGGGTTGTTTTCCGGCATCCGACAAATCAATAATTGACAAACGGCGGTGGCCGAGGTAAGCGTATTCATCATTCCATACTCCTTCTGCATCAGGCCCGCGGTGAGCGATGGCTTTGTTCATGCGCTGAAGTGCAGGAATAATCTTATCGGGAGATAAAGCAGAAGAAACTATACCACTGACGCCACACATTACAGATTAACGGAAGATAAAAATTGTTTGCTGTTTAACATACGTTCAATACCTTCCTCCAACGAAATCAGAGAACGGTTAAGTAATTGGCGCATCTTTGTATTATCCGGCTGGCGACGGGTCATATCGCCCTCTTTAAGCGGATTGAAATGTATAATTTTTGATTGTGATTTGGTTTTTTTAATAATCAGTTTTGCCAAATCAAGCATGGAAATAGAAATGTCGTTACCGATATTTATCACGTCGTTCACCACTTCGTTTTTAAATAAGCAGGCAAGACTTGCGTCAATCGTATCATCTACATAAGTAAAAGTACGCGTCTGACTTCCGTCACCGTAAATAGTAATGTCTTTATTTTTTAAAGCAGCTTCTAAAAAACGCGGTAAAACAAAATCAGTACTTTGATTAGGTCCGTAGGTATTAAAATAACGGTAAATGGTATAATTCAAACCATATTCCTGATGATAGCTTTTACAAAAACATTCCCCTAAATTTTTTACCACTGCATACGGCACACGCGAATTAAGAGGGGTAGTATGTTCGTGCTGCGGAAGACTCACCGGCTCCCCGTATACCTCAGAAGAAGAAGCGTAAAAAACACGTTTTACAGAGGTGTTTTTAGAAAGTTCCAAAATATTTTTTATTCCGTCAATATCTCTCAGTACACTAATCGGGTTTTCCTGAGTGCGTTTTACGCCCACCACCGCTGCAAAATGAAAAACATAATCAAACTGATGGGCAAGCATAATCTGCGCTATGTCCTGATAAATATTTACATCGCTTTTTACAAAAGTCCAATTGCCTTTATTCTCTTTAGGAAGTTTATTTAAAAAACCCGTAGACAGGTTATCTGCAACAACCACAAAATTGGTTTTATCCGAAATCAGTTTTTCAACTGTTACACTTCCGATATTTCCCGCACCACCGGTTACCAATATTTTTGTTTTACTCATGTTTACACATTTTCATTAATCGTTCGGCCCATAAAACCGGAGTTATTTTAGCCGCCATTTTTGTACTGTACAGAGCCATATCGTTCAGTTCTTTTTGATTAAGGGTACTAAATTTATTCATTTTTTCTTTAAGCTGCTTATTATTTCCGGTTTCAAACAAAAATCCGTTAAGGCCTTGCTCGATAAACAAGCCCGCAGCCCCTACTTTATCGGCACTAAGTAAAGGGAATCCTGCCGTAGAATATTCGTGTATTACGACTCCCCAGGGCTCAAAAGTGCTTGGCAAAATAAAAACTCCCGTATCTTTAATTATTGAATCCATTTCATGGGATTGCAAAAAACCAAAATGCTTTATTTTCGAATGAGTAACCGGCTCAATATCTCCTTTACCGAGGCACCATAATTCCCATTCGTTGGGTTGTTCGTTTTGCCATTCAATAAAAGTATTCCATAAGTCTTCAACTGCTTTTTCTTTCGCATACCTGCCAACGTATAAAAAGCGTTTGGGAAAGTTCATTTCCTTTTCTTTTTTGTGTTTATCATAATAATTGCAGAACAAATTATATTCGCAACAATAAATTCCCTCTGATATTTCGGATTCGTCAAACCCAAGTTTTTTTGCAAAGAGATGCTGTTTTTTCCCGGGAACAAAAGCAAAGCGGATATACGGTTTTATAAAAACTTTAAAATATACAATTCCCAAGCGTTGCTTTAAACTTCCTGTCCACTGATTATCAAATCCGATAATCGTGTTTTTTAATTTTAATTTTTTAATCAGCTTAATATAGGGTTTATGCAGCCACCCTCCCACAAAAACGGCATCAGGCGAAAAACTTCTGACTACATTAAATATTTCCTGTTCGTTAAATTCATCGCGGTTTTTAATTTCAATATTAGAATGGATATTATCAAACTGAAACGGGGCGACAGCATTTACGCCTTTACAAAGAATAAAAATCCTGCAATTATATTTATCCGCAAATTCATTTACACAATTAATAAAGTACGGCGCCAGCTCTTCATATAAAACAAGTATCTTCATGTTTAAATCCTGAATTGCTCCCTTTTCTTTCTTTCAGCTTCTTCCGCTGCTAATCTTTTCAGTGCTTCATTTTCCATGTAAGCTGTTTTATTGTAATAATACAACCATACGAAAAAAGGAAATCCGTTCAAAAAATAATTTCCCTGCCGCAAAAGGTAAAGAAGAATAAGAACCAGTAGTGCGCCCGATATAATCCAATATTTATCGTCTTCATCGCCCGAATAACCTATAAAACCCCGGAAAATAAGAAATAAAATAAATAGAACACCCATCAATCCTGTTTCAGACATTAACCGCAACAATAAACTGTTTGCATCCGCCGTATTAAACTCAAAACCCTTCAGCCGGATTTTTCCTTCGTTGGTATAACTGAATTTTTTATACGCAACGGGATGGGAGCCAAGGCCCGTACCAAAAAGAGGATGTTCTTTCAAATTCTCCCACGCAATGTGCGAGTTATTATATAATACAAAGCTGGAAGTGTTTACGTTTTTCAAAGACAGGTCTCCCTCTACCCATAATCCCATTGAGCTATCTACCCGGTCATGAAACTCAGGAATCGTATTATATAAACCCCATGCGGCAAAATAACCTACAACAACAAATAATACTAAATAAAGAAAGTAACCAAAGTTTATGCCCATTACCAAAAATATTAAAAATAATCCTAAATAACCCGTTGAAGAACGGCTTAAATAAAGAGCTATTAGTATGACGATGTTTTGATATTGTGCATAGTGATAATGTTTGCGGCGAAGAATATTTAAAGCTGATACAAAGGCCGCAGGGCCCAGCATTATTCCAAGTTGCGACGGCTCGAGGTAAATAGAATTAACCCGTATACTACCTCCTCCTTCCGTTATTACGTGGCCACCTTTATTCAATAAAAAACCAAAATCATACCCGGGTTTAAAGTTTATCTTAAACGCGAGGTATTGAATAATGGCTATCACTGCCGTCCAATAAGTCCATGTTAAATAAAGTTTGAACATTTTTTCTACGTCCACCTCATAAAACTCATTTACGTAATAGTAAAACGAAACCGACAAAAGTACTCCTCCGAATATTTTAATAAATAAAAACGGCTCATTATTTCCCAATACAATTTGAAAAATGCCAACTAACAGCGGAAGTACTAATATCTGAAAAGGTGTTTTGGGCAGACCGTACCTGCTTACAAAAAAAGGAAGTAAAGTCAGGTAAATAGCATAGTGGAAATACCCCTCAAACGGCTCCTTAAAGAAAACAATGGAAGAGCCCATGAAAACAGAAAGATAAATCATAAAGCCGACAATCTTTTCCTGTTGAGAAGTTTCGTGTTGCGCTATTTCTCCCTCTAACTTCATTTTGTTTTATAGCTCAGTTTTGAACTTAGCTTTTTGGACGGTTTTTCAACCAGTAAATACATCAGATAACTACCAATGGCGGTAATTACCAATCCTCCCGAAACAAGCATAAATTTAGCAAAAACACCGCTTACATTATGCGAAAAAACATTTACAAAGGTAGCGCCCAAAACAGGGTGTATAAGATAAACCGAGTAAGAAAATTTTCCGAAAAAAGATAAAATCCTGTTTGTGTATGCAAACAAAAACATAATTACAAAACCTGCAGCCGCAGCAATTACCGAAGTAACCGGGCTGTTAAAAAACCAAAGATGCAATACAAAACAAAAAATTACCAGGCACAACTCAATCTCTTTAATTAATTCTGCTTTATACAAAAAAAGTACAATACCTACACCAAATAAAGGCAACCAGAATGGAAGAAAATCAGATGAACCGGGAATAAGAGGTGCCGCCATTAAAAGTAGATAGCCCGCCATACGCACATATACCAGAGGAGAAACAAATAAAAAATACAAAAGAGCAATAGCAAAATAATACTGAAACTCTATCGCCAGTGTCCAATACACATTATTCAACCATGTTACGTTTTCAAAGAAAGGAACCAGGTACCCCAAATGTAAAAACACTTGTTTTGCGGTAATTTCCCGGTCAATGCCATCGTAACTGGGACTGTATTTTCTGAGAAGAAGAACTGTCACAACAAGTACGATAGAAAAAAGATAGGGCGGCTCCAAACGAATAAGACGCTTAACCAAAAACCTGAAAATATTTTTTATTTGATAGCCGTTTTTATAGAGAGCCCACGGTATTACCATGCCCGAAATAATAAAAAACAAATGCACACCAAATTGCCCGAAATAAAAAGTTTTGTAAAGTAGTGTATCCCTGCCAATCAGGCCTGTTGTAGTACAAATAAAATGATACAGGCATACCGACCATGCCGCTATTGCGCGTAAATTATCCAAAATGGGTATTTCCCCGGGCTTGTTTTGCATGATTACACAACAAATCTACTATTTTATTCGGGAGGATTTCCGCATAGTTTTTATATGTATTTTTGTTTAAAATTTTTACAATGCCAAAAGGAATCTTTAAAGTGCCCGTACCGGTTAACGAAACAGTAAAAAATTACAACCCGGGCAGTGCCGAACGCAAAGAGTTGCAAGCGATGTTGAAAGAACTTCGCTCAAAACAATTGGATATACCTATGTATATCGGAGGAAAAGAAGTGCGTAGCGGAAATAAAACGCGCCTTGCTCCTCCGCACGACCATAAACATACTTTAGGTTTTTTTCATAAAAGCGATAAAAAACATGTTACGCAGGCCATCAACGCCGCTCTTGCAGCCAAGAAAAAATGGGCAGAGCTTTCCTGGGAGCACCGCGCGAGTATTTTTTTAAAAGCTGCCGATTTAATTGCCGGGCCTTACAGGGCAAAATTAAATGCCGCTACAATGCTCGGGCAAAGTAAAAACGCTTTCCAGGCCGAAATTGATTCTGCCTGCGAGATTACAGATTTCCTTCGTTTCAATGTTCAGTTCATGACGGAAATTTATGCCGAACAACCCGTTTCAGGTTCCGGTGTTTGGAACCGGATAGAGTGGAGGCCGCTGGAAGGATTTGTTTACGCATTGACTCCTTTTAATTTTACTGCCATCGCCGGAAATCTCCCTTCATCCTGCGCTATGATGGGTAACGTGGTTGTTTGGAAACCTTCAAACACACAAGTTTATTCCGCAAACGTGCTAATGGAAATTTTTCAGAAGGCAGGCGTGCCCGACGGGGTAATTAATTTAATTTACCCTTCAGGCCCCGATGCAGCGGAGGTAATTTTTAATCACAGAGATTTTGCAGGAATACATTTTACAGGTTCAACCGAAGTGTTTCAGAATATCTGGCAAACCATCGGTAACAACATTCACAAATACAAATCGTATCCACGCATTGTGGGAGAAACGGGCGGAAAAGATTTTATTTTAGCTCACCCGAGTGCTGATTCTAAAGTGGTTTCTACTGCTATTTCTCGCGGCGCTTTTGAATATCAGGGGCAAAAATGTTCAGCAGCATCGCGTGTATATATTCCTTCCAACCTTTGGAAAGAAGTAAAAGAGCAATTAATAACCGATTTGAAATCCATGAAAATGGGCCCGACGGAAAATTTCACCAATTTCATTAATGCGGTTATCGACGAGAAATCATTTGACAAACTGACAAGTTATATTGAGCGCGCTAAAAAAGACAAAGGCGTTTCGATTATTGCAGGAGGAAATTACAATAAATCGAAAGGATATTTTATCGAGCCCACCATTATACAGGCAAAAGATCCAAAGTACGTAACCATGTGCGAAGAATTATTCGGGCCTGTGTTAACGATACATGTTTACGACGAAAAAAAGTGGAACGAAATTTTAAAAATAGTTGACTCCACTTCCATTTATGCATTAACAGGTGCAATCATTGCAAACGACCGTTATGCAATTGAGCAGGCAACAAAAGCATTATCAAACTCTGCCGGTAATTTTTATATCAACGATAAATGTACAGGTGCGGTTGTAGGTCAACAGCCATTCGGTGGCGCACGCGGAAGCGGAACCAACGATAAAGCCGGAGCAAAAATTAATTTGTTACGCTGGGTTTCTCCACGTACAATTAAAGAAACTTTTGTTCCGCCGGTTGATTATAAATATCCGTTTTTGCAGGCAGATTAATTTGACGATGTGCTGATTTGATAATTTGAAAATGAAGGAAAAAATTGAACATATATTAGAAGAAGTAGAAAAGTTTAAAGCTCAAAGCAAAGAGCAGGTGGAAGAATACCGCATTAAATGGCTCAGCAAAAAAGGCGAGATCACACAACTCTTCGAAGATTTTAAAAATGTTGCGCCCGATGTAAAACGCGAAATGGGCCAGCGTTTAAACCAGTTAAAAGTTAAGGCGCAGGAAAAAATTAACGAGTTCAAAGAAAAATTCGAATCGCAAACAAATATTGTTTCTTCAGATATTGATTTGTCCTTACCTGCTGAACCAATTGCGGAATTAGGCTCACAACACCCGATAACCATTGTAAAAAATGAAATCACAAAAATTTTTGAAGACATCGGTTTTTCGATCAGCGAGGGAAGGGAAATTGAAGACGACTGGCATAATTTTACAGCGCTGAATACGCCAGAAGATCATCCCGCACGCGATATGCAGGATACTTTTTACATTCAAACCAATCCGGAAATTGTTTTACGCACACAAACTTCTTCGGTGCAGGTGCATTTAATGGAAAATAATAAACCTCCTATCCGCACCATTTCTCCCGGAAGAGTTTATCGCAACGAGACTGTTTCTGCGCGCAGTCATTGCCAGTTTCATCAGATTGAAGGATTGTATATTGACATCAATGTTTCTTTTGCCGATTTAAAGCAAACGCTTTTATATTTTGCTCAACGTTATTTCGGCGAAGAAACAAAAATACGCATGCGACCGAGTTTCTTTCCGTTTACCGAACCAAGTGCGGAAGTAGATATTTCCTGTACGCTTTGTAAAGGTGCAGGTTGCAACGTTTGCAAATACAGCGGGTGGTTAGAAATTTTAGGCTGCGGCATGGTTGACCCGCAAGTTCTTACCAATTGTAAAATTGACGCCAATAAATACACCGGCTATGCATTCGGCATGGGTATAGAGCGTATTGCCATGCTTAAATACAAAGTAACTGACATCCGCTTATTCTTCGAAAACGATGTGCGTTTTTTGAAGCAGTTTAAATCGGCTTAGATCATTTCTCCTTTTGTTTGTCATTCTGAGCCTTGCTGTTTTGCGAGGAATCTGTTATTTGCTTTGGCGTTTCCCCGAATTAAAATTCTCTTTCAATGTATATTTTCACGGGGCCGGGCTTTACACTGCAATCTTTTTGCAAGCAGCAGGCAAAAAGGATTTCCGTTACAATCCCTAACGCAAACAACATCTGCAATTAAAACCTAACTTTGCAATATGCCAACCCGTCTCAAACAACTCCAACAAATGTTAATGCAAGAACCTAATGATGAGTTTTTGCAATACGCCATCACGGTAGAATATTTTTCGGCAGGAGAAATACAAAAAGCTATTGAAGGTTTAGAAAAACTTTTAGGTAATAATAAAAATTACCTTGCCGCTTATTATCAATTGGGCAAATGCTACGAAGCAAAAACCGAAAATGAAAAAGCCATTGAAGTTTATAAAAAAGGTGTTGAAGTAGCCCTGCAGCAAAACAAAACAAAAACACTCGGCGAGTTAAGAGAAGCTCTGTTCCTATTGGAGGACTAGCATTTTGCTTTTGTATTAAGGCTCTAAGACTCAAAGTTTCACTATGTTTTCTTCACATATTTGTAGAGCCCCTTTTCAAAAAAATCTGTGAAAATCTGCGGAATCTGTGGTTAAAAAGGCCTACATTTGCCAAAATTTACAAAATGGGAATCGAAGAAAAATTAAACTCTGATATAAAAACAGCTATGTTAGCAAGAGACGCTAAAAAACTGGAAGCCTTACGCGCTATGAAAGCTGTAGTGCTTTTACTTAAAACTTCTCCCGAAGGTTTAACCGAAGACAGTGCCAACAAAGCGTTACAAAAAGAAGTAAAAAAACGCCGCGAAACAGCCGAGATTTATAAAACACAAAACCGCGCCGACTTAGCTGAAGTAGAAGTAACACAAGCCGATGTAATTGAAAGTTATTTACCCAAACAAATGGGCGCCGAGGAATTAAAAGCAGAAGTTGAAAAAATTATCGCGCAGGTTGGCGCCGCTTCTCCCGCCGATATGGGCAAAGTAATGGGTGTTGCTTCAAAAGCATTAGCAGGTAAAGCTGATGGAAAAGCAATTTCTGATTTGGTGAAACAATTATTAGCTAAATAAAACGTCATGCTGCCTCGATAGCTATCGGGATTGTTTCAGCATCTCCTATCCTATTCCAAAATAAGTACAGACTACAAATTAAAAGAAAAGAATGAGCACTTATAAAGCAGAGATTGAATTAATCAATCAGTTTACTCCCGCATTTTCAAAATTAGTCCCTGAACAACGCAGAAAAGTAGACGATTTAATGAACGCAGGTTTAATTGTTAGTTACGCACTCGCTATCGATCGCTCTAAATTATGGATTGTGTTTGAAGCAAAAAGTTTAGAAAATGTTTACGACATACTCCGCAGTTTTCCATTATACGATTTTATGAAGCCAGATGTTTTTGAATTGGCTTTTTACGACAGCATTCATGCCGGTTTTCCACAATTGTCCCTTAATTAATTTTCGTTGTCATTCCGAGCTCCGCTGCTCTCCGCGAGGAATCCGGCTGTTAATTCTTCACAACTTTCCTCACCCACTTATCACCCTTATCTGAAGTGATTCTTATGATATACATTCCTGCTGCCGCAGTATTGTAAGAAGGAACTGCCAAATAATTTTTGCCGCCGTAATTTGTAATTTGTGTTTGTTCGCTTGCCAATAAATTTCCCTGCACGTCAAACAACTCAACAGTAAGTTTACAATTTTCCATTCCCGAAACATAGAAACCTGATGCATCATACTGCAAAGAAGGATTACTGTAAATACCACTGCTGCCCTTTAAAATCTGGTCGGCCAGACAAAAATCCGGAATACCGTGCCCCATTAAAGAATCGGGTGTTGCATATTGTGTGGCGCTTTGTTTAATTGCCTGAATTACCTGCATATTTGTTTTAGTCGGATTTCCCTGCCACAAACAAGCAACCATGCCTGCTAAAACAGGAGTGGCAAAAGAGGTTCCACTACTAGTAATTACATTTCCGCTATTGGAAGAAATAACGGTTGAGTTTTGCCCCTGCGACATAACATCCGGTTTAACACGATGGTCGGCGCTATAACCTTGTGAACTGAATGAGGCATATGCACCCGTATTATCTACAGCCCCGACACACAAAATACTATCCGCGTCAGAAGGAATTGTAATTTTTCTCCAGGTATTACTTCCCTCATTACCTGCTGCAACACACACTATCATACCACGGCGTGCAGCCAAAGTTGCCGACCAACTAGCCACAGAAGTTTTTCCGTCTAAACTTGCCCATGTATGGTTTTGCGTTGCGTCATCAAAAAGTGTATAACCTAAAGAAGAGGTAGCAACATCCGCTCCCGCACTGTCCGCAAATTCAATAGCCGCAACCCAACTGTATTCTTCCATAATTTGTTCAGAACTGTCCACCTCGCTGCGCAGTAAATAATATTTTGCATAAGGCGCGGTTCCTATAAAACTTCCGCTCTTAAATGCCGACATACAGGAAAGTACCGAAGTGCCGTGGCCACCAATCATAAATAAATCCGTTGTGTCTCCGTTAAAAAAATTATGTTTTCCAAGCACCCTGTGCTGCATCCACAAACTATCAAAAATAGAAATGGTGTTGGCATTATTAAAGCCATCGTCAATTTCAGCGATCTGCATTCCTGTTCCATCATAAAACTGGTTATGCAAACATTCTCCGTTTAATAAATGAATTTGATTATACCCCGCGCCGTAATTAAAACGGCCATTGGCCTGAGTTGAAGATGCTGATCTGTGATTGGCAGAAACATTATTCGTTGACGAAACAACTTTAGGCAATTGCTTAATACGCGCAACTGATTTTGTACTTTGCACACACGACAAAGCATTGATAGCTGTTAGTTGAGAAGGATTTGTAATACGCACTGTTACTCCGTTATACCAACGAGAACGGCTTACCACAATAGCACCTGTTCCGCGAACCTGTGCCTCATAAGAAGGATTAACAGGTAAATCTTGAGCGTTTACTGTATAACTATGTAATGCACGGCGGTTAAGTGCGCGTTGTGATAAAAATTGGAGTGGGCTACTTACGCTGTACGGCGTGCCATTTTTATCTTTAAACGCTACCCAATAACGCGTATTACTGCTTTGCGCAAAAAAATTAACTGAACAAAAAATAAAAATAAATATTCCGATTGTCTTTTTCATGCAAGGTTTTTTTAATTCTTTTTTTGCTTCGGACTAATGATTCCTGATTTTTTACTTTAACTTCTGACTTCTTCTCTACTCCGTTCCGTACGAATTAATCGTCATCCGATAATAAGAGCCACTGTATATATGCCCCGGGTTTGCATTCCCGAATCCGTCCTGGTAATTATAATCTTCAATAATTCTGTAAATCATCCCTACACCCCTGGCATACTGTTCGTAATAGTTCTGATAACTGATAGCCGAAGGAAAGTATTTTTGCATGACTTTCAAAGTTTTGCTGAAGGAAATTCCACCAATGGTAGCAGGGCTGTCATATACGGTATATTTATAGTCCCATTCGCCAATTATGTTTTGCGCGTTGCCATTCCAGGTTTCGTTTAATCTTGCCGGAAAAATAAGTTTGGTGAATCGTACGTTTTCTTCAACAACCTCAGCGGTGGTTTTTGTTATGTTAGCAGCCCATACATTCTGCAAAGCCCAGGTCATTTGGCTGTAAGGAACAGTTGCGCTGTATATTTTTTTATAGCGGATAATTTTAAGCATGGGCCTGTTTTGATTATCGGTAAAAATCGTATCTATCTTTTCTTTTATCTGGAATTTATAAGTGAATGTATCGATGGTTGGAAGTTTGGTATAGGAGATGGAATCCACATCATATACAATATAACTGCCTTTTTTTCCCGGATAATAGTCATAACCTAAATCGGGAGGCACTTCGTAATGATGTTTGCTGCAAGAGTTGATGGCAACTGAAAAAAGGCAAAGCAGTATAAATTTGTAAAACTTCATTCAGGTAAAGATACAAAAAACCTCAAAATATCTACCTTAGCGGAATATATTTAACAATTGCCTTCAAAAAAAAACATAGTTGTTCTTACGGATTGGTATCTGCCCGCGTATAAAGCAGGTGGCCCGGTTAAATCTGTGGCTGCTTTGGTTTACCATTTAAAGAACGATTACAATTTTTTTGTGATTACATCCGATAAAGATGCCTTTGATAAAAATCCTTTAAACGTTAAAACTAATGAATGGCTCACAGGCGATAACAATGAAAAAATAATTTACCTGCCGGGAAAAGTAACGCGCGCAAAACTTCTGGAAATAATGGCCGGAATTGAATTTGATTGTTTATACATCAATTCTTTTTTCTCCAAGCCCTTTAGTATTTATCCTTTAATATTACAAAAGCAGGGGAAAATAAAACAACCCATTGTACTTGCTCCGCGCGGCATGTTGCGCAAAGGCGCTCTCTCCATAAAATACAAAAAGAAGAAAATATTTTTGGTTTTGTCTAAATTGGGCGGACTGCATGAAAATCTTACCTGGCATGCTACCTCGCAACAAGAGGTGGACGAGATAAAAAAAATATTCGGTAAAGATGCGCCTGTGGTTTTAGTTGCTAATTTAACTTTACCTCCTTTGCAAAAAAGGATTGAGTACACAAAAAAAAGCGGCGAGTTGAAAATTTGCTGCGTTGCCCGTTTAGTAAAAAATAAAAAAATCGATTTTGCACTTGAAGTTTTAAAAAATATCAAAGAAGGACAAATTATTTTTGATGTATTCGGCCCGCCCGAGGACGAAGTTTATTACAAACAATGCCTCGCGCTTGCCCAAACCCTTCCTTCAAACATTTCCGTTTCTTTTAAAGGAAATGTTTTGTCCGGAGAAGTTGAACAAATTATGAAACAATACCACGTTTTTTTATTACCCACTTTAACCGAAAATTTCGGGCACGCCATCATTGAATCCATGTTAAATGGCTGCATTCCGGTAATAAGTAATCAAACACCCTGGCAAAATCTTCAAAAAAACGGCCTCGGCTGGGATATAGCTTTAAACAATAAACAGTCATTTATTAGCGCCATAAAAGAGTGCCTTTTGTTAAATGAAGAGTCGTTTAAATCACAATCTATTAAAATTCAGTTATTTGCAGAAAAAAAGACAAGTGATTTGACCATCCTTAAAGCTTATCAACAGCTCTTTAAATAAGTTTTTGATTTTTTGCCGATTAATATATCTTTGCAACGAATTTTTAAAACCCTGAATAATGTCAGAAATTGCAAAAAAAGTAACATCTATTATTGTAGATAAACTTGGCGTTGAAGAAAAAGAAGTTACCCCAACTGCCAGCTTCACTAACGACTTAGGCGCTGATTCGCTTGATACCGTTGAGCTTATTATGGAATTCGAAAAGGAATTCAACATTGCAATACCCGATGACCAAGCCGAAAAAATCTCTACAGTAGGGGACGCTATCGCTTACATCGAGACTAACGCAAAATAATTTCACTTTTAAAACCATCTTGTAAACCGGGATAGTTTTATTATTTTTCCGCAACACAGCAGTATGCAGTTTAAACGCGTAGTAATAACAGGTTTGGGCGCCATTACGCCCCTCGGTAATTCGGTTGACGAGTACTGGAAAAATCTGATTGACGGAGTAAGCGGCGCAGCGCCCATTACGCGTTTTAATGCCGAAAAATTTAAAAGCCGTTTTGCCTGCGAAGTAAAAGGCTTTAACCCTGAAGAGTATTTTGATAAAAAAGAGGCGCGTAAGATTGATGCTTATTCACACTACGGTATTGCCGCTTCTGTACAAGCAGTTGCCGATTCGGGTATTACGGATGAAAATATTGATAAGAACGAAGTGGGTGTAATCTGGGGCTCGGGCATTGGCGGACTTGATACTTTCCAGCACGAAACTTTCGGTTTTGCTAAAGGAGACGGAACCCCGAGGTTCAATCCTTTCTTTATTCCTAAAATGATTGCCGATATTTGTTCGGGGCACATTTCTATGCGCTTCGGCTTTCGGGGTCCTAATTTTACTACAGTTTCTGCATGCGCATCTTCAACCAACGCTATAATCGACGCACTTACTTATATCCGTTTGGGAAAAGCCCTTGCAATAGTAGCCGGTGGCTCTGAAGCGGCTATCAACGAAAGTGGGATTGGCGGATTTAACGCTTGCCAGGCGATGAGTACACGCAATGATTCTCCGCAAACAGCTTCTCGCCCTTATGATAAAGAGCGCGATGGTTTTGTTTTAGGCGAAGGCGGTGTTGCTTTAGTTTTAGAAGAAATGGAACATGCCATTGCCCGTGGTGCAAAAATTTATGCCGAAGTAATAGGCGGAGGCATGAGCGCAGATGCACATCACATCACGGCTCCGCATCCCGAAGGATTAGGCGCAAAATTAGTAATGCAACGCGCTTTAAAAGACGCAGAGTTAAGCGTTAACGATATAGATTACATTAATACGCACGGTACCAGCACTCCTTTAGGTGACGTTGCCGAATTAAAAGCCATCAGCGCGTTATTCGGAGAACAGGCATTTAAAATGAATATCAGCTCTACCAAATCAATGACCGGCCATTTACTTGGTGCGGCAGGTGCGATTGAAGCAATGGCAACCGTGTTAGCTGTTAAAAATGATATTATCCCTCCAACCATAAATTTTACTACGCCGGATCCCGATGTTGACCCGCGTTTTAATTTGACTTTCAACAAAGCGCAAAAACGTGTAGTTAATTACGCCATTAGCAATACATTTGGTTTTGGAGGCCACAATGCCGCGGTAGTGATAAAAAAATTCAGCAAATAATTTTTCTTGCTGAAAGTATTTTCAATAAAACGTTACACAAATTCTTCCGACAAAAAACTGGCGCAAAGCATTAAAAATCTTTTTGGTTTTAAAGCAACTAATTTAGATTTGTTTAAACAAGCGCTTCGTCACAGTTCGGCCGCAAAAAATAAAACAAGTAATGAGCGTTTGGAGTTTTTAGGAGACTCTGTTTTAAACGCGTTGATAGCCGAATATCTTTTTAAATTAATGCCCAATGCCGAGGAGGGTATTTTGACCCAATCGCGTTCGCGCATAGTAAGCCGGCAAAATTTAAACAAGCTGGCACTTAAAATGGGAATTGATTCTTTATTGGTTACCGATATACGCGGGCATTTACCAGGTTCGGTTTTTGGAAATGCTTTAGAAGCATTAGTAGGCGCTGTTTTTTTGGATCAGGGTTATAAAAAAACGCAGAAAATTATTTTAGAAAAAATTATCAAGCAGCATTTACAGGTAGAGATTTTAATAAACGAAGATACCGATTATAAAAGTCGCCTGATAAATCATTACCAGAAACTAAAAATACCTTTAAAATTTTTATTGATTTCTGAAGAACATGACGGCAAGAAAAAAATTTACCACGTAGGCGTAGAAGTAAACGAAAAAATTTTAGCCGAAGCCAAACATCCGAGCAAACGCGCCGCCGAACAATTAGCAGCAATGACCGTGTTGGAGAAGATTGAAGAAAATTAATTTTAAAACGCGACCCGTGCCTTTTTCTTTTTTTACTTAGGTGAGGGCCAAGAATAACTCTATGGAAATTTCGTTTAAAAACCTTATCTTTGTACTAAATAAGTGTTATAATGGATCTGGTAATTAAAAACATAAACTCTAAAACAGATATCAAGTTTTTTAATGAGCTCGCTAAGCGCCTCGGGCTTAAAACCGCAGAACTTAGCCTTGAAGAAAAAGAAGATATCGCTATCGGCAAAGCTATTGAAGAAGGCCTTAAATCAGGTTTTTCAAACGAAACTTCTGTATTTAAAACCCTAAGAAAAATTCAGGGCAAGAAGTAAAATGGAAGTTCTCTTTACCAAAAAATTTCATAAAGAAATTTCCAAAATCCGTGATAAAAAATTAGCACACAGTATAGAAGAAATTATTCTTGAAGTAAAAGATACTGAACAGCTTTCAGATATAAGGGGTATTAAAAAACTTGCGGGTTATAAAAACGCTTAAAGAATCCATACAGGTGACTACAGAATCGGGCTTGTTTTAGAAAACAACATTCTTATTTTTTCTGCGTTTAATAATCGGAAAGAAATTTATAAGTATTTCCCTTAAAACGACCCGTGCCTTTTTCTTTTTTTACTTAGGTGCGGACAAGTATCGCAACCGTTTTTAGGGCGAAAAAGAAAACAACTGTCGAGCAACAGCGAACAGGAAAGAAGTATAAGTATGAACTTTACCTTTTTCATTTACTTTTTATCGCAGCGCATGCGTTCAAACGCCAAAACAATAGGACAACGATTCGGCATTAATGCTAAAAACAAGGCAGCCAGTATTTTGTATCTCCTTATCATGATTTCATTTTTTTTATTTCACGGGAGTTTCGCAGAGCGTTTCGCTAAGTTACACAGATTTTTTTTGCGGGCTTCTGCGTGTATTTACTTTGCGTTTCTCTGGGAGAACTGTATTCTGAAAGTACTTACACCATTCCGTCAGCTTACACTTTTCGCAAAGTGGTTTACGCGCAAGACATATATACCTTCCATGTAAAATTAACCAATGATGGGCTTTCGGCACAAGGTTTTCTGGAATATTTTTAACTAATTGTTGTTCGGCCTGTAAAGGGTTCTTGGCATTAGTCGTTAATCCCAACCTTGCCGATACCCTGAAAACATGCGTATCTACTGCCATTGCGGGCTTATCGTATACCACAGAAGCAATCACATTAGCAGTTTTTCGTCCAACTCCCGGTAGTTTTATCAATTCATCCACTTCATGCGGTATTTTTCCTCCAAACTCTTTAAGCAATGTTTGAGCCATACCCACCAAATGCTTTGCCTTATTGTTCGGATAGGAAATGCTTTTTATATAAGTAAAGATTGTTTCAGGAGTGCTTGCTGCAAGAGCTTCTGCGTTGGGATAATCTTTAAACAAGGCCGGCGTAATCATGTTTACGCGTTTATCGGTGCATTGAGCCGAAAGAATAACCGCCACCAACAATTGAAAGGGGTTTTTATAATGCAATTCCGTTTCAGCAGGTAAATCGTTCTGCTGAAAGTAATTCAGAATTTTTGCATAGCGTTCTGTTTTTGTCATAAGATATTGTCCTCCGTATCGGGGATGCTGAAACCAGTTCAGCATGACGAATTATTTAAAAGCACCCGAAGGTGCCTTTAATTTAATTCATCACTCCAAAAACAATTTCGGTTTGTGCGGGGCTCATCACCTGCAGGGCTTTTGAGTAGTTCAGGATATTCTGAATGGTAAATTCAGATGGCCCGAATTCTTTTGCCGTGCGTTTAATTTTTTTCTCTGCCTTAGACTGAGTTTTTTGAGATGATGATTGACTTAAAGATAAAGTAGTAGTTTTGATCATGCAGGTTTAGGTTTGGTTGGTTCATGCATGTATAACGGGGGGACTTTTTGAATATTGTGGGGAATAGCAAAATTATTCTTTTAAAAACGCAGAAAGGGAAAAGGGGATGGATTTAGCAAATGTTCTGAGAGGTGAATAGGTTATTTCTTTCCTACTACCAACTCAATTAAATCAGTCTTTTTGAGATACTTTATAGCCAAATCCCTTAATTGACGGGGGTTTGCAGTCTGCACCGCCCCGAAATACCTGCTATAATAGTCATACCCGAGGCCAAATTCCCAAATTCCCCGATATTTATCGGCCAAAGCAAAAGGGCCCTCAACCGAGCGCAAAAATTGCCCTAAAATGTAGTTTTTTACAGTTTCCAACTCCGATTCCGTAACCAGGTCGTTTTGAAGGATTTCTATTTCCTTGTAAATTTCATCCAATGCACTTTTAGTTACATCTGCCCCCACTTCAGTGCTGATGTAAAAAAATCCATCGTTCACCAATGAAGAAAGTCCGGAGCCGATGCCATAGGTATATCCTTTATCCTCACGGATATTTGCCATAAGCCTGGAACCGAAATACCCGCCCAAAACCGTATTCAAAACCTGGAAAGCAAAATAGTTTTCGTGCGTTTTATTAAACAAGCGACAACCTATACGTATAGCAGACTGCACCGCATCTTTTTTCTCGACCAGGTTTTCTCTTTGCAGATTATTTTGGGTGTTGGGATAAAGTTTTTTTATTTCCGTTGCACTACCCCACTTCTCAGCACCAAAATGTTTGTTTAATATTTGTGCAAGATTCGCAGGCAATTTTCCCGCTACCATTATCGTGCAGTTTGCATGATGATAATGTTTTTTGTAAAAATTCACGATGGATTCTCTTTGCAAATTATCGTAATGTTCTGTTTTAGCCTGAATTCCGTAAGGGTGTTTTTCGCCGAAAAGTAATTCCGAAAAACGATGACGTGCAACACTGTTAACTTTTTGCAGGTTGACAAGGTGTTTTTGTTTTTTGTTGGCGAGGTAAGTTGTGATTTCTTCCTGAGGATAAATTGCGTTTTTAATTAAGTCTTCTACAAAAACCAACGTGCTTTCAAGATGTTTGTTTAAAGAGAAAAGCGCGAGCGAAGAAAAATCATACCCGCAGGAAGTTTCAAAAAACGAACCGTAAAAATCAATGCTGTCGGATAATTTATTGGCCGAATATTTTGCCGTCCCGTTTTCAATCAGGCTGTTTGCTGTAATGGCATTCAGTGGCGCGTCCTGCCAGAAAGTTCCTGCCTTAAAAATAAATTCTATACGCGTTAATTCCTGGCTACCCGCATCAATAGTGTAAACCGGAATTCCGTTATCCAGTTTAAAAGAAGCGGCTTCCTGAATGTCTACTTTCTCTATGGTTTTAAAGTGAGGAGCTTGTGTTCTGTTCAGCATAATATTTATTTTCTTTTTGTCACAGATTCCGTGGATTTACACAGATTTTCAGCACAATCTTTTTTATTTAATTTGCGAAAACAATCTGTGTAAACTTGTGAAATCAGTGGCATTGATTTATTTTTTTCCTTTTCGCCATGTGTTTTACAGAAGGAGTCACGCAGAGACGCAAAGGGTTTATTTGTTTTTTAAGTAATAAAGTGTTGAGCAATTTTCTTTTCTCAGAATTTCATTCGCCACGCGTTTTACATCATCAACCGTAACTTTCTGATATTTTTCCGCTTCCCGGTTTATCATATTGGCATCGCCCAACAGTTCAGAAATTGCAAGATTGGTTGCTTTATTTAAAACATCCATTTCAGAAAAAATCAAAGTCGATTCGATTTTATTTTTGCACTTCTGAAATTCCTCTTCGCCAACCACATCGGTTTTCATTTTTTGCAGTTCACTTTCAATTCCTGCTTCGGCCTGTTCAACAGAAGCTCCGTCACTCAATTTTCCCGCAACCACAAAAAGCCCTTTATCAAAATCGCCCATCACATACGCGTTTATTTCCGAAAAAAGTTTTTTGTCTTTTACAAGTGATTTATACAAACGCGAAGAATTTCCTCTCGATAAAACATCCGATAAAATATCTGTGGCATAATATTCTTCATCGTTACGCGCGCACATGTGCCAGGTTTTGTAAATAGCGTCCTGCGGCACATCGCGGTACACGGTTAATTTTCTTTCTTCATTTTGTTCCGGCTCAACCGGTAAATTCCTTTTAGTTTCTTTTCCTGCAGGAATAGGCTCAAACCATTTTTGCGCGAGTTCGATTACTTGTTTGCTGTCCACATGGCCTGCTACAACTAAAATTGCGTTTGCCGGGCAATAATGTTCTTTAAAAAAACCTTTCACATCATCCATTACCGCGTTTTCAATGTGCGCTATTTCTTTTCCGATAGTGGCCCATTTATAGGGATGCACTTTGTATGCTAACGGACGCAACAACAACCAAACATCACCGTAAGGTTGATTTAAGTAACGTTGTTTGAATTCTTCAATTACCACACTGCGTTGCACTTCCAAACTTTTGTCTGTAAAAGCGAGGCTTAGCATGCGGTCGCTCTCCAGCCAAAAAGCAGTTTCTAAATTTTCGGTGGGAACTGTGCAATAATAATTTGTGATATCGTTTGTTGTAAACGCGTTGTTTTCTCCACCCGCCATTTGCAAAGGTTCGTCGTAATTCGGAATATTCACACTTCCGCCAAACATTAAATGTTCAAACAAATGGGCAAAACCTGTTTTGCTTTCATCCTCATCGCGTGCGCCCACGTTATATAAAATATTTACACAGGCCATCGGAAAAGAATCGTCCTTATGAATGATGAGTTTTAAATTATTTTTTAAAATATATTTTTCGAATTGAATCATAATTTTACATTTCTGTTTTTGAAATTCTTTCTTGCACCGCTTTAAACTCTTCAATAATTTCTTTCAATACCTCAGCGGCGGGTTTTATTTCAGTAATGGCCCCGCTTATTTGTCCTATTTCCAATTCACCTTCTTCCAAATCTCCTTCAAACATACCTTTTTTAGCGCGCGCCCTTCCTAAAAGTTGTTGCAATTCTTCAGCGCTTGCCCCTCGTTTTTCGGCAGCATCCACTTCTTTGTAAAATTTATTTTTTATTAAACGTACAGGTGTAAGTTGTTTAAGAGTTAACTGCGTTTCTCCTTCAGGAGTTTTAATTACTGCTTCTTTAAAATTTTGATGGCCTGATGATTCGGGCGTTGCCACAAATCTGCTTCCTACTTGTACACCATCAGCACCTAAAGCAAAAGCCGCCGCCATTCCCGCACCTGTTCCGATTCCGCCCGCGGCAATTAACGGTATGGTAACTGCTTTGCGCACCATAGGAATTAAAACCATGGTTGTTGTTTCTTCCCTTCCGTTATGCCCGCCCGCTTCAAAACCTTCAGCTACGATTGCATCCACCCCGGTTTCCTGACATTTAATTGCAAACTTTACATTACTGACCACATGCACAACGGTGATCCCTTTTTCTTTTAAAAAACCGGTCCATGTTTTGGGGTTGCCGGCCGATGTAAAGACAATTTTCACATCCTCCTCTACAATAATTTTCATAAGCTCTTCAATATTAGGATATAAAAGAGGAACGTTTACCCCAAAAGGCTTATTTGTGGTCGTTTTACATTTCTGAATATGCTCCCTTAAAACCTCCGGATACATGCTTCCGCTACCTATTAAACCGAGGCCGCCGGCATTGCTTACCGCCGAGGCCAGCTCCCACCCACTGCACCAAATCATACCAGCCTGAATTACAGGGTATTTTATTCCGAATAAACTAGTTATTTTTGACCTCATAAATTGTGGTTTTTACCGATTTTGCCTTGCACGAAAGTAGAAATTAATTATATTTGTATGCTAATAAAAATCCATGAGGTTTAAGTTACTTATATTCTCCTTGTTTTTGACCAGTCTTACTATTGCCCAATACCGTTGGGATTATGGTTTTGGATTGGGAGCATCCAACTATTTAGGGGATATGGGTGGTAAAGAAAAAACCCGCCGCGATTTTGTGGCTGATATGAAACTAGCCGAAACCCGTTGGATGGTCAGCGGTTTTGCCCGTTATAAATTTGACCAACGTTTTGCCCTTAAAGCGGAGCTTACTTACCTGCGTATACAAGGTGCTGACAACCTTTCTTCAAACATTCCCCGCCATACGCGTAACCTGAGTTTCTTTAATGATATTTTTGAACTGACCCTTACCCCGCAATTAACTATTTACGAAAATAACGACTTAGGTTCTTCTTACCGTTTCAGACTTGGTTTTAAGACTTACATCTTTGCCGGAGTAGGAGTTTTTCACCATAATCCGAAAACAATTTATAAAGATGAAGTATATAAACTTGCTCCTTTGCAAACTGAAGGTGTTAAATATAGTTTATGGCAAATGAATGTTCCTGTAGGTATGGGGTTTTATTTTACCATGAAGAAAAAACACCGTATTGGTTTTGAATATAACTGGCGCATTTGTTTTACCGATTACCTGGATGATGTTAGCGGTAAATACGCAAGCGGGTTAACCGGTATGTCTGCCATTCTTGCAAACCGTACGAATGAACTTCCCGCAGGTTCTGCTGACCCCACCACTCTCGCTTATTTTAAACCGGGCAATAAAAGGGGCGATGCGTCACATAAAGATACCTACATGACTGTACAGGTAAATTACAGCTACGTTATTCGTGGCCGCAGTAGTTTTTACAAAAGCCGTTACGGTTCTTTCTTCTTTAAAAAGACAAGAAGGAAAGTGCGTAAAATCAGGGCTAAGTTCTAATCATCAAAACCTTTTTTATGAAGTATTTTTTTGCGGCAATCTTTTCGCTGCTTAGTGTAGTATTTTCCGCGCAGGAGAATGCGGATTCGCTTGCCATACGTAAATTTTATACCTACCATCTTACGCAAAGTAATACCTACGAAAACCTTCGTTATCTCTGTAAAAAAATTGGCGGAAGAATAAGCGGAAGCCCGCAGGCGGAAAAAGCAGTTGAATGGGCCGAACAGGCTATGCTAAAAGCCGGAGCCGATACGGTTTATTTAATTCCCTGCATGGTACCTAAATGGGTACGCGGACCTAAGGAGCAATGTATGGCCGCAAAAGGCGCAATAAAAGAAAAACTTACCGTGTGCGCATTGGGCGGCTCTGTTGGCACAGGTAAAAAAGGAATTACGGCAAAAGTTATTGAGGTTACTTCGTTCGAAGAAATGGAAAAACTGGGTGCCGAAAAAATAAAAGGCAATATCGTTTTCTTTAATGTTTCTTTTGATGCGGGTTTGGTAAGTCCTGGTTCTGCATACGGTAAAGCGGTTAAATACCGCTGGGCAGGCCCTTCTAAAGCCGCAAAGTTAGGCGCGATTGCTACCGTTGTAAAATCAATGACTAACGCGAATAATGATGTGCCGCATACCGGTGCGATGGGTTATGATTCTTTAGTAAAAGATGCTTCGGGCCAGGTTATAAAAATTCCGGCGTTCGCGCTTAGCCCGAAAGGTGCATCAATGCTTGCACAACTTTTATTGAAAGATAAAAATCTGCAACTGTACTTATTTTCTGATTGTCAAATGCTGCCCGATGTTCCTTCGTTTAGTGTGGTTGGAGAAATACGTGGTAAAGAAATTCCGAACGAAGTAATTGTAACCGGCGGCCACCTGGACAGCTGGGATACAGGTGAAGGTGCTCATGATGATGGTGCCGGCGTTGTGCAGAGTATAGAAATTATCGCGGCCATCAAAGCATCGGGTATAAAAAATAAACGCACCATACGCAGCATCGCATTTATGAATGAAGAAAACGGTTTGCGCGGCGGAACCACTTACGGGAAATTTGCCGAAAACGAAAAAAATAAAAAACATATTGCAGCAATTGAAAGTGACGGCGGCGGCCTTGTACCGCGCTCATTAGGTATCGATGTTGGTACGGATACTTTAGCCATGTATTACGAAAAATGGGAAAAGCTTTTTAAACCTTACGGAGTTTTAATTACAAATGGCGGTGGCGGAGCGGATATCGGCCCGCTGGAAAAAATAGGCGCTACACAAATGAGTTTAAATGTAGATAACCAACGTTACTTTGATTACCACCATACACCGGATGATGTTTTTGAAAACGTACATAAACGCGAATTAGAGTTAGGCTCGGCCGCTATGACAAGCCTCGTATATCTTTTAGATAAATACGGAGTTTTTAAGAAGTAGAGATTATAATTTTATCCGAACCCCGTTTTCGTAACCAACCACAAAGCAACCTACAGCACCTTTTTCAATCATTGCCGGTTTCAGTTTACGGGCTTCTTCTATAGAGCTGTATCCTCCTATTAAAACCTTGTACATACCGTTTTCAACCACGACTTTCATTTTTCCGTATTTTTTGTACAGCATTCCGGGATCGGTAGATAAAGCTGCAACCTGCAAATAATACGTTACACCACTTTTTGTAGTAGTTGGCGTTGTTGTAGTTTTTGTTTCGGTAGTTGTAGTGGTTACTTTATTTTCTGTAGTTGAGGTTGTTGGTGTTGTCGTGGTGGTGGTATTCTCGGTTACCGCGACAGTTGGCGTAGAAGTGGTGGTTTCAGTAGCCGTTGTAGTTGGTGTACTTGTTGTTGTAGCGGTTGTATTTTCGGTTGTAGAAGTAGTAGGTGTTGATGTGGTTGTAGTAGCGCCTCCTCCTCCAACACTTATAGCGTGTGCAGGTAAATCAAATTCTTTTTTAACGTTATTTTCAAGGTAATAAAACTGTGAAGTAAAATTTAAGGAGCCCGAAGCACTTGAAGAAAGCGTTATTTTAACCGAAAAAGTAAAAGTGGCGTCGCCCGGCAAAGAAACCCAAACTATTTTTATGCGGTTGTTCTCAAAAGTAAAATTCCCCGATTTAGTATCCACTGCCGCGGCCTGAGTACCGGCCGGCACGTCGCATTGAAACTTGGCAAACGCACCTATACTACCCTTAGTAACAGTAAACTGGGCGTCAATCGTTTCACCAGCCGAAGCCGAAGCCGGCAGGTTATGCGTTACTTTTACATCCTGCGCCAAAGTCCATACAGACAATAGCATGGTTAAAAGAAATAGTACTTGTTTCCTCATAATAAGGGTTTTAATTATAGCAAATATGATATATTTAAGCCAATAATCAAAATAGGGGCGAAGAACATACTCACATGCCAAAGTTGAAAAGATACTATTACCAACAGGAAAACGTGGTAGCCGTAGCCCGGGATTTATTGGGAAAAACCCTCTGTACACGAATAAACGGTAAGCTCACAACAGGCATCATTACCGAAACCGAAGCTTATGCAGGCACAAACGACAAAGCCTCTCATTCGTTTGGAGGAAAGCGCACGGCAAGAAATGAGGTAATGTATGCGAAGGGCGGAAGGGGTTATGTGTATTTATGTTACGGGCTTCATCATCTGTTTAATGTGGTCACTAATAAAGAAAATATTCCGCATGCAGTTTTAATAAGATCTTTGAAACCGTTAGAAGGAATTGAAACTATTTTAAAAAGAAGAAGGCACAAAGCTGTGGCAAAAAATACTTCGGGAGGGCCGGGAACTGTATCACAGGCATTGGGGATAAGTACTGAGTTGAACGGGGAAGATCTAACCGGAAACAAAATCTGGTTGCAGGAGGAAGGAATAAAAATTATAAAACAAAACATAATTGCCGGCCCGCGCGTTGGTGTGGATTATGCAGGGGAAGATGCTGAACTGCCTTACAGATTTATTTTAAAAACATTTTAGTTGTTTCATGCATACGCAAAGTACGAAGAGAATTATTCATCGGGAAATCTGGCGGCTATGAAAAACTATATGTCCCAAACGCTTCTGCGGCGGTATTTGCGGGGTTTAAAAAACGCTTTATGCTCCAATAAAAATGCAAGGATAAAGTAAATAATAATGGGCGAGCCGAATGTAAAAAAAGATAAATAAATAAAGTACATACGTATTTTGGTACTACTCATGCCCAACTTTTTACCAAGCCAACCACAAACCCCGAAGGCATGGCGCTCAAACCAATCTTTAATACGGCTAATCATTATACAAAATTAAAAAAATATCCGCTACATTTGACTCATGAGCGATATGATTATTCACAAAGCCGGTACTCGGGGTCACGTTAACCACGGATGGTTGAACGCTTACCACAGTTTCAGCTTTGCAAGTTATTACGACCCGGAGCGCGTACACTTTGGAATGCTTCGGGTTTTAAACGACGATACCGTTGCGCCCGGTATGGGCTTCGGCACACATCCGCATGACAACATGGAAATTATTACTATTCCGCAGTCGGGAGTACTGGAACACAAAGACAGCATGGGTAATCACGGTATTATAAGCAGCGGCGATATACAGGTGATGAGTGCAGGAACCGGCATACAACATAGCGAGTTTAACCACAGCAAAGAAAAGGAAGTAAAACTTTTGCAGATTTGGGTTTTTCCGAATAAAAAAAATGTAGCGCCACGTTACGGGCAAATGACATTGGATGTAAACGCGCGAAAAAATAAATTGCAGCAAATTGTTTCTCCCAACCCGGATGAGGAAGGTTTGTGGATACATCAGGATGCCTGGTTTCATATGATAAATTTAGGCGCAGGAAAAAAAATTATCTACAATTTAAAAAAACAAGGCAATGGCGTTTATTGCTTTATTTTAGACGGAGATGTAAACATAAACGGGCAAGAGTTGAACAAGAGAGACGGTGCAGGAATAAAAAACAAAAACGAATTTGAATTAATTGCCAAAACGAACAGCGAAGTGTTATTAATGGAAATACCGATGATAGATTAAAAAATACAAGCCACAGATTACACGGATAATAATTAAAAATAGCAGCCATAGATTAAGATCAGATTAATATAATTACCAACCCTGCTTACAAAAAAAATCTGCGGTATCTGTGTAATCTGTGGCTAAAAAATTGAAACAAAATGATAAAAGAAGCAAAAACGAAATACCCCGTTGCAGAACTCATTCGTAAAAGATGGAGCGCAAGAGCCTTCAGCAATAAAAGTATTGATGACGATATATTATTTACTTTGTTTGAAGCGGCAAGTTGGGCAGCCAGCTCAAATAATGAGCAACCCTGGCGCTATATTTATGCAAAGCATGAAGACAAAGAAGCTTTTGAAAAAATGGTAGGTTGTTTAATGCCCGGTAATCAACCATGGGCAAAAAATGCCGCGGTATTAATTCTTTGCCTGGCTAAAACTACTTTCGGGCCCGAGCATAAATTAAATCTCGCAGCGCATCATGATACGGGGCTTTCTAACGCTACTTTACTTTTGCAGGCAGCCTCTATGGATATTTACGGGCATATGATGGGTGGCTACGACCGCGTAAAAACAAAACAGGAATTTAATAT
>DATMMV010000157.1:0-13945 GCA_035569635.1 Bacteroidia bacterium | reverse complement strand
AAAATGGTAAGGAGGCGTTAAATTGGAAGATACACCTGCTGTGGCAGGATTAAATGTTCCCGCACCTGTTACAGGGCCTGTCCAAACACCGCCCGCAGATGCAGCCTGTATTTGTACGGCAGGATCGTAAATACAGAATGGCCCTATCGGATTAATTAATCCTGATTGCCATAAATTAACAGTAAACACAACAGAATCTTTCACCAAACATTGCCCGCCTGCTGTTAACATTAGTGTATGCGGACCAATTCCCGCAGTAGCCGGATTAAAAGTGGCATTTCCAAAACCATTATTTGCACTGATACCCGCACCTGTCCATGCAGCTTGCTCCTGTACCTGAGCGCCGCTATTTGCATCTGTAAATGTTGCGTTAACATTTATAGCCGGCATATTACTACAGAATGCACTGGCAGGAGGCAAGTGGATATTAAATGGTTTTACAACTGTAATTGTAAAGGTGTCTTTTTTAGAGCAACCGCCCGCAATTGATGTAGTGGTAAATGTATAAGTAGTGGTAACCGGAGGTTGTATAATAGTTTTGTTAGGCGGATTAATTGTACCGATTAAACCTGTGTTAGGAGATAAATTATACGTGTACATATTAGGCGTTGCAACACTGCTGCACCATCCGAACGTAGCGGTTGGCCTCATTTGTGCCGAAGAAGCAAAATAGAACCCTGTTGTTGTTAAACCGGCGCACATGGGGTCTGTATCACTCACAATAGTTAATGCCGGATAAACGGTACTGGTAGAACAATCCACCACACAGTTTAAAGTATAGTTGTATTGGCCAGGGAATTCAAAGCAAACTTCAACAACAAGGTTGGATACTCCGTCCCATTCGTAAGGCTGACTGAATGTAAATAAATTTGCACCCATCACTACATTGTAACTTGCAGTAGAATAAACATTCGACAATCCGCTCAGTAAATTATTTTGCGTTGGGAAAGCGCTGTAGGTTGTTTGACTTGTGCAACCAACACTGATATTAAAATTAGGATAAGCAATGGCGCCGTTAATTTGCGTTACATTAAATGTAATGGAGCTTATTTTTCCTGCAGAAATACCCGCGGCGCTTAATTCGGCAGCCGTGTAAATGTATTGCGCACGCATTTTGGTATAAAAATTACCAAACGGAGTAGGATAAGAAAAACTACTGTTACCTATGGCATTTGCAGGCCCTACATATAATGCCTGAGAGTTTGTACAGGACGATGAAGAAAGCTGGCACTGTGTGGGAGGTGCACCACCAAATGTGTAACTAATATAAGCAGAGTCATTTTTACATAAAGATTTCGGAGCAACCGTTAGATGAACAGGAATGGGAATAGTATCTACTTTAAATAAATCAGC
Organism: Bacteroidia bacterium; assembly: GCA_035569635.1. Classification (GTDB taxonomy): domain Bacteria; phylum Bacteroidota; class Bacteroidia; order B-17B0; family Aurantibacillaceae; genus PALSA-968. The sequence continues at coordinate 12,592 of DATMMV010000157.1, read as the reverse complement.
ATAAAAACACATTCCGTCAAAAGCGGTAACCGTATATGTACCAAAACCTAAATTGGTTAATGTATAAGAAGTCTGGCTTACACCATTATGAGTTTGGTTTAAGCCCGGCCCTGTCATAGTATAATTATACGGAGAAGGCTGAGTAGTATTTAAATTAACCACTGCAGAGCCTGTAGTTAAACCAATACAAGTATTTTGAGTTGTATGGCCTAAAGTACCACCTGGAACCTGTGTTAATTTTATTCTTAAAGAATCAATGCAACCACTACTTATATAAACAACCGAATATACTTGCCCGTTAGCGGGGTTAGTTACCAAAAGTGTGTCTTTATGCCCTTGTACTCCGGGTATTGCAACTCCGGTTGCGCTGTACCATTGAATATTTGTTGCGTTTGCCGGAACTGTAAGATAGGCAGCGCTGCCGCAAAAGTTTTTGGTTGCATTTTGTGTTATGGGTGGGGCAATACCAACAACAACTGTTGTATCATACGCTCCGCAATTAGGTGCCGTAACATGTACTGAATAAGTTCCGGGCGCAAGGCCTGTGCAGGGATTAGTACTTCCTACAACCGCACTTGAAGAATTTTGCCAGGTATAACTGTAAGAGCCCGGACTTCCTATGGGAACAACCGCGGCAGATCCTGAATTACCACCCGGGCAACTTGGCGTACTGCTGGTAAATTGTATCCCAACCGAAGAAATATGTAATGTGGCTTGTACATGAGTTGTACAACCGTTAGCAGAAATAGCTGTGAGATAATAAACATCACCTACATTTCCGTTGTGTACAGTAAGAGTATCCTTAGTTCCGTTCGGAGAAGGAATAGCATTTGTTGTACTATTAGGGCCGTACCATTGATAACTAACATAACCGGGAGGGCCTAATAATTGTTGTACCGTATTACCTGCGCACATGTTTACGGGTACCTGCGTAGGCCCGCAATTTGCATCTACGTAGGCATATCCCCAGTGGCCTCCATAAATACAATCCCCGGTCCTGAATTCTATGGTTACGTTTTGCCCGATATATGCAGTTAAATCAACACCAACGACTGTCCATTTTTTATAATATACATCATAAAACCAACTGGGGTTTGGTGTGGTACCGGTTGTATAACCGTCTGTCCATGTATTATTGAATGAACTCCATTGAGAAGCACGGTGAAACGAAGTATCTGTCGCAACCGCACTGGCATCAATCTGGTACTGCCCGCAACCGGCTATAATATTACCATTTTGATCGCGCATAGTAACCTGGAAAAAAGGTTGTTCGCCTAATAAATGCCCCCCGTCGTAAAGAACAACCGCATAATAATAAGTAAACTGCGAATTTTGTAAGCTTACGTTCATGGTATAAACCAATCGCTCAGTTTCGTCATCATTATTTGCATTTCCCAAACGGCATGTTACACCGCCTCCGAAATAAGGAACAAAAGGAATATCGGAAACGTGGTTAGAGTTTACAGCTATAGAATCCCAACCAATACAGTTGGCCGGGGGATTATTTACGGTAGGCGGAATTGTCATAATGGTATGACGGTTTTGCCTTGGTATGGGAGCTGCAAATGGTACGGCGGGTTGAGGAGGATTGTTATTTCCCATTGTAACAATACCGGGCACCCATGCCGGGGTGAAAGAATTCCACAATTGGCTTGTAGAATTAGTATAAATACCTCCCGTCCAGTTTGCAAAATTAGCGTTACCAAAATCGGCATTGGGGCAATACGCGCTTGAAGGAGTAAGGTTTATTATTGTTTTATTGGCAGCGGCATCAAAAGTATAATCGTAATTTTTTGTAGCGTTAAGTACAGGTGTACCCTGACGTTTTGATTGAATGTATTTTTTGATCAAATATTCGTAAACCTCTTTTTGTTCAGCAGGTTTTTGACTTCTTCTTTGCGCCTCTTTCCAGGCCGCAACTTTATCAAAGCCTTCAATTTCTTTTGAGCTGTAAGTCGGATGGGTCTGAGCAGCTATAAAAAAACTGAGAAACACAAATAAAAGTGATAAGAAGCTTTTTTTCATTATGAATGGTTTTTTCCTATTGTAAAGATATAAATAAAAAACCGCATAAAACCTAATAAACACCCATTTTTTTTCAAAGATTAGGTTTCGGTTTTTAACAGAGTTTTTTGGCCCATAAAAACATAGACTGTAATTCCGCTAAAAGGGTTGGGTATATCTCCTAAAATATTTTAGGGATTGCTAAAGAAATCCTTTTTGAGTTTTAGCCAATTCAGGGCATTGGTCGATAATAATTTTTGTTGTGAAGCAGGATTTTTAAGGTGTTCTTTTATGAGGTTTCCGGGGATATTTTCACCTAAAGGGAAAGGGTAATCGCTGCCTAAAGCCACAAAATCTTCACCCATAAATTGTATTAAATAATCAAGCGCTTCGGGCGCGTGCACCAATGAATCCACATAGAATTTCCCCTTAATATCTGAGGGATGAACCGGGTTGTCAATTGCCACTAAATCGGGCCTGCAATCATAACCATGCACTATGCGGCCGTGGGTAAAAGGGAAGGAACCCCCTCCGTGGGCAAAGGCTACCCGCAGTCCTTTAACTTTTTCAAAAATTCCGGCGAAAAGCATAGAGCAAATAGCACGTGAAGTCTCGGCAGGCATACCCACCAACCAGGGCAGCCAGTATTTTTGCATATTTTGCTCGCCCATCATTTCCCAGGGGTGAACAAACACTGCTATGTCTAAATCACGACAGGCTTCAAAAAAACGTAAAAAGGTATTTTCACTGAGGTTTAATTGGTTTACATTGCTTCCAATCTGTACGCCTTTTAAACCGATTGTTTTACATCGCTCTAATTCTTTAATGGCAATATCTACATCCTGAAGCGGAACAGTGCCTAATCCCACAAATCTTTTCGGATGAAGTGTAACAACTTCTGCAATATGGTCGTTGAGGTATTTCGAAATTTCTAAACAGTCGTTTGCCTTTATTCCATAATTAAACATCACAGGTATGGTAGATAAAACCTGTATATGCACGCCGTGTGCATCGCATTCTTCAATTCTTTTTCCGGCATCCCAGCAATTGCTTTCTATCTCTCTGAAAAATTTTGTGCCCTTCATCATTCTGGCACAGCAGGGTTTGTGATGTTCCAAATGTATAAACTCGCCGTAGCCGAATTTTTTCCCCCAATCGGGAAGATTTTCGGGTAGAATGTGGGTGTGAATGTCAATCGTTAACATGGCTGCGAATTACGAATAAAATGCAGTACGAATATACGAATTTGAAACAGGCTTCAGGATTTGTGTGAAAAAATTTGCCATTAGTACAATTCGTATGGCTGCTATTCGTAACTGGCCGAAAGAAAGACTTTTTTAGCAGTGGTAATTGCTACAGCGTTGTACTTTTTTTCAATGTAGCCGATGATTTTATCAATGGTTTCTTTTGAACCTGCATCTAAAGTTTGCATGTCTTTTGCAAAAACTTCTGTAAGCGCTAACTGATTTATCTCTTTTATTTTTTTTGGAATTTCTCTGAAAGCCAACTCAATGGAACGCTCTTTTAAAATACCTTCAAACTCAATCGTTTTGGTATAGATAATTGCTTCGCAGTTTTTAATTTCTTTTTTACGCAGTGATAAATTTTGTTTTGCCTGTTCTTTAATGGCGGAAACAGAAATGTAATCTATCTTAAATTTTTTAAGCACCTGTGCCTGTAAATCGGTAGGCACGGCCAAATCAATAATTATTTTCTTGTCTTTATCGTTTTGTAAAAGCGTTTCAAAAATTTGCGGCGTTATAACAGGATTTTTTGCTCCCGTGCAGGTAACTAAAACATCAAACCCTTTTTTGTAATTTTTCAACTGACTTAATGCAAATGCTTTTCCGCCTAATTCTTTTGCCAGTTCTTCGGCTTTATCCAACGAGCGGTTAAAAACAGTAAAAGTTGAAAATTGATGTTTCTTTAAATACTTTGCAAGATTGGTATTGGTTTGTCCCGCACCCACAATAATGCAACGCGCATTTTCTTTTACGGCTTTATCTCTCAAAAGCCGATAAGCCAAAGAAACAACTGAAACCGGATTTTTTGCAATATCGGTTTCTGTAAAAACGCGTTTTGCAGTTTCTACGGTGTGCTTATTCAGCAAACGCATAAAATCTCCTGTTAAACCGGATTGATTACACTTCTCGTAAGCCTGGCGGAATTGAGTAATAATTTCACGTTCCCCGACTACTACAGATTCCAGGGAAGAAGCCACGCGCAAAATGTGGTTAACTGCTTCGTGCGAGTGAAAAATTTGTGCTGAGGCAACTAATTTTTTCAGCTCAGTTGCTTTCAGGCTTTTAGTGAGTAAAGAAAATAAATCAGTAAGAAAAGTTTTATCAATATTTTTTTTAGTGGTAAATAAAATCTCCACGCGGTTGCAGGTAGAAAGGAAAATAAGTTCTTCTAAATGCAGTTTGTTTTTAAGCTTTGTAAGAACGGTTTTTTCGTCTTTTCCGTCAATATGAAGTCTCCCCAACTCTTTAATGTCGAAGTTTTTGTGGGTAATGGCTATGGTATAAAAGGCATTTAAATTCATATCACTTTTGCAAAGATGCTAATTAGCAAGGGTTTGTTTGTCATTAAATTGTCATGCCGTCCTTTATTTAGGTTGATTTTAGTCATTTTTTAAACAGTTTATTCATAAACCAGTTTAATGTTAAATGCCGCAATAAAAAGTATTTTTGTACAAATAAATTTTGTGCGGCGCTATTTTTTACATTTTGCTTTTAAAGGAACTCATTACCATGGATGGCAAATGCAGGAAAATACCATACAAACCGTACAGCAGGTAATGCAGGAAAAAATAAGTTTGTTATTGCACGAAAAAATTGAACTCACCGGTTGTGGCCGTACGGATACCGGTGTGCATGCCCGCGAATTTTACGCACATTTTAACAGTGAAAAAGACGATTTGTCGGATGAAAAAACCCAATGGATTTATAAGATGGCACGCTGCCTTCCTAAAGACATAGGCATATTTTCTTTATTGCCTGTGGTGCCCGACGCGAGTGCCCGCTTCAGTGCTTTTGCACGTACCTATCTTTATAATATTCATCAAAAGCCGGATCCTTTTTTAAATGATGTTTCCTGGTTTTTGTATGGAAAAATGGATATTGAGATGATGAACAAAGCCGCCGCAAAAATTGTGCAGACAACAGATTTTGAAAGTTTCACAAAAGGGAACAATAACCACAAGCATTATATCTGTAAAATATATGAGGCTGGATGGAAAGAGGAAAATGATAAAATTGTTTTCACTATCAGGGCCAATCGTTTTTTGCGTAACATGATACGCGCCCTTGTTGGTACAATGGTGGATGTTGGCACGGGCAAGACCACTCCCGAAGAATTTGAAAACATTATTAAATCAGGCAACCGCAAACAGGCGGGGACATCGGTTCCCGCGCAAGGACTACACCTGACCAAAATAGAATACCCTGCAGCAATTTTTATATGAGCGGAAAAAAAGAAAATAAAAAACATACGTTCGATTGGGATATTCTCAAACGCATATTTTCTTTTTCAAAACCTTACCGTAAATTATTTTATACGGCACTTTTTATTACTATTCTGCTTGCGGCTTTATCAATTGCCCGTCCTTTGCTGATTAAAAAAATCCTTGATGAGTATATCGCGCAAAAAAATGTGGAAATGCTCACGATGTTCTCCGGATTTTTATTAGCGGCTTTAATCCTGGAAGCTTTATGCCAGTTCAGCAACACGATGCTTACATCCACTCTCGGGCAAAATATTATTAAAGACATACGCGCAAAACTTTTTAAACATATTCTTGAATTCAGGAATTCGTATTTTGATACAACACCCGTCGGGACAATGGTGACAAGAGCTGTTACAGACGTAGAAGCTTTAGCGGATGTTTTCTCGCAGGGCTTCATTGTTATTATGAGCGATATGCTCAGTCTCTTTGTATTTTTAGGCGCGATGTTTTATGTAAACTGGCAACTTACTTTGGTTGTATTGCTAACGGTTCCCTTATTATTAATTGCCACAAAATTTTTTCAACGCGGTGTAAAAAGTACATTCAACCAGGTGCGTAACGCAGTAGCGGCCCTGAATACTTTTGTACAGGAACATTTACAGGGAATCCAGGTTGTGCAATTGTATAACCGTGAAGAAGAGGAATACAAAAAATTCGAAGCCATTAACGAAAAGCATAAAGAAGCAAATATTAAAGCAATCTGGTATTATTCGATTTTCTTTCCGGTGCTCGAAATTCTTTCTTCCCTTTCAATTGCCCTCGTGATTTTATACAGCGGGATTATTCCGCAAGCCGTAAAAGTAACCGCGGGAGACATTACTTTTTTTATCATGCTGACAGGGATGATGTTCAGGCCCATGCGTATGCTGGCCGACAGAATAAACACTTTACAAATGGGAATGGTTGCAGCCGAGCGTGTTTTTAAATTAATGGACGCGGATGAGAAACTGAAAAATGAAGGAAGTTTAAAGCAAACTCTGAAAGGAAAGGTAGAATTTAAAAATATCTGGTTTGCCTATAACGAAGAAAATTACATTTTAAAAGACATTTCTTTTTGTGTGAATCCCGGCGAAACAATTGCTGTAGTTGGCGCAACCGGATCGGGCAAAACCACTATTATAAATTTATTGGGAAGATATTATGAGTTAAGCAAGGGGGAAATTTTGTTTGATGATATAATGCAACGCGAGTTTGATTTGGGTTTTTTACGTCAGCAAATCGGTGGAGTGTTACAGGATGTATTTTTATTTTCCGATTCTATAAAAAACAATATTTCGCTTTATAACGAAAGTATAACCGAAAAAGAAATCATTGAAGCCGCAAAATTTATCGGTGCACACAATTTTATTATGCAGTTGCCGGGCGGCTACGGATTTAATGTTCGCGAGCGTGGCAATATGCTTTCTGCCGGACAAAGACAAATGATTGCGTTTTTACGGGCGTATGTGCACAAACCCGCTATTCTTATTTTGGATGAAGCAACTTCATCCATTGATACGGAAACCGAGCAACTGATACAAAGCGCTACCGAAAAAATTACACAGGGCCGCACTTCATTTATAATCGCGCACCGTTTGGCCACTATTCAAAAAGCAAAACGCATTCTGGTGATGGATGGTGGAAAAATTGTTGAAAGTGGCTCTTTGCCCGAATTACTTGGTAAAGACGGCGCTTTTAAGGCACTTTACGAGCAACAATTCCTTGCCGAACTTGATTAATGGGTTTTTTTGAATATTTTTGATATTTAGTTAAAACATGAAGCAACCCTATTTATGTATTTTTTTATTTGCCCTTCTTCTTTTATCCTTCAGTACAAAAGCGCAAATTAATAAGGAGTTAAAAGGCGAACTCCAGAAAAGCCTCAGCGATAAGGAGAAAAAAATTCTTGATAAGGCCGATAAATATTATCTCAATCAGGATTATCTCTATGCTTTAAGTTTATACGATTCTCTCTATAAAAAGCACAACGACAATATATACCTGGGGTATTTATTGGGCACGGTTCAAAGTTATGATCCCCTGTTTTTTGACAGGTCTGAGGCATTGATTAAATCCGCGGAAACTATACGCACAAAATTATTTGATTATGATTTTTATTTGGGAAAGGCTTTGGAAAACAACGATAAGTTTGATGAAGCCGTGAAACAATATGAAACGTATTTACAAAATCCGATTCCCGACACGTTAAAAATAATTGTAAAGCACCAGATAGAAATTTGTAAGAACTCGGCAGCGCAAATAAAAAGGGGCTCTTTGGCATCTGCAACCAATATCGGGCCGGTGGTAAATACGGAAGCAGCAGAATATTCGCCGGCACTTCCAACCACTGAAAAATATATGGTGTATACCTATCGCGGGCCGAAATCAAAAGGTGGTAAACAAAAAATTCCGGGCAAGCCCGATGAAAAGGGAACTTATTTTGAAGATGTTTATATCACGTATAAAAACGACAGTGGCCAATGGCAAAAACCGCAACCTATTGATGCGATTAATACAGTGGGGCATGATGCGGTGATGTCGATCAGTCACGACGGGCAAAAACTTTATATTTTCAGGAATGTGGGAGTGGGTAACGGCGATATTTTTGTCAGTTATTTAAAAGGTACTCAATGGAGCCCGCCCGAAAAAGTTAAAGGAATTAATTCTAATTTCTGGGAAGGAAGTATTTGTTTTTCTCCCGATGAAAAATATCTTTATTTTTCCAGTGAGCGCCCCGGTGGAGTGGGTGGCCGCGATATATGGATTGCGGAACGGTTGGCGGATGGTAGTTACGGAAAAGTTCAGAATATGAGCCTTGTTATTAATACCCCGTATGATGAAGATGCTCCTTTCATCACAGCTGACGGTAAGACCATGTTTTTCAGTTCTACGGGGCATAATTCAACGGGTGGTTACGATGTTTTCAGAAGTGATTTTAAGAGTGGAAAATGGAGCGAGCCTTATAACATCGGGAAGCCTGTAAATACCAATCAGGATGATAAATACTATTGGGTATCGGCGGATGGCGAGCGTGGATTTTATTCTTCCGAACGTAAAGACGGATATGGCTCTCAGGATATTATTTTAGTGGAGCCGGGGATGTTCGGAAAGCCGACTGCATTGATTATGCTTAACGGAATTGTTTATCTCGATGATAAACCCGTTGAAGCATCGGTAAGAATAAAATCAAAATTTTTGAAAAAAGATTTTATGGGAACCTTTAATTCGAATTCGGTTACCGGCGAATATTTAATTAATTTGCCTGCGGGAAATGAATTTGAAGTAATTTTTACAGCTAAAAATGTTTCGATTAAAAAAAGTATTTCAACCGTGGGTATAGATTCATTTGCGCCATTGCGTTCGGATGCGAATTTATATACGCCCGAATTTTTGGCGGCACTGAAAGCGAAAATGGATTCGGCACAAGCCAAGCTTGACGACCTTGCGCGTTTAAACATGACGTATCAGGAATTTCTTGATAAATACGGAAAAGTAACGGCTGACAGTGTTTATTTTAAAGTGCAGATCGGCGCTTACCGTTATGTGGAGAATTTTAATTACCGTAAACTAATGACGCTCCCTCCCGTACGCCGGCAAATCTACGACGATAAAATAACACGTTTTACCATTGGAGATTTGAGCACTATATCAGAAGCAGATTCGCTTTGTAAAAAAGCCATACGCGCCGGCTTAAAAGATGCTTTTGTAATTGTGATATATAAAAACAGACGCATTACGCTTTACGATTTTGTAAAAGGAAATTATAAAAAGTAATTTCTATCTTCGTCTTCTTATGAAATTTAAAGTAAAAAAATTCAAGGAACTTTCGGTTACTGAATTATACGCTGTAATGAAATTGCGTCAGGAAATTTTTGTGGCGGAACAAAACTGTCCCTATGTTGATGCGGACGGAAAAGATTTGCAAAGTGTTCATGTAATGGGATACGAAAGGAAAAAACTGGCAGCATATGCGCGTGTTGTACCACCCGGTATCAGTTATAAATCTCCTTCAATTGGCAGGGTAGTGGTAGATCAGAAATTCCGAGGAAAAAAATATGGTTACCTATTGATGGAAAAATGCATTAAGGATGTATTGAAAAGATATAGAACAGATACGATTACCATTTCCGCGCAATTATACCTGAAAAAATTTTATACAAACACCGGGTTCAATGCGGTGGGAGATGTTTACCCAGAGGATAATATCCCGCACATAAAAATGATTTATAAAAAATAAGAATTACTTCCTGTCGTATTTACAACACTGAGGCAAGTTTTCATAAGCCGCATCATTGCCTTTGTATTTTATGTTATCGTAACCTGCCGCCGCAATTTTCTGTTCTATTTTATCCAGATTTATTTTTGTGCTGTCGTATGTAACGGCGATTAATTTTGTTTCCATATTCCAATCGGCAGTGGTTATACCGTCAATTCTCAACGAATTTTCAATGGCATCTTTACAGGTTTCGCAATTGCCCCAAACTTTAAAAGTAGATTTTAATTCTGCTCCTGAAATTTTTTCGGTTTTAACGGCAAGTTCTTCTTTGTCTCTTCCGCAGGAAAAAAGTAAAATTGAAAATAAGAAAGTGATAATTAATTTTTGCATAATATTATTTTTATTCCGAAGGAATTCCTTCGGGTTGGTTTATTATTTGGAACAAAGATTTAAGAGTACCTGTCCGAATTTAAATACATCTTCAAACGAATTATACAAAGGCACGGGCGCCATACGAATTACATTGGGTTCGCGCCAGTCGCTTATAACTCCTTGCTGAAGTAAATCATTAAATAATTCTTTTCCTCTTCCGTGCGCAACAACCGATAACTGGCAACCGCGTTCGGCAGGAGTAATTATTTCAAAATATTTTTCTTTAGTAGAGGTTTGTTTGTTTACTTCGTTAATTACAAATTCTAAATAGGCTGTAAGTACTTTGCTTTTTTCATTCAGTTTATCCATTCCCACTTCATCAAAAATATCCAAAGAAGCTTTGTAAGCAGCCATCGATAAAACCGGCGCGTTACTTAATTGCCAGCGTTCAACTGTTTGCATGGGTTTAAAATCAGGTTCCATTTTAAAGCGTGTGGCTTTGTCATGCCCCCACCATCCGGCAAACATGGGTAATTCGGTATTTTTTAAATGCTTTTCATGGACAAAAGCTCCCGCAACTCCACCGGGGCCCGAGTTTAAATATTTATAACTGCACCAGCAGGCAAAATCAATATTCCAATCATGCACGTATAATTTTAAATTTCCTGCAGCGTGTGCTAAATCAAAACCACAAACAGCGCCTGTTTTTTGTGTAGCTTCGCAAATAGTTTTCACATCCATTACTTGTCCGCTGTAATAATTTACGCCGCCAAACATAACAAGCGCTAACTCGTTTTTATGTTTTTCTATTTCTGCTAAAATATCTTCAGTGCGTAAATTATGTTCACCCTCCCGTGGAATTAAAGCAATTAATGCGTCTTTAGGATTTAATCCGTGAAATTTTATCTGCGATTGCAAAGCGTATAAATCAGAAGGAAAAGCTTTAGCTTCGCACATTATTTTGTAACGCTGTTTGGAAGGGCGATAAAATGAAACCAATAACAAATGCAGGTTAACAGTTAATTGGTTCATCACAACAACTTCCTCCGGTTTTGCTCCAACCAGGCGTGCCGTTTTGTCGGTAAGAATTTCGTGGTAGGAAAGCCAGGGGTTGCGCGAATGAAAATGACCTTCTACGCCAAAACTGGCCCAGTCTTCCAGTTCATTTACCACATAATCCTGCGTGGTTTTTGGCTGAAGCCCGAGCGAGTTGCCGGTAAAATATAGAACGTTTTTGCCGTTTGCTTGCGGAAAATAAAATTTATTGCGATAGCCATGTAAACTATCCTTTCCATCCAATTGTTGCGCAAAGGCTAATGAATTTTCGAAATTCATGCTTATGATTTAAGTTTTGCTCTCCACAAAGTTACTTCAAAAACAGTATATAGCATATAATAGCCCATCGTACAAATACCTATGTGAAGTTTATTTCCTTTAAACATATACAGAAAACACACCAGTAAAATAAGACTGCTTAATATTTTTATTCCAGTAAGGCCCAAGAATACCTGTGTGAATTTATTTTTGTTTTCATCGCTTACAGCTTTTTGTAAACGCGAGTTAAGAAGATAAGAAAAACCCGTAAAATAAAAAGTAAGAAGAAGTAATAAAACCCGGGACAATTCAAATAAAAAAGAAGAGGCGTAAGCAGCGGCAAAAATAACGGAGCTGAAAATAATAAGTTTTACTTCGTCTCTCATCTCAAAAAATCGGTGTTGGCGTAAATCATCAATCCTAAAATGATAACCAACCCAACGTAATTGGCATAGTAAATAACTTTATCCGGCACTTTAATGCGTGTAATCATTTCAAATAAAATAAACATAATGTAACCTCCGTCCAGCATTGGTATAGGAAGGAAATTCATAAAAGCAAGTACCAACGAGAAAAACGCTGTGCGTATCCAGAAATAATGCCAGTCCCATTTTTCAGGAAGCGTTTTGTACATGGTATAAAACCCGCCTAATTGTTTGTGTGCATCTTTCACCTGGAAAAGCACGGCCATTTGCTTTACCTGCATTACCAGTTTCTCATAACCCTCTTGTGTGCCGGCTTTAAGAGCTCCGCCAATTCCGTATTCTGTTTTCAGCACTTTAATGAATTTATCCTGCTGAACATACTTAAAGCCTATAGTTCCTTCTTTAGAAACAGTGGTTTTGCTTCTTATTGTGTCTTTATTTCTCAGTACGGTAATTTCAATTTCTTTTTCAGCATTTTTTCTTACCTGCGTAAGGAATTCATCAAAGAAAAATGTAGAATTTCCGTTAATGGCAATTATTTTATCTCCATGTTTTAATCCCGCTTTTTCCGCCGGGCTGCCGCTAATTAATGAATCTACTTCTGTTGGAAAACGTGCGTCAATAAAAAAACTGTTTTTTAACTGCTTAAGCAATAAGCTTATCTGTTCTCCGCTTACAGGAATATTAATTTGTGCGCCGTTACGTTCAACCTGAATTGATTTGGCCTGGTTCATAACAATGTCAACTGCCACGCGATTAAGTGATGTAACGGGT
>DATMMV010000156.1:0-31196 GCA_035569635.1 Bacteroidia bacterium | reverse complement strand
TTTGGTTCTAATCAGGCGGATAGCTATACGATTACTCTTACTAACGTAATGGGACAAACCGTTAAAACCACACAGCTTAATGCTTCCGGTTCAGGTTTCCATACCGCTAATCTTGATATCAGCGATTTGGCCGCAGGAACTTATATCTATAAGGTTACCGATAAAACCGGTAACACCAATATGGGTAAGGTTATCGTTAAACATTAAAAGTTAAATACTCACTGAAAGCCCTTCCGATGTAAACGGAGGGGCTTTTTTTTTCACAAAATGATGGTTTTTCCATAAGAATGGTGTAACTTTTGTATTATGCTGTTCGTTATATCCTTAGTTAATGACCATTAAAGAATTTAATACATGCGTTGATTTGTATGCCGATGGCCTGTATCGCTTTATATTAAAGCATGTTAAGGATACCGATGTGGCAAGGGATTTAGTTCAGGATACATATGAGAAACTATGGCTTAAGGTAAACGATGTGGAAAGTAAAAACGCGAAATCGTACATGTTTACCACGGGTTATCATACAACGATTGATTATTTAAGAAGGGCAAAAAAATCGGAGCGTCTCGATTTTGATAAACACCCTGAGGAAACCGGAAAAGAAAACAGTAATTATGATTTAAAAACATTGCTTAATAAGGCGCTTGAATTATTGCCTGAAATACAGAAATCGGTTGTGCTGTTGAGAGATTATGAAGGATACGATTATAAAGAAATAGGAACGATAACGGGATTAACAGAGAGCCAGGTGAAGGTTTATATCTTCCGGGCACGACAAACATTGAAAGAATATTTAGTAAAAGCCGAAGTACACGTATAATGCAAATAAATCTACATAATTACGAAGTCTTTTTCCTTGATTATAAGGAAGGAAACCTGAATGCAGCGCAGGAGAAGGAACTTTTTGTTTTTTTGGAGGTTCATCCCGAATTAAAAGCTGAGTTGGATAGTTTTGAAGAACTGGTATTGGAATCAGAATTATTTTTTGATAATAAATCTTCTCTTAAAAAAAATGAATTCGGCGACAAGGCATTAATAACTTATACGGAAGGATTGATTGATGAAAAAAATAAAAAACTGATTGAAGAAATGGCTTCTCAGAATGCGGCGTTTAATAAAGAACTTAATTTATACAAGAGCGCTGTTTTAGTGGTTGATACCGGAATAAGATTCCCGCAAAAAACAAAATTAAAGAGGGGTGGGGTTGTTTTTTATTTACAAAGTAATCCTGCTTATTTAAGAATGGCTGCGGCTTTGTTGTTACTTATTGGTTTATTCTTCCTTGTTTCCAAAGTGACTTCTGATCCGAATTCGGAAAATAAAAAATCCGTTTTGGCTGATGAGAATAAAAAACAGAATGAAAACCTTGTAAAAAATAATTCTCTTCAAGTGCCGAATAAAAATACTTCTGAATTAGCAGTGGCAAAAGAAAAAAACGTAAAAGTAAAACAGCAAAACGGGAATCATTCGGTTAAACAAATTAAAAAGAACGATCCTCCTGTATTTGCCACAAACACAGTTACTATTGGTAAGGATATCGCAGTTTTAAATAATACAAATATCCCTGATACTTTGTCAAATAAAAATACTCCTGTAATAAATACAACTTTGGCGGATAACGGCACTTCTTATAAGTCGTATTATAATTATTCAACCGACGATGAGGATGAGAAACAACCTGTAACCGCTTCGGCTGTGCCTGGTAAAAAAACTTTCTTTCAAAAACTTACAGATGCCGCACACAAAGTAAACAACTTTGGCGTTAAGAAAGTTAACGGAGAAGAAGCTAACCACAAAACCTCTCTTAATATCGGTGGTTTTGTGGTCTCAGAAACTTTCTCTAATTAAAAATAATTAAAGGCTTGTAACTTTTTAAAAGCGCCAATCGTTATACTATAAAACGCACATTATGAAAACAAAAATTATAAGCGTCCTTTTTCTGTTAAATACTTTAACATACGCGCAAACAGAAAGTAAAAAAACGCTCCCCGATTTTAATAAAATAGAAGTTAACGCAAGTACAACTGTTTATTTAAAAAAATCAGATGCGCCATTCGTAAGTTACGAATCAAAAGACACAGCCTCTTCGGGCTTACGGTTTGATGTGACTGAAGGTAAATTAATTATCCGTGAGAAAAAAACAGGCGATGTACCTGACAAAGTCACTATTGGATATGTAACTTTAAACGAAATAGAAGCAAGCTCTGCATCTACCATAAAATCTATCGAAGTTATCACCGGAAATAGCCTTACAATAAATGTAAGCGGGGCTTCAAAATGCAAATTGGATATTTCTGTCGGAAATCTGTCCTGTACAGTAAGCGGAGCAGCATCCTGCATCTTAACAGGCACGTGTAATAAAATAGAAGCGATTGTTTCGGGAGCTTCCACTTTAAAAGCAGAAGGTTTGTCGGCTGAGAACGGAGAGATTAATACCTCCGGCGCTTCAACTGCAAAAGTAAACGTGAGCGGAAAATTATCGGGGAATACTTCCGGTGCGAGCACTTTAAAATTTGCGGGCAGCCCGAAAGAAGTGCAAATAAACCAAAGCGGCGCATCTAATGTAAAAAGAATTGATGTTACAAAAACAGGAAGTTTTTCGGATAGTACCGGCGCGCAAAGTGAAAGAATTTATAAAGACAGCACCCGTCGTTACACTATCAATGGCCGTTACGAAATTATTATTCACGAAAATGGTAAAAAAGACACCACTGCAACCGAATATGTAAGAAGACACGACGGCCGCATACGTAAACAGAACTGGGCCGGGGTAGATTTGTTTGAAAACGGGTATTTAACGCCCGACAATAATATTACACTTCCTTCCAATTACGATTACCTGAGCCCTAATTACGGCGGGCGCAATTTAGGCTGGAATTTAAATCTGTTTGAAAAGGATTTTCGCTTTGCAAAAGGCAGATTGCAGGTGGTAACCGGATTAGGCTTTTCCTTTAACTATTACGCGTTAAAAAATAAAACCACACTTAACGCCGATTCTTCTTATACAAGTTCATATGCCTATAACACATCGGCAGAATATAGAAAAAACAAACTGAGAGAGAGTTTTGTAACGATACCTTTATTGTTTGAATTAAATACCTCTAAGCGCGACAGCCGTAATTTTCATATAGCTTTTGGTGTAATAGGCGGAATGAAACTGGGCTCAAGCACCAAACAGATTTTTACAACGAATAACCATACGTACGAAACTGTGCGCCATGACGATTATAATCTTTTCCCCTTCAAATTAGACGCAACCGTTAGGGTAGGGTATGGCGATTTTGTATTATTCGCTACCTATTCATTAACACCGTTGTTTGAGTATGGCAAAGGCCCTGAGCTTTATCCCTTTACTGTAGGATTAAGGATTTGCCCTTTTCATTAGTAAAACATCATTCTGAATTTATAAACGGTGGCTCTTTGGCTGCCGTTTTTTTATGCGTTAAAGATTCAGTATAATTTCTAACTTTACAACTTCAATTTTAAAGCTAAAAACCATGACAGGAACCAATGCAACATCACAGATAAAATCAACAGCCTTAGAGCAAAAACATATTTCTCTCGGTGCAAAAATGATTGAATTTGCAGGTTACAACATGCCCGTAAGCTACAGCGGTTTAAATGATGAGCATAACACGGTAAGGAACGCTGTGGGTGTTTTTGATGTCAGTCACATGGGTGAATTCATTCTGAAAGGAGAAAATGCCCTGGATTTAATTCAACGCGTTACTACCAATGATGCGTCCGCCCTTACCGACGGAAAAGCACAATACTCCTGTTTGCCCAATGGAAAGGGAGGAATTGTAGATGATTTATTGGTGTACCGGATCGATGCGGCTACTTATTTACTGGTGGTGAATGCTTCCAATATTGAAAAAGACTGGAACTGGATCAGTAGTCACAATACAAAGGGTGTTGATATGAAAAATATTTCTGAAAACACTTCTTTGCTTGCTATACAGGGCCCGAAAGCTCTTGATACTTTGCAAAAACTGACAGATGTAAAATTAGCCGATATTCCTTATTACAGTTTTACAAAAGGAAAATTTGCGGGTTTTGATAATGTACTAATCTCAAACACCGGGTATACCGGCGCGGGTGGTTTTGAAATTTATTTTGATAACGATAAAGCGATAAAAATATGGGATGCCATTTTTGAAGCCGGAAAAGAATTCGGAATTAAACCGATTGGTTTAGGTGCACGTGATACTTTGCGTTTAGAAATGGGCTTTTGCCTTTATGGAAATGATATTGATGATGCAACTTCTCCGATAGAAGCGGGCCTTGGCTGGATTACAAAATTCACCAAAGACTTTACCGATAAAGACAAAATGACAACGCTGAAAGAAAAAGGTGTTGCAAAAAAGTTGGTAGGCTTTGAAATGATTGACCGCGGAATTCCCCGTCATGGTTACCCGATTGTTGATGCAAGCGGACATACTATAGGAGTAGTTACTTCCGGAACGCAATCGCCTACACTTAATAAAGCCATTGGCATGGGATATGTAAAAACAGAATTAGCTAAAGCGGATTCTGAAATTTATGTACAAATCCGTGATAAAAATATCAAAGCCAAAGTGGTTAAAATTCCTTTTCTGAAAAAATAATTTGAGTCTTGACTTTAAAAAAATAGAGGCTTGTTTTTCTCCGTACCTGTACCCAGTGTACGCGGATAAAGAAAGCATTGTTGTTGTGATTGATGTTTTCAGGGCAACTTCCGCAATTTGCGTGGCATTTCATTATGGCGCGGAAAAAATAATTCCTGTTGCAACGGTAGAAGAAGCACTGGCTTACAAAAAAGAAGGTATGCTGGCAGGCGCCGAGCGTAATGCAATAAAGTTGGAAGGTTTTGATTTTGGAAATTCTCCTTACGATTATATGGGTAGTCACGTAAAAGGAAAAACCATCGCGCTTACAACCACTAACGGAACACAGGCCATAGAAGCCGCACGCGATGCATATAAAGTGGTAATCGGATCTTTTTTAAATATCGATGTTTTGTGTGATTGGCTAATAAAACAAAACCGCGACATACTTTTACTTTGTTCGGGTTGGAAAAACAAATTCAACCTGGAAGATGCCCTTTTTGCCGGCGCGGTTACCGAACAAATTAAAGCGAAAAACAATAAATATATTTTAGGCGATGGCGCACTTGCTATTAAATACCTTTACCAGATAGGGAAAGAGAGGCCTACGCGTTTTTTAAATCACTCCTCGCACAAAGAGCGTTTTGCCAAATTGGAACTGAAAGAGGATATACGTTATTGCCTGAACTTTAACATGGCGCCTGTAGTGCCCGTTTTGGAAGGAAAATTTTTAGTAAAAGCTACTCTTTAGTGTGTACCACACCAAGTCCGTTTTGCGTGGCTGTTAACGAAGTATCTTATCGGAACAGGACAAATTCTTCCTTCGTCGGAATGACAAAAGGTGACGTTATTTGATTAAAAATTCATATTTTTAAGCCTACAAATTTAAGCTCAGTGTCCGCTAAAAAATCCGGCTCTATAAAACCCGTTAAGCAAACTTTAGTTTCTGAAGTAAAAAACGTTCCTGATTTCTTCGAGAATCTTGGTACTAAAGCTAACTGGCTGACTTTTGGACTTATTTTTCTTGTAGCCTTTATCGTTTTTAAAGATTTTATTTTTCATACCAAAATTTACCTGTTTCGTGATATAGGCAGTGATTCTTTGAATGCTTCCTGGCCATGGATGGCACATTCTGCCGATTATATTTCTCAATATGGTGTTCCTTCGTGGACTTTCAATATGGGAATGGGGCAAAATTTACTTTCCTTCTCCGCTTACGACCCTTTTGATTATTTGCTGTATCCATTCGGGAAAGAAAATATGCCTTACCTGATTATTTACAAAGAACTGGCGAAAATTTTATTGGCAGGCTTTTTATTTTTCAGATACCTGAAGCTTTTAAGGCTCAGCAATTATGTTTCTACTGTTGGCGCTTTGATGTTTTCGTTTTGCGGGTATATGATGGTGGGCAGCGGGTGGTTTCTTTTTTCATTCGAAGTTTTTATTGCTTCTTTATTATTATTGTCTTTTGAGCTGATGTTTCAAAAGAATCAATGGTATTGGTTTGCATTACCTATGTTTTTAATCGGAATATCCCGCCCGTTTAACCTTTGGCTTTACGCGATTTTTCTTTTCCTGTATATTTTATTCCGCATTTATCAAAGTGAAGAAAAAATTGAAATCAAAAAAACTGCATTTCTTTTCGCTAAAATTTTAGGAGTTTCTATTATCGGTTTGGGATTAAGCGCGCCTTTATTTCTTGAGCATTTGCAGGTGATGATCGACAGCCCGCGCGGTTCGGGACCCGATTCTTACAGCCACGTTCTGTCTTCCGCACCTATGTTCAGTACTCCTGATAAAACAGAGTTCGGAACAGCCATGCTGCGTTTTTTCTCAAGTGATATTCTTGGAAGCGGAATTAACTTTAAGGGTTGGCAAAATTTATTAGAGGCCCCTATGTTTTATTGCGGACTTCCTTGCTTGCTGCTTTTTACCCAGTATTTTTCTTTTTTAGATAAGAAAGTAAAACGTTTTGCGTTTGTGTTATTAACTATTTGGATTTTACCGATTATTTTCCCGTATTTCCGCAGGGCGTTCTGGTTATTCAGCGGAGATTATTACCGTAGTTATTCGTTTTTTGTCTCAATGATTTTTATTTTCTTTTCGGTAAACGCGCTGGATAAAATTATTGTTCAGCAAAAAATTAATTTGAGGAATTTAATAATTACACTTGTTACGCTTGTAATTTTGCTAAACTATCCTTATTTTGAAGATAAGAAAGCCGTTGACGGTGGCATTAAGTTATTCGCAATGGCTGCTCTTTTATTTTATGCGGCCATGCTTTACCTGATTGGTAAAAACAAAAACATTGTGAATTATAAATACGCGTTTTTATTTTTTCTCGTTATTGAGTTATCGTATTTTTCCTGGTGTACAGTTAATCGTCGTAGTAATGTAAGCGGAAAAGATTTGACTATAAAAACCGGTTATAATGATTATACTACGGATGCCATAGCTTATTTAAAGCAAAGTGATAAATCTTTTTATCGTGTAGATAAAAATTATTATTCATCACCGGCAATACACGGCAGTTTGAATGACGGGATGGCTCAAAACTATTACAGTACATCCAGCTACAACCCTTTCAACCAATTGCATTATATCAATTACCTTAAAACAATGGGCATCATCAATAAGGTAAATGAGTTGGAGTCGCGTTGGTCGCCCGGATTAATAAATCGTTTTATTTTAGAATCGCTTAATGATGTGAAATATGTGCTGAGTAAAAACGGATACACGCAACCTATTTGGCACGTAACGCACGATAGTATTGCAAAATTCGGCGATGTGCTTGTGCTGAAGAATAAATTTGTAATGCCCTTTGGTTTTGGTTACACTAAGTATATTAAATTATCTGATTTTGAAAAACTACCTCCGGCTCAAAAGGATTTTGTGAGTACAATAGCCTGTGTGATTAATGATGAAGATATGATTAAAACAAATGGTCTCACGGCTTATAATTTAAAAGATACACTGTCGCAGAATCAATTTACCATTGATGTGTTAAAGCAGAACATAGACAGTTTAAAAAGAAATGTATTGACGATTACCGAATTTACTCCTGTAAAAATAAAAGCCGCCATAAATCTTACCTCGCAACAGATTATTTATACCAGTTTACCTTTTGATAAAGGCTGGTCGGTAACAGACAACAACGTTCTTCTCGAAAAGCTCATTTTGAGCAACGGCATGACCGGTTTTTCATTGGGAAAAGGACAACACGGTCTGGAGTTTGTGTTTACTTCAGGGAATTACAAAAGAGGGCTTTTGATTAGTCTCTTTTCGTTTTGTACCTTTATTGCAATATTATTTCTTTCAAAGAGATTGAAGTTGAAAAATAATGAACTAAAAGCGGAACTAAATGAAGGATAAAATTGCAGAATTAATAAAAGAAGTGGCCAAAGAAAATCAGGTATTTAAGTTCGTTTATAATAAGGATAAAAAATTTAATATTGATAAAGATTGGGTTTATTATTCGGGTCCGTATTGGGATAACGAGGAAGTCGTGGGCATGTTCTCTGCTGTATTAACAGGTAAATGGCTTTCTGCCGGTGAGCATATTCATAAATTTGAAAGTCAATTCTCAAAAAAATTCAATCATGTAGACTCCCTTATGGTAAACTCTGGCAGTTCTGCTAACCTGGTTATGTTTACTGCTCTGAAAAGTTATTTTAAATGGAACGACGGGGATGAATTAATCGTTTCGCCTGTAGGATTTCCAACTACAATAGCACCTATTTATCAAAATCGAATGGTGCCGGTTTTCATTGATATTTCAATGGACGACCTGAATTTTGATTTAAATTTAATTGAAGGAAAGATCACTTCAAAAACGCGTGGTATTGTTGTATCACCTGTATTGGGAAATGCACCCGATATGGACATTATTTTAGCTATCTGTAAAAAGCATGATATCAAACTTATTATGGACAATTGCGATAGCCTTGGCAGTCGATGGGATAATAAATTACTTACTGATTTCAGTGTTGCAAGCTCATGTTCTTTTTATCCTGCCCATCATATCACAACAGGCGAAGGCGGAATGGTTTCTTCTAACGATGAAAATTATTTAAAGGTGGCAAGAAGAATTGCCTGGTGGGGGAGGGATTGCTACTGCGTTGGAGCTGCGAATCTTTTGCCTTGCGGAACCTGTGGTAATCGTTTTGACAAATGGATGGAAGCCAGCGATGCGATCATCGACCACAAGTATTTCTTTACAGAAATGGGGTACAACCTGAAACCGCTTGACTTACAAGGTGCAATTGGATTAGCACAACTGGAAAAGTATGATGAGATCCATGCGAAAAGAAGGAACAGTAAACAAACACTGGATTTCCTGTTCGAAAAATATGTTCCAGGCGTTCGTTCGTTAAAAGAACACAAAAAGGCGCATACTTCTTGGTTCGGGACTCCCTTCGTTTGTGAAACGAAACAATTGAAACGCTCTCTGGTACAGTTTTTAGAAGACAATCGTATCCAAACAAGAAATTATTTTGCAGGAAATATTTTACAACATCCGGCCTATAAATTTTTAGATGATTATACAAAATATCCAAAAGCAAATCGCGTTTTGGAAGAAGTTTTTTTTGTTGGTGCCGCACCACACTATACCGATGATACATTTGCTTATGTCGAATCTGTTCTGGAAAAATGGAGTAACCGATAAATATGAAAGCTTCTAACTTCATAGCTTCCTTCCTGAAGACACAAGGCATTACCCATGTGTTTGAATTGTCCGGGGGAATGATTACACATATACTTGATTCTATTGCTGAAATAAAAGGAATTGATATCATCACAATGCACCACGAGCAAGGTGCAGCTTTCGCCGCTGACGGAATTGCGCGTGTTTCAAATAAACCGGGTGTTGCGCTGGCAACAAGTGGGCCGGGCGCTACAAATTTACTTACCGGCATAGGCAGTTGTTATTTCGACTCTGTTCCGGGTTTATTTATTACCGGACAAGTGAATCCGAACGAGCAACGGGGAGAAAAACATATTCGTCAACTTGGCTTTCAGGAAACGGATATTGTTATGATGGCTAAACCCATTGTAAAAAAAGCTTATCGCGTTACCGCACCTGAACAATTGCCTGTTGTTTTTGCAGAAGCATACGAGTTGGCAATTAGTGGTCGTCCGGGACCGGTACTCATTGATGTGCCGATGGACATGCAACGCGCGGAAATTGAACCTGGGGAAATAAATTTAATTCAACGTAAAAAAAATACTGTAACAAAACTTGATGATGACTTCTTTTCTAAATTGAAAAGTAATTTAGTAAAAAGTAAAAAACCTTTGATTATTGCGGGTAGGGGAATTCGTTCTGCCGCCGCCGAAAAACTGTTTAAAAAGTTTATCGAAGAAACTAAAATTCCTGTTGTTAGTTCTTTAATGGGAATAGATTTATTGCATTACGATCATCCACAACGTATCGGTATGATTGGAAGTTACGGAAACCGTTGGGCCAATATGGCAATAGGTTTCTGCGATTTAATGATTGTTATAGGAAGCCGGTTGGATATCCGTCAGACGGGTGTAAACACGAAAGATTTTAAAGGAGATAGAACCCTTTATCATATCGATTGCGAAGAGGGAGAAATTAATAATCGTGTATTAGGTTGCGAAAAAGTTCTTGTTGACACAGAAGATTTTTTATTAGCTGCAAACAATTATTTCTCAAAAAATAAAATTGCGGCTGACACTTATATACCATGGTTATCTGAATTACAGGCATTAAAAACGGAGTGGTCGGATTTAAAAGAACTAAGAGATATAAATGGCATTAATCCAAATGTATTTGTTCATAAATTGGCAAAAGCGTCTTCAAAAGCTGTGAGTTTTTTAGCGGATGTAGGAAGTCATCAAATGTGGGCGGCGCAATCAATTGAGCTAAACGAAAATCAAACTTTCATTACTTCCGGTGGAATGGGAGCAATGGGTTTTGCTTTACCAGCTTCGATTGGTGTTTGTTTGGGAAATAAAAAAGCGCCTGTTGTTTGTATTGCGGGCGACGGCGGTGTTCAGTTAAATATCCAGGAGTTGCAAACAATTGTAAGAAATGAATTACCTATAAAAATAGTTGTGCTGAATAATCGTTGCTTAGGGATGATACGTCAGTTTCAGGATAGTTATTTCCAGGGGCGTTATCAATCTACTTTTTGGGGCTACAATGCACCTGATTTCTCCGCTATAGCAAAAGCTTACACAATAAATTCATTTACTGTAAATGAAGAAAGTGAAATTGAAGAGGGGATAAAACAAATGTGGGCAAATCCCAACACTCCTTTCTTATTGCAGGTAATGGTAGATCCCCATACAAATGTATACCCAAAATTAGCTTACGGAAATCCGATAACGCAAATGGAGCCCTTTTATAAGCCAATTGGGCAAGAATCAACTTAAAATATGAGTAACGAATCGCCGGAGATTGAAATAAAGAAAATGCAAGGGCCAATTGTAATTTTTGGGGCCGGTGGTTTTATTGGAGCGAGTTTGTTTATGGCAATCAGTAAATTCAGGGACGATTGTTATGCGGTAACTCATCAGGATACAATTCCGTATCGGCTTCAAAATACTGACTCCGATAAAATAATTCATGCCAATCTAACAGATAAAAATTCATTAGAAGTTATTTTTGATAAATATAAGTTCCGCACCATTTTTAATCTTTCTACTTATGGCGGGTTTGCATATCAGAACGAAACCGAAAAAATATTTGAAACGAATATTATCGGCCTGATGAACCTGGTTACGGTTGCAGAAAAATATGGTTTCTCAGCATTGGTACAAGGTGGTTCTTCTTCTGAGTACGGATTAAACAGCAAAGCTCCCAAAGAAAGTGACGAGCTTAAACCCAATAGCGATTATTCGGTTAGCAAAGTAGCTTCTTCTTATTATATGAAATTTTTGGGCGAAGTAAAGCAATTGCCGGTCATTCAATTGAGATATTATTCGGTTTATGGCCCGTATGAATCAGAAGATAGGCTAATACCCACTTTATTTAAAAAAGCCTCTGAACAAAAATTTCCTTCATTAGCTAATCCCGAGATTTCCCGAGATTATGTTTACATTGATGACGTGGTTGAAGTAACAGTTTTAGCGGCAACCAAAGGTGTAATAAATGCGAGAGGCCAAGCGTTAAACATTGCTTCCGGTAAGAAAACTACACTTAAAGAATTAATTACAGAAGTAAAAACCTTATGCAATATACCTCATGAACCTGTTTGGGGAAGCATGGAAAACAGGGCGTGGGATTTAACCGAATGGTATGGCGATGCTACTTTGGCCGAAAAAGTTTTAGGCTGGAAAGCAAAAACTGCTCTTAAAGACGGACTGCAAAAACAATTGGTCTGGCAAAAAAATTATGTGCAGCCGCAAATTCAAAAAAATAAGAGAGATAAATTATCTGCAGTTATTGCTTGTTACAAAGATGGACAGGCAATTTCTTATATGCATGAACGGTTGACTAAAGTGTTTACCGAAATGAAAGTAGATTATGAAATTATTTTTGTGAACGACGGCAGCCCTGATAATACTAATGAGATTTTAGAAAGAATTACAGCGGCCGATCATCACGTTATTGCCATCGAACATTCGCGTAATTTTGGTTCGCAAGCGGCACTTATAAGCGGTTCTGCTATTGCCAAAGGAGACGCAATTATATGGCTGGAAGGTGATTTACAGGATACACCTGAAACAATTCCGGAATTTTATTTTAAATGGAAAGAAGGATTTGAAGTAATCTACGGAGTAAGAGATAAGCGTGAAGGAAACCAAACGTTGATTTGGTTTTACAGGCAGTTTTATAAAGTGTTCAGAAAATTATCGTATATAAATATTCCGCTGGATGCGGGGGATTTTTCTTTTCTGGATAAAAAAGTAATTAAACATGTATTAGCCTTACCCGAAAAAGAGCAATTTCTGAGAGGTTTGCGTGCTTGGGTCGGATTTAAACAAACAGGTGTACATTATTTCCGTCCCGAACGAATGTTTGGCGTTTCAACCAATAACTGGCGTAAAAACATTTGGTGGGCAAAAAAAGGAATTTTCAGTTTCAGCTTTGTACCTCTTGAAATGCTGAGCTACGCAGGATTATTTTTAACATTGATTTCTTTTGTTGCCATGATTGCACAGGTGATAGCAAAAATAATGATGCCTGATATCCCGCATGGATTAACTACTATTATTGTTTTGGTCTTATTTTTCGGAGGAATTAATTTATTAGGTATTTCAATACTTGGGGAATACCTGGGTAAAATTCTTGAAGAAAGCAAAGGACGTCCAAAATACATTCGCAAATCAATCCGCTACAAGGGGAAGTATTTTAATGACCCGGAAGATTTGGATAATTTCAATAAAAAATAATTAAGGAATTTTTTTATTTGCTATATTAATTTAATGAAACTACGACTTTATATTCTTTTTTGTTTTTTTTCAACATTTATTTTTTGTCAAACCACTAATATTTCCGGAATCATAAATTCATATGTGGCGGTTAATTCAGTTTCTGTGCAGTCGGTAAATGTATCTTCAATAGTAGGTTTTGGTGCCGGAGACAGAGTTCTTATTATACAAATGAAGGGAGCAAGCGTTAATACAAACAATACTCCTACTTTCGGTACTATTACAAATTATAACGACGCAGGTAATTATGAATTTACAACTATCGCATCAGTTTCCGGAACAACAATAAATTTTACCTCCCCACTTCTAAGAACTTATATACCCTCGGGGTTGGTTCAATTAGTAAAAGTGCCCGTTTATGTAAATGCTGTTGTTACCGGAGTACTTTCAACTTTGGCATGGAATGGTGTTACGGGAGGTGTATTGGTATTTGAAGCAAGCGGAAATGTTACATTAAATGCAAATATTGATGTGAGTGGCAAAGGTTTCAGAGGTGGAAACCTTCAAAACGGGGCTTTTAGTTCTTGTGCGGGCGATACGTCTGATTATGTTTTGCCTTTCTCAACTATTGCGAGCGGACAAAAGGGAGAAGGAATCGTTGATCTTGGATCAGCAATGTCAAATGGAAAAGGACAGCAGGCTAATGGAGGAGGAGCAGGAAACGACTGTAATGCAGGAGGGGCCGGTGGTGGCAACTATGGAATGGGGGGGCACGGAGGAGATTCAAAAGTGAATGTTAGTTGCCCTCCGTTTTTTTATCAGAATTCAGGGGGACGATGGGGTGATGCACTTGTTTACTCAAATGCAATAAATAAAGTATTTATGGGCGGCGGCGGTGGAGCGCCGCACGAAAATGATGGCGCGGGTACACCAGGAGTTTCCGGCGCGGGTATTGTTATTATTCGCGCTACCAGTTTGATCGGAAATAGTAATAGTATTATTTCAAATGGAAGCGATAATTTATTAATGGCAGGTATTGACGGACAAGGTGGGGGTGGAGCCGGAGGTTCAGTACTTATTGATGCATGTACAATAACATCATTAAACGTATCTGTAAAAGGTGGAAAAGGTGGAGTTGATAATTTTGGTGGATCTGATTGTCATGGTAAGGGTGGCGGTGGCGGTGGCGGCATCATCTGGGTTTCATCATCATTAACAGGTATAACGGCAAACCTTGCAGGCGGTTTACCCGGTGTCTTTACCAATTCCGGCTCGCTTTGTTTTAATACCAGTAATGGTGCAACTCAAGGCCAATCGGGAGGTACTCTTACAGGACTGATTATTCCGGGAACCACACCAATGTTGGGCGGAAATTTTGTAATTGACACTTCTATTTGTATTAATAGTACGGTTCAATTAAATCCGGGCACTGCCAATTCATATACATGGTCTACTGGAAGTAATAACCAGACTATAACTATTGGAAGTGAAGGAACCTATTGGGTTGAAATGACGCCCTCTAACGGATGCTCTATTGTTGATACATTTAAAGTTCACCTTGTGACTGCCGGTTTATATGATGTAATTAAGGATACAGTCATTTGTAATGATATCCCTATTGTTTTAAATGCTTCGACTTCTAACGTAAATTCTTATAATTGGTCTACAGGTTCTACCAATTCCTCTATTAGTGTTGGCACAGGCGGTGTTTATTGGGTTGATTTGCACATTGATCAATGTGTGGTGAGAGATAGCGCTACGATTACATATATAGTTCCTGTACATGTATTAAAAGATACATCCATCTGTTTCGGAAATTCGGTGGTGTTAAATGCTTCGGCAACAGGCGCTACTTCTTATCAGTGGTCAACAGGCTCATCTAATTCATCAATCCAGGTAAACAACTCTGGGGTTTATTGGGTAAACATGAATATTGGCCAGTGTATTGATAAGGATACGGCTATAGTAACCGTTATTACAGATCCAAAAACTTTAACAGACACGACGGCTTGTAATACAAATGGACATACCATTACAGCTTCAGGAGGAACTTCTTATCTATGGTCTACGGGAGCAATTACTCCTTCAATTATCGCTGTTTCAAGTGGGGAATATTGGGTGGATGTACATATTAATAATTGTTTATTCAGAGATAGCATGCATCTTTCGTTAGTTACATACCCTAAAATTAATATTGTAAGCGATACATTTATTTGCGCAGACCCCGTTATACTTAATGTTGTCAATCCAAAGGGTAACCTTACTTGGTTTAACGGGATTCATTCATATTCGGTTATAGTTAATTCACCTGGAATATATAACGTTAGTTTATCCGATAGCGGATGTACTACGCTTAAAAGTATTAATGTCACAAGAATGTATAGTTTAAATGATGGACAAATACCAAACGTATTTACACCGAATGACGATACTACTAACCAGTACTTTGAAATCAAAAATACAGGGGGTATGTTCATTCTTGAATTCACTATTTATAACAGGTGGGGCATTAAAGTATATACAACTACAGGTTTAATTAAATGGGATGGAAAACAAAATAATGATATTGCAGACGACGGAACTTATTATTGGGTGGCCACCATGAGAGATTTATGCGACCCTCTTAAAAAAACAGTAAAGAAAAAAGGATTTATAACCCTAATAAAATGACTTTTTAGTACCCTTTTAGTTTTGCAAACTCAAAAACAAAATGGTGATTTTAACTATCTCTCAGATACTCAAAAAAACACTACTTTTAGTAAAATTTTTGTATGAGCATTGCGCAACCTCATTTAATTACTTTTCCTAAACTGGGCGAACCGGGCATCGGATTCATATCTGTGCAGGAAGGACTTAAATTAGTGCCTTTTGAAGTAAAACGCCTGTTCTGGACTTATTATACTCCCGATAGCATTGTACGTGGCCGCCACGCACATCACCAAACCGAAATGGTACTTGTTGCCGCTGCCGGAAGAATTATCGTAAACACCGAAATGCCCGGAGGTAAAATAGACACCTTTGTGCTCGAAAAACCGGAAGTGGGTGTTTTTCTTCCTAAATATTGCTGGCATACACTTCAATACAGTCATAATGCGGTTCAGCTGGTGATGGCAAGTTCGGTATACAGCGAGGCGGATTACATAAGAGATTATGATGAATTTAAAAAAATAAAATAAGTACGTGGCGAAAACAAAAACAACTATACATCCAAGCGCTATTGTCGAAACAAAAAAAATCGGGCACTCCACCCGTATATGGGCATATGTACATATTTTAAAAAAAGTTGAAATAGGCAATAATTGTAATATCTGCGATCATGTATTTATTGAACAAAATGTAAAACTCGGAAATAATGTTACCGTTAAATCCGGCATTTATATTTGGGAAGGAGTTGAAATTGCCGACAATGTTTTTTTGGGTCCGAATGTTGTTTTTACAAATGATATTCGCCCGCGCAGCAAATTATACAAAGAACCCGTTAAAACCATTATTGAAAAGGGCGCTTCTGTTGGGGCTAACTCAACTGTATTGGCAGGTATTATCATTGGTAAGTATGCAATGAGCGGAATCGGCTCTGTTATTACGCGGGATGTAAAACCACATGCCCTTGTTTACGGTAACCCTGCAAAGCAACACGGATGGGTAGATGAGTTTGGAAATAAATTAAAAAAGAAACCTTCAGGCAAATGGATTTCTGAAGAAAGCGGACAAGTATATTCCGAATCCGAATCAGGATTAAAGAAAATAAAAAAATAGAGTAGGTTTTATGAAAGGAAACAAGGCGATACAATTTTTGGATTTAAAAAAAATTAACCTTGATTTTAAAAATGAATTACGACAATCTTTAAATAAAGTTTTAGAAGGCGGATGGTTTGTATTGGGCAGTTCTGTCTCTGAGTTCGAAACCGCTTATGCCAAACACAATGAGGTGAAATATTGCAGCGGTGTTGCTAACGGCCTTGATGCTATTATTCTCGCTCTTAAAGCAACTGGTGTAGGGCCAGGTGATGAAGTAATAGTTCCTTCAAACACTTACATTGCAACATGGCTTGCCGTTTCCTATGTTGGAGCTACACCGGTACCTGTAGAGCCAAAATTAGATACCTATAACATAACCCCTTCTTTAATTGAGGAAAAAATAACAAAGAAAACAAAAGCGATCATTCCTGTAAACCTGTACGGGCAGGTCGCCGAACTAAATACTATAATGGAAATTGCAAAAAATAATAATTTATTTGTTATTGAAGATAATGCCCAGGCACAAGGTGCAACCTGCAACGGAAAAATGGCGGGCTCTATAGGACATATAAATGCTACCAGTTTTTATCCCGGAAAAAATTTAGGCGCTTTAGGTGATGGAGGAGCGGTAACCACGAACGATGAAGTATTGGATAAAAAAATCAGGATAATAAGGAATTACGGTTCCGAAAAAAAATATTATAATTCAGAAAAAGGAATTAACTCAAGATTAGATGAATTGCAGGCAGCTTTTTTATCTGCCAAACTCGTAAAGCTTGACGAACATAACAAACAACGTAATGAGATTGCAAATTTTTATAACGCGCAATTAAAAGGAGTGGGGGATATCATCCCTCCCGTTTTGGCTCCGGGCTGCACTTCTAATTTTCATTTATATGTAATTCGTTCCGAAAAACGTGAAGAACTTTCTGTTTACCTTAATAAAAATAATATTGGCACCATGATTCATTATCCTGTACCGCCTCATTTACAAAAAGCATACGCTGAACTAAATTATAAAAAAGGTGATTTTCCTCTGGCAGAAGAGATTGCCGAAACTTGTTTATCTTTACCCGTATATCCGGGGCTACTACATGAATCAGTGAATTATGTTTGCGAAAAAATAAAGCAATTTTATGCCTAAGCTTTCCATTATCATACCGTGTTACTACAATGAGGAGAATATCCCTGTAACCGGGCAAAAATTAATGGAAATGGAAACTTTACTTCCGGTGGGAACCGAAACGGAATATGTTTTTGTAGACGACGGGTCGAAAGACAATACATTGCAGGCTTTGCTTGATTTCAAAGGTAAATATCCCGATAAAGTTCGCGTAGTTAAATTAGCAGGAAATGTAGGTTCATACAACGCGTTGGTTGCAGGAATGGAATTCGCTACAGGCGATTGTTTAACTGTCATCTCCGCCGATTTGCAAGATCCGCCCGAGTTGATACCAAAAATGTACGATTACTGGTTGAAAGGAATAAAATTTGTTGTGGCATCACGCACCGACAGGCAGGAGCCTTTCTTTTCAAAAGCATTTTCAAACTTGTATCATTCACTTATAAAACGCCTGGCATTAAGTAATATTCCTAAAGGAGGATTTGATTTTGTACTCTTTGACAGAAAGTTAAAAGACGAATTACTTAAAATGAGGGAAAAGGACACTAATTCATTATACCTGCTTGCCTGGATGAATTTCGAAATGGTAAGTATTCCATACTCTCGTAATAAAAGAGAAATCGGCAAGTCGAGATGGACTATGAAAAAGAAAATTAAATTATTTATTGATTCTTTTGTTTCCTTTTCTTTTTTTCCGTTGAGATTAATTACGGTGTTGGGATTCATTATTGGATTTGTCGCGCTTATCTACTCGGGAATAATTATTGCTCAGAAAATAAGCGGTAAAGTACCTGTATCGGGTTGGTCAAGTATGATGTTGATTATTTTACTTACTTCTTCTTTTCAGATGATAGCTATTGGTATTTTAGGAGAATACCTGTGGCGTGTATTGGAAGCAGCAAGAAACAGGCCTTTATATGTTGTGGAAAAGGTATATGAATAAACTTTAACTTTTCTTCAATTTCTTTAAACTCCTTTCAATGTATTTTTCTGAGGCAAGTAGTGAGCTTTGTATGCGTTTGGCGTAATGTATACTGTCTAAAATTTCTTTTTGTTTTACTTCTACCAAATGTTTTTGGTTTTCTACTTCCAGCTTTTGTTGGGTAATAATAATATTAGCCTTTTGCTTCTCTTTATAACTCCTGTAAATAAAAAAAGAAAACACAATCATCACCAATAAAACAACCGAAACAGCTATGGTGAAAAACTGCTGCATACTTTTCTCTTGTTGGGCAACCGCGTCTTTTCTTTCCTGTTCTATCCGCTGTTCTTCATTCTGCTTATCAAAACTATGTTGCATCTCTATTCGCGTGAATTCCTGCGCCTGTTCGGTATTTATCAACGAATCTTTTAATTGAGTAAACTTAACATGATGAAAAAGCGCGTCTTTGGTGTTGCCCGTTTTTTCATACACTTCATAAAGTGCTTCATGAGTGTCTTTCAAATTATCAAGATAATTCAGTTCTTCCGCCACAAGGAGGCCCTTCTTTAAAAAGGCAATGCATTTTTTATAATTTCCCAAATCATAATAGAGCCTTCCCAGGTTACTGTATGTTAAGGATAAACCATCCTTATCATCAATAGCTTCCTGAATTTCTATGGCCTGTCTGTAATTTTCTTCGGCGGCTTTAAAATTACCTTTGCTTTTCAGGCATATGGCAATATTATGATAAGAAGCAGCGATGCCTTTTTTGTCTCCGATTTTTTGCCGCAGGTAAAGCGCCTTCTGGTAAAAATGTACCGAGGAATCGTAATTACTCAAATCCTGGTAAGCCACGCCTAAGTTATTGTATGAAGCAGCCAGGTTAGTCGGATCGTCAATATTTTTTCTTATTTCAAGTGCTTTGTAATTATATGCAAGTTCGTTTTTATAATCACCTAAATCACTGTAAATAATAGCTATGTTATTTAATACAATCGCAACGCCTCTTTGGTCTTTGCATTTTTCTTCGTAATCCAGCGACTGAAAAAAATATTCAAGCGCTTTATTGTAATTACCATTGTTTTCTTCGAGGTTGCCTAAATTATTAAGTATACCGGCAAGGCTTAAGTAATTATTTATGTTTTTAGAAATTTCTAAAGCTTTGGTGTAACAAGTATTTGCTCTCTGATAATCACCCAAACTGTATGAAACCAAACCTATATTATTGTAAGAAGTAGCTTCTCCTTTTTTGAATTTTATTTTTGTTGACAAAGTTAGCGCCTTATTAGCAATATCCATTGCTTCTTTCTTCAAAGATTTCCTTTGATAATAATCCGATAAACGATTAAAAGTATTCACCCTTTCGGTATCCGGCATATTGCCCGAAAGTAAGAGAGTAACAGAATCAAACTTAGCTTTGAGAAAATCATTTTGGGTAAAACCCTTCTTAAAAGGGAAGAAAAAAATCAATAGCAATAAACAGGCTCTTCTATTTATTTTCATGATTTTTTTCTTTTAAACGATTTAAATGTTTATTCACATATTTCTCGGAAGTTAAAAGGGAACGTTGTATCCTTCGGGCATAATAAATACTATCTAAAATTTCTTTCTGTTTTTCTTCTACCAGGTGTTTTTGCCTGCTTATAATTTCGTGTGCCTTTTTAATTTTCCGGTTAGACAGGATTACAAAAATGATTCCTGTGCCGAAAAGTAAAGCAACCAGCATAACTAAAATGATGGTAATTTTTTGCTTGGATAATTTAGCTTCCTTTAATTCATTTTGCTGATGAAGGCTTTCAATCTGCAATTGTTTTTTTTCGTTCTGGTATTTTGCTTCCATCTCGTTTATGATGTGGGCATTTTTCTCATTATAAATACTGTCTCTTCCCGTCGACGATTGTTCATAATAATCGTAGGCATTTTTAAAATTTCCCGTGTTATAGTAACAACGCGCCACCAATAACAAGGTGTGATTCCGCAAATCGCCGTATTTTATTTTTGCGGATATTTTTTCGCTCTGTAAAAGATACCCCAATGCCGACTCATAATTTTTTTGCAATACATAAATTTCGCCGATGTTATTCAGGTTTATGGCAATAGAAGCCTCATCTCGTAATAATTTTCTTATTTCGAGCGATTGTTGCATCATCGATAATGCTTCTCCGAATTTCCCCTCATTCGCGTAAGCATCTCCCAAATAATCCATGCTGTACGACATACCCACTTTGTTTTTTTGATTCCTGTAAATCTGTAAAGCTTCTTTGAAATTACCGATGGCTTCGCTTAGTTTATTATCCAATTCATAAACCAATCCTATGTCATTTTTAAAACTTGCAATATTTATTGAGTCCTTTTGTTCTTCAGCAACCAATGCCCCTTTTTGAAATTCTGCCAACGCCTCTTTTAATTTGTTTTGCTTTTTGTAGAAAGTCCCTTGCAGGTTGTATAAGGGCAATAACACGTCTTTATAGCCGTTTTCTTCAGCAATTTTTTCGGCCTTTTGATAAGATTCTAATGCGGCGGGGTAATTACCTTTAAAATACTGGCAATACCCGTTCAGTTTGTATGCAAGAGCCAATTCGTGTAATAAATTTTTCTTTTTACTTATTTCAATGGCTTTACCGGTTAAGACGAGAGCAGAATCATAATTGGTTTTAGAGATTTCTGCGGCTTTTTTAATTAATTCCCCTGGTTTAACATTCTCTTGTGCAGCAAGACAAAACCTGCAAAACACCAATAAAACAAAAAAAACGCGTTTTAAGAGCATAATTAAGCCTCCGATTAAGGCTTCAAATTAGCCATTTGGCTTATATTTGCAAAAATTTTTTTATGAACGATAAACGTGTAAGAGTACGTTTTGCTCCCAGTCCCACCGGCGGATTGCATATGGGAGGCGTACGCGTGGCCCTGTTTAATTATCTTTTTGCCAAAAAGCACGGTGGCGATTTTATTCTGCGCATTGAAGATACAGACCAAACCCGTTATGTAAAAGGTGCCGAAGAATATATTATCAATTCGCTTAAATGGTGCGGCATTGAACCTAATGAAGGGGTTGGTTTTGGTGATGGTATTCATGCTCCCTATCGTCAGAGCGAGCGCAAAGTTTTGGGAATTTATAAAAAGTATGCTGATAAATTAGTGGCAAGCGGACATGCTTACTACGCGTTTGATACTTCCGAAGAATTGGATGAAATGCGTAAACGTCTGGAAGCAGCGAAAGTGGCAGCTCCGCAATACAACGCCGTTTCCCGCCAAACCATGAAAAATTCAATTACTTTGGGTGAGGATGAAACAAAAAAATTATTGGATGCCGGCACACCTTATGTAGTTCGTTTAAAAGTACCGCGCAATGAAGAAATTCGTTTTCATGACATCATTCGCGGATGGGTGGTTGTAAATTCATCGCAGGTGGATGATAAAGTTTTGTTGAAGAGCGATGGAATGCCGACTTATCATTTGGCGCATATAGTGGATGATATCGAAATGAAAATTTCTCATGCCATGCGCGGAGAAGAATGGTTGCCGTCAGCACCGGCGCATATTTTAATTTACCGTTATTTAGGCCTGGAAGATCAAATGCCGCTACTGGCACATTTACCTTTAATTTTAAAGCCGGACGGTAACGGAAAATTAAGTAAGCGCGATAAATCAGGTTTGCCGATGTTTCCTTTAAACTGGTTTGATGAACGTACCAATGAAAGTTACACAGGTTACCGTGAACACGGATTTTTTCCCGAAGCATTTATAAATATGCTGGCACTTTTAGGATGGAACCCCGGAACTAACGAAGAACTTTTTACAAAAGAGGAACTGATAAAAATATTTTCACTGGAACGCGTAAATAAAGCCGGCGCTAAATTCGATCCCGAAAAAACAAAATGGTTTAACCAGCAATATTTGCGTAAAAAATCAGACAAAGAACTTGCTGTTTTGGTAAAACCTATGATAGAAGAAAAATCAAAGACCGCTAACTTTACATTACCAACCGCTGACTCTTTCCTGGAAGGATTTTGCCGCCTGATAAAAGAAAAAGCTCATTTTGTAAACGAAATGTGGGATTTAGGTTCATTCTTTTTTCTTGTTCCGAAAAGTTATGATACAGAAATAGTAAAAAAACGTCTCAACGAACAAACACTTGCTTTCATAAAAGAAGTGCGTATAAGTTTTAACGAACTTCAAAGTTTTAAAGCCTTGGAAACGGAAGTTGCATTTAAAGCTACTGCCGAAAAACTGGCTATCCCTACCGGACAGGTTATGCAATTATTCCGTGTAGCTATTACAGGAGTAGGTGGCGGTCCCGCATTGTTTGAAATGATGGAACTTTTTGGAAAAGAAGATTCCCTTAAGCGCCTGGATAATGCCATTGCAGCCTTTAAACTGTAAATCGGAAATCTCCGTACAATTGCTACTTTTGTATTGATGTCCAAAATCATCGTTGCTATAGATGGTTACTCCTCCTGCGGTAAAAGTACCTTGGCAAAAGCTTTGGCATTGCGAATGGGTTACGCTTATATCGATTCGGGCGCTATGTACCGTTGCGTGGCCCTGTACTCTCTTAAAACAGGAATTATAAAAGATAAAAAATTTATCATCGAAGAAATTATTTACGCGCTGCCGAAAATTAAAATCTCTTTTCAATTTAACACACATACAAAAACCAACGACACGTATTTAAACGGAGAAAACGTGGAAAAGCAAATCCGTACTCTTGAAGTTGCGGACGTGGTAAGTAAAGTTAGTTCGATTAAGGAAGTGCGTGGGCATATGGCTGCCATCCAGCGTAATCTTGGCAAAAACAAAGGCATTGTAATGGACGGCCGGGATATAGGCACACATATTTTTCCGGATGCAGAATTAAAAATATTCATGACTGCCGATCCCGATGTGCGAGTGCAGAGAAGAATGGATGAGATGAACAGTAAAGGCCAGCACGTAGAAAAGAACGAAGTTAAATTAAACCTTCTGCAGCGTGATTACGATGATACTCACCGCAAGGAAAACCCTTTGGTAAAAGCAAAAGATTGCGTTGTACTCGATAACAGCGAACTTACCAAAGAAGAACAGTTGGAATTTGTGGTTAAACTGATAAGCGATTTAACGCTTACCAAGGATAGTTTTTAATAAGCATCAAATGATACTATCACCTCATTTCCAAAGTTTTTAAGCCTAAAGTCATATACAAGGACTTCGACTTCGCTCAGTCTGCGTGAACCGAACTTAGGTTAACTTTTTTTTTATCATCGGGTGTAAAATTACCCAAATCCTTTGATAATAGGGCACATGCGGATACAAATTCATTGTCGCCTGTACTTCGACACTCGTCTTTACTGCGGTCATATACAATTCCACCTTCAAACAGGGCATTTTGCAATTCCTGGCGTTGGGCATAATCGCCAGAAGCCCACATTTTACTAAGGTTACAGCAGCACATTAAAGAAAAGGCTATGTAATCTTCCAGCTTCGACATCTCTATTTTATTATTTGCCTTTTGCGCTTCGATTTCCTCTATTTCCTTCTCGAATTTGGCTTTGTACTTGGTGTAAAGCTCACCCGTCAATTCTTCCAAAATAAAACGCTCTTCTAATCTGTCAAGCTTCCCGCGTATATCCGTCAATTGACTGATAATCGTCTGCTCGTTTTCCTGAAGGCTTGCGTTATGCTCCTGAAAGGTAATTAAAAGCTGTTCTTGAATAAGCAGTTTAACTTCTTCATTGACTTTAAACCCATCCAACATGCTTTCAAATTGACGGTTAAGCTCGTTTGCATTGCGGTTACACTTACATCCCGGCGTGTTGCATTTATAATAAGGGGTGTCGCAACTGTTAGCAATATAACCCCGCATGGGTTGATTACAGTTACTGCACAGGATAAACCGCTTTAAGGCAATTTCCGGACGTTCCTTTCTGGTTTGCAGGCCAAGTTTCTTTTCTGCCATGATATTATTGGCCTCAAGGAAAATTGCCTCTGATACCAGTTTTTCATGCTTCCCGTCGGCTACCTCCCCTTCTAATGCCTTGTGTACCATTTTGCCGCAATAGAAAGGGTTAGTAAGGATTTCTCCTATCCTTCGCAGGCAATAATCCAACCCGTAGCTTTTCAGGCGTTTTTGTATTTCAACGTTAGGCATCCGTTCTTTGGCTTTCCAATAGAACATCTTTTTAATAAGCTGCCCTGTTTCGTTGACCACAATTTTGCGCTCCTTGTTATGCTTTACAATATCATAACCTACGGGTGGTGCTGTTACCCATTCGCCCTGTAATAAATGTTCTTTTACCCCTGCCATGCTTTTTTGTCTCCGGAGCTGGTTATCAAACTCTCCGAAAATAAAAAGCATTTTCTGTTGCATGATCCCGGCAGGGTTGGAAGTATCTATGGGTTGGGTTATTGAAACGACTTCTGTTCCTAACTTGCGGAGTTGTGAGCTTAACCAAATGGAGTTCTCATTCCGTGAAAAGCGTTCAAGGCTGTAAACAAGAATTTTTGATATTTTGTACCTGGTTGTTTTAAGGTACTTGATCATTCGCTGAAACTCCTTGCGTTCATCTTTTGCCGCGCTCTCATAAGTCCCTCCGAAAATTTCCCGTAATACCAGTTTGTGCTTGTCCACATATTCATGTGCGGCTTTTATCTGCACATCCAAACTGAGGCCATCCATTTGCTTGGCACTTGATACGCGGGTGTAAACGACGCAATCGTTTGTTTCTGTCCGGGTAAGTTTTTTGCCTTTCCCGAAACTTTTA
Organism: Bacteroidia bacterium; assembly: GCA_035569635.1. Lineage (GTDB taxonomy): Bacteria > Bacteroidota > Bacteroidia > B-17B0 > Aurantibacillaceae > PALSA-968. The sequence goes on along the minus strand of DATMMV010000156.1, from coordinate 5,744 downwards.
AAAAGGTTATTTGTTTCCATGATTTTTAAGTTTTTTTATTGCTTAAAAAATTTAAGCAGCGTTTTTGAATTCATTGGGCGGTTCGGCTTCGAGCGTTCGCATAATACTGGTTGGCTTATCAGGCTCATTAAATTTCAAATACAACTGATAAGATACTTTGCAAAACGCTTTAATCCTCTCTAGCAATTTTCTGAGTTTATTCTCATCTATTTTGCTTTCCCCTAAAAGAGCTTTGGCTCTTTCAAGGCTCAATTCATTCACCTGCTGTTTCATGGCTCACCTTTTTAGTATGTTATTTCCCAGACTTTTCAAAGAACTTGTAGGCGCTGAAAGCCCGGTATTCGGGGCTTTCCAAGCTAAAGTAACAAGTATCTTCGACATAAAAAAGTCTTTTTATTAACCCTGAAAATCCTTAATGTGCGGGCATTTCAGAGAGGACTGTTAGCTATTATTTTTTAATTTGTTTTTACTCTCCTATTTTATTTCTCATTTGCTCCGATAAAAATTAGGCCGGAGGCTCTTTATTTCTTTGTCTCGTTTTCATCTTACTTTTATTTATTCTGTAAATTTTAACTGGCTGAAAGTTGTTTTCGGGACTTGGCTTGCCAGTTCCCAACGGGTAGCTATTATTTTTAACCTGGTTTCTTTCTTAAAGCGAAATGTGAACTCCTCATCTTCATCGGCATTTAAGCACAGGTTTTTTATTGTATCCCTTAGCTGGACAATATCTTTGGTATAGGGATAGTTGGAAGGCAGGTATTTGAAAGACCTGGACTGGATCAAGTTTGTAAAAGCATTGCAGACCTCTTTCAAATCATTAAGGTCTATAAACTGCATCTCAGAAAAGGTCAAGAGGCACTCCACAAGGCATCTAAAGCGCAGGCTAATCCAGTAAGCGGAGGATTCCTTATTGTTGTGAAGAAGACGATACAGGGTAAAGTGATAATCACGTGCTTCTGTCAAATTAAAAAGCTCCAAAAGAAATGCACTGTTATATTGCTTGTATTGCTCCGGCTCTTCTTTAGGCTTTGTTACCGTATTTACCTGTTTTATTTCCGGGGTGCTTTCTTTTTTATCGGTATTGACAGGTAAAACTGATTCCTTTTTGACGGTTTCATTATTCACTATTGACGGATAATTGACTGGTACGGATTCTTTTATTGACGGATCCGGCTTTTTATCCGTCAATTCATTTACGTTTTCTGCTGTCTTTACGCTTTCGGTTGACGGATATTTTTCTTCAGCGCCCGGTTCAATTGACGACTCTTGCTTAGTTTGTTGTATAACTATGGGATCAGGTTTATATGTCAGCGTTTTTAAACCATCAATTGTATTTCCGGTTGATGCTTTTCGCAATACGTATGCCAGTTGCCTGCACGAATGTGAGCAGTAAAGCGAATCAATTCTTTTCGGCACAAAGGGGTTCTTGCAATATTCACATACCTTTTCCATTATTGTTCCCTCCAGTTAAGTTCTTCATTCTCCGATTCCCGGAAATCTCTATAGTCCGAGAGAAGGCTTTGAATATTATTGATTACCTTTTGGTTTCTTGTTATGTTTTTATCATAGTAAACGGATATAACCGCAAGGCTCCGGTTCATCATTACCTGTACCACCTCATGCTTTAGTCCCTCTTTGGCTATGATGTTTAATATTTCCAGCAGCATGTCTGCGGGAACTTTCAGGGTTTCTTCGCTTGTTTCTTTTTCGTCTTTCATGTCGTTTGTTTAAATGTCAATACGCCTAAAATCTATACTGGCGATATTTCCGGGTTTCTCCCTGCAAACTTTTTTGTCTTACGTTAAGATAATCGTTACCTGATCCTTTTAAAGCAGCCGTGCTGTTTTCATCCTCTGTCAGGGATTCTACTTCTTCTTCCAGTTCTTTGATCCGTTTATCCTGCTCTGTTATTTTAGTGTTCAAGGCATCTATTTTATCCTGTATTGGTTTGATCCATATAAAATAACTCCCGGCCATTGCCCCGCCTCCCGATAACAGATGTTTTAGTATCTCCATTATTTTTGGGTCGTTAATAATTCCATTGAGGTCAAGGCCTCCGGCAGTATTTTGAGTGTTACTGTTAGCGGTAGTTTTATTTTCCTCTGCCTTATTGCTTTTATTCGTTTCCATTTTCGTTGGTATTAAATTGTTGCTGATGTTTTTGTTCTTTCCTCGCGCTTCTTTTTATTGCGATTTAAAATTTCATCTATTTCTTTATTTATTTCATCGTTGCGTTTTTGTATGGTTTCTTTTACGGCTTTGGTTACTTCATGCAAAAGCTCCTCGAACTGTTCCATATAGGTGTTTAGTTCTTTGATTAACTCATCATGGTTTGCTTCGTAACGGATCTGCATTAATATCCGTCCTGACTGGTCAAGCCCCATGTAATCACAGGATATTTTATTTTCATTTAAAGACTTTAAAATCCCTGAAGCTGCACAGGGCGGGATGCTGATAATGCTTGTTGTACTCGTGTCCTTTACTGTTTTGAGGACGTGGATTTTCGTTTTCATGGTTCTTTTTTTTAGGGTTTATATTATGTTTTATTTTCTTTTTTTAATCGTGTTTATGTGTTGACATATAGCTTTGTTTTTAATCACGCTACAAAGTTAGGCCTGAAAAAAGGGTCGGGCTTACCCCGATTTTTATACCCCGATAAAAAATTTGTCCTGATGGCTTTTTTATGTGTTGACATATTTTTTTCTTTTAGCGTGTTGACGGGTTTATTCCTTGCCATCAACATACTTAGACGGGAAAATATGCCTTTTAGTTTCGTCGGGGTAACCCCGATTAGCCACCCCGATTTTAAAAAAGGGCTGGTATGGCCTGAAAAGAAAAACCCAAACACGGATTTGTGTTTGGGTTTTATCGAATGGGGGCCTGGCTTACCTAAGTACGCTTTATGGAATCAATCTCTTTCTGAACTAAAGCAACACCTTCCGGGGAATCTATAAGTTCAAATTGATTTTTAATGAATTCAAGGTCTTTGAGCATGGCCTTATCGGTTTCTTTGAGATAGGGGGCTTTTTTAAGCATTTTATAAAGTCCGGCATTATCAACGTTATCGGTCGGCCATGCAAATAAAACATGCGCAAACTGGGCGTATTTTCTTGTGGAAGTGTCCAGCTTTGTCATTCCCATCAGTTTTAGCACATAATAAAACAGGAGTATTTGCCTGCTTCGGGTGTATTCTTTTGATTTGGACTTAAAGCCCTGAATTACCAGCTCATCAGGGTTATCAATCAGTTTTTGTGCTTCGCCGGGGTTCTCTTTTGTTTCTTCTATGGGTTTTAAATACAGGTTTTCTTTAATTTTCTGCAACAAGGTATAAACCCTCAGTATGTACTCCTGGTACTCTTCATTATTCAGCAGGGGTTCATCTATTTTTAGCTTATTGAAAAGTTGTGTTTTACCGTATTCATCCTTTGAGAAGTAGTATTTGAGGCTGGTTTTGACAAATGGAACCATTTTTTGCCGGTATGGTTTTAAAAGATGGGTCTCTATAAACTCTTCCTCGTCAAATGGGCTGCCTTCATAGTTATATTCCGGTACTGATGGTTCGTGGTTATAAACTCCTTTTAAATATTCTGCCAACACTCCAATAAAATTAATGGTCTCTTCGCGATTCAAAGGCTTTGCGCTTGCACTAAGGTCGCTTAAAAAGTTATTTAAGATCGTTCTGACTAATTCTTCTCTATTTTCCATGTTGCTATAACGGTAAAGTGACTTTAAAAGTACGGAAAAATGGATTATAGAATATATTGGTGTACGCTATTCTTAGTCCAGCAAAATCAAATGAGCTTAATTGATAAATTTTTAAAGATAGTCGGTTTTTGTTTTTCCATATTTTTTGTTAACTTGCATAGTTTTACGAAATTCTTAGAATGAAAACCATTTTACTTGTTATTTTAATTGTTTGTTTTAAACAAGTAAATTCTCAAGTATGTTTTAGCCCGATTACTAGCTATACATCGGGTTCTTCCCCCGTTTCAATCACAAGCGCGGATTTTAACAATGATGGTTTTTTAGATTTAGCGACAGTTAATCAGGCTGTTTCCGGATCCGTATCAATATTATTAGGTACGGGAACGGGTAGTTTTTCAAGTGCTGGGGCATTCTCAGTAGGAACTGCTCCATATTCAATTTGCACGGCTGATTTTAACAAGGACGGGAACGCAGACTTGGCTGTAGCTAATTCTGGTAATAACAACGTGTCTGTATTCTTAGGTACTGGCACAGGAAGTTTTGGAACTACAACAAATTTTTCGGTAGGTATTAACCCGCGTTCAGTTATTAGTGCGGATTTTAACGGAGACTTAAAAGCAGATTTAGCAACGGGCAATTATGGTACCAGTTCAGACAATTTTTCAGTGTTATTAGGCACAGGAACTGGTAGTTTTGGGACGCCAACCAGCTTTTCTGTTGGTAGCAATCCTCTTTCGCTTACCAGTGCCGACTTTGATGGAGACTCTAACCTAGATATAGCTGTGATTACTACTAATACAGTAACACCTGTTTCAATTTTCTTAGGCTCGGGTAATGGTTTCTTCTCCATTCACACATACATTGCAGCTGGCACTATTCTTAATTCAGTAATAGGTGTAGATTTTAACGGGGATGGAAAAGCTGATTTAGCAATAGCTGACCAGTTTTATAATGTAAAGGTACTGTTAGCAACAAGTGGGGGTAACTTTGGATCCGTTACAACATATACTGCAGGTACCAATTCTGAATCAATTATCAGTGCCGATTATAATGGTGACGGAAAACTTGATTTAGCCGTAACCAATAAGGGTTCTAGTAATGTATCAATATTGTTAGGTACTGGAACAGGTAGTTTTGGAACAGCCACTAACTTTACAACAAGCACTTCCACCTATTCAATAGTCAATGGCGACTTTAACGGAGATGGCAAGATAGATTTAGCTACTGGTACAACATCATCTAATGTAGATGTGTTATTGAATTGTTCGATCTCTGGCATTTCTAATTTTAATACTGAACCGAAATTATCAGTATACCCTAATCCTGCATATAACTATTTAATAATTCAGGCATCGAGCGAAATCGGGATAATAACTATTCGAAATTTATTGGGCGATATTCTTTCGCTAACAAAAAGTAAAAATCAGCGTGAACAAATTGATTTAAAGAACTTGCCTTCGGGTATTTATTCTTTGCAGGCTCGGGATAGGTGTTTTAAGTTTGTGAAGGAGTGAGTACTTTCAGTCAAAAAGGTGCCAAGAGGAATAAATCGGAAATGTTGTTACGGGCAAAGTTTTTTAGTGTAAAAATAACACGAAATCACTTGCTTTTATCTAAAACGTTCTTAGAGAATCTTAGACAACTTGGCATAAATGCTCCAACAATACTTTCCTATAAGGGAAATCTTAGTCTTCTTAAATCCAAAAAAATAGGCTTCTGTGGATCAAGAAAAGCAAGTGAAAAGGGATTAAATGTAGCAAAGGATGTTACTCAGCAAGTCTCAAAAAAAGGCATTACTGTAGTCTCTGGTTACGCTTCAGGGATAGATCAGCAAACTCATTATTGGGCGCTTAAGGAAAATGGTAACACAATTATTGTTTTACCGGAGGGAATAAATCATTTTAAGGTGAAGTCATTTGTTAAAGAAGTCTGGGACTGGAACAGGACACTCATTATTAGTGAATTTATGCCCAACGCAATTTGGAGTGCTGGCCGGGCAATGGAGAGAAATCTAACTATTGTCGCTTTAAGTGATGTAG
>DATMMV010000155.1:0-22323 GCA_035569635.1 Bacteroidia bacterium | reverse complement strand
TTAAAAAAAATTGTTCCCCTCATCGGTTTTTTCGAGGTACTTATCTGGCTCATTGCAATCCGCCAGGTATTTAATAACCTTAATAACATTGTTTGTTTTATTGCCTGGGCAGGAGGGTTTTCATTGGGGACTTACGTTGGAATTATTATCGAAGAAAAGCTCGCTATCGGCATGCAGATTATACGCATCATTACAAGTTCAAACTATGCGCCGCTTACCGAAGAGTTTAAAAAAATAAACCAGGGTTATACTATTGTCGACGGCCAAGGCTCACAAGGCCCGGTAAAACTTATTTTTTTGCAGGTAAGACGTAAAAATAAGGCGGAAGTGGTACAACTCATTCACGCCTATCTGCCCGATGCTTTTTACAGTACCGAAGACGTTCGTAACTCGGAAATGGGCATTTTCTCGAAATCTCAAAAAAGCAATTGAAATAATTCCTATATTTATTCGGCAATATTTTTTTATTTTATGATCACATCTTTAGTTACAGGCGGAGCAGGTTTTATCGGGGCACACGTAACAAACGAGTTAATTAAGCAAGGTCATAAAGTTGTTGTGCTGGATGATTTAAGCGGGGGCTTTACCGAGAATATTCACCCCAAAGCTATATTTATTCAAGGCTCTATCCTCGATCATAAACTTCTTGAAGAAATTTTTCTTACTTACAAATTTGATTATGTTTATCACCTCGCCGCTTATGCCGCAGAAGGGCTTAGTCATTTTATTAAACGTTTTAATTACAACAACAATCTTATAGGCAGCATAAATCTTATTAACGAAAGTGTAAAACACAAAATAAAATGTTTTGTTTTTACATCTTCCATTGCCGTTTACGGAAGCATCAACCCGCCTATGAGTGAGGATATGCAGCCCGTGCCCGAAGATTCTTACGGTATTGCCAAACTTGCAGTGGAACAGGAGTTAAAAGCCACACAACATATGTTCGGTTTAAATTATGTAATCTTCCGTCCGCATAATGTTTACGGCGAATACCAAAATCTTGGGGACCGTTACCGTAACGTTGTAGGTATTTTCATGAACCAACTTATGCAAGGTAAATCGCTCACTATTTTCGGAGACGGTTCTCAAACACGCGCATTCAGCTATATTGGCGATGTTGCTCCTGTAATTGCCAATTCTGTAATTGTTCCAGATGCAATAAATCAGGTTTTTAATATTGGCGCTGATCAGGAATATACCGTAAACGAGCTTTCTTCAGGTGTTATGAAAGCGATGGAACTGAAAGGTGAAATAAGGCATGTAGAAGCCCGCAACGAAGCTCTGCACGCCTTTGCCTCTCATGAAAAAGCGAAGAAAATTTTTAAACTTAGTTCCTTTACGTCTTTGCAAGAGGGTTTATCAAAAATGGCAACCTGGGCAAAAGTTACCGGAATTAAAAAAAGTAAAAAATTCGAAGGCATTGAAATCACCGAAAAACTTCCACCCTTGTGGCTTGAAAATATTGAATAATGCCCCGCATTCTATTTATAGCCACACATCGCCCCAACCGTTCTCCCAGTCAACGTTTCCGGTTTGAACAATACCTTGATTTTTTAAAACAAAACGGGTTTGATTACCGTTTTTCTTATTCAATCCGCGAAGGCGATGATAAAATACTTTACGGTAAGGGCCGTTACCTGAAAAAGTTTTTTATCCTGTTGAAAACTTTGCAGATTCGTTTTTCCGATTGGCTTTCCTATAAACACTACGACATCATTTTTGTGCAACGCGAGGCAGTTATGATCGGTTCCACTTTTTTTGAAAGAAAAATTAAAAGAACCAAAGCACGTTTTGTTTTTGATTTTGATGATTCCATTTGGTTAATGGATACTTCTGAAGGGAATAAAAAATTTGAGTGGATGAAGAATCCCGAAAAAACAGCGCGCAACATACGTTATGCCGATATGGTTTTTGCAGGAAATAATTACCTGGCCGATTACGCGAGGCATTATAATAAAAACATTAAAATTATTCCCACTACGATTGATACAGAGCAATACAAACCTGTTGCCAAAACTTATACAAATAAACCTATTGTTATCGGTTGGAGCGGAAGCATAACCACCATAAAACATTTTGAGTTTGCCCTTGATTTTTTGAAAGAAGTAAAAAATAAATACGGCGATAAAATCAGTATATCACTGGTGGGCGACGGAACTTATACCAATGAAGAATTAGGCATTAAAGGATTGCCCTGGATAGCGGAAAAAGAACTCAGCGATTTAAATTCTTTTGACATTGGTATTATGCCCCTACCGGATGATGAGTGGGCAAAAGGGAAGTGCGGCTTAAAAGGTTTGCAATACATGGCGCTGGAAATTCCTACAATTATGTCGCCGGTTGGTGTTAACACCGAAATTATTGAACATGGTAAAAATGGTTTCCTTGCCTCCACTACTCAGGAATGGGTTGATTGCCTTTCACAATTAATTGAATCAATCGAACTGCGCCAAAAAACGGGCAAGACTGCGCGTCAAACCGTTATTGAAAAATATTCGGTACAATCTTTACAAGCAAGATATTTAGAAGCATTTCGCGAAGTATTAAAGTAGTTACGGATTACAGATAACAACCTATGGATATACGGATAAGGTATTCGCTTAACGAAATTTCGTTTAATTGGGAAGCTAATCCGTATATCCGTACACAATACGTGTACGTAGTTATTTTATCTGTAGTTATTTACTATTTTTGTGAAGATGAAAAACAATTTCATAGAAGAATTAAAATGGCGAGGGCTTTTGCATGATGCAATGCCAGGCACCGAAGAACAATTACAAAAAGAAACTACGGCAGGTTATATCGGTTTCGACCCTACTTCAGATTCACTGCACATCGGTAGTTTATCTCAAATAATGACATTGGTTCGTTTTCAGTTATGCGGACATAAACCCATCGCACTTGTGGGAGGTGCAACCGGGATGGTGGGGGATCCATCCGGAAAATCAGCGGAAAGAAATTTATTGGACGAAGAAGCACTGAACTACAACCTTAACGGAATAAAAAAACAATTAGAGAAATTTTTAGATTTTAATTGCGGGGCAAACAGCGCCGAAATTGTAAATAATTACGATTGGTTTAAAACCTACTCCTTTTTAGATTTCATTCGTGATGCGGGAAAACACATCACGGTGAATTACATGATGGCCAAAGATTCCGTCAAAAAACGTATTAGCGGAGAGGGAGAAGGAATGTCGTTTACCGAATTCAGCTACCAGCTAATTCAGGGTTTTGATTTTTACCATCTATGGAAAGAAAATAAATGCTTGCTTCAAATGGGCGGCAGCGACCAATGGGGAAATATTACAACAGGAACGGAATTTATTCGCCGTAAAGCGGGCGGGCACGCATTTGCATTAACCACGCAACTTATTACCAAGGCCGACGGAAGTAAATTCGGAAAAACAGAAACAGGAAATATTTGGCTTGACCCGAAGAAAACTTCTCCTTATAAATTTTACCAGTTCTGGTTAAATGTAAGTGATATCGACGCGAAAAATTATATCCGATTTTTTACTTTGTTAAGCAGAGAAGAAATCGAAACTTTGGAAAAACAGCACGATGCCGCGCCGCACGAGCGTATTTTACAAAAAATACTTGCTAAGGATATTACTATTCGTGTACACAGCGAGCAGGATTACAATGCCTCAGTAAACGCTACGGAAATTTTATTTAAAGGCAGCCTGGATGATTTGGGTAAACTGGAAGAAAAACTTTTTTTAGAAATTTTTGACGGTATTCCGCACTTTGACGTCAGCAAAAACAGTATTGAAGACGGGCTTGCTATAATTGACTTTTTAGCTGTGAGTACTAATATTTTTCCAAGCAAAGGCGAAGCGCGCAAAATGTTACAGGCGGGGGGAGTTTCTATAAATAAAGAAAAAGCTACTGCCGAAGGAAACATTACAACAGAGAATCTCATCAACAATAAGTATATTTTAGTGCAAAAGGGTAAGAAGAATTACTTTTTAGCGAAAGCTGTTTAATGCTCGTCACTCTGAACTTGTTTCAGCATGACATCAAAATTTAATTAATTCTGATCTGCTGCCCTACTTTCAGATAGAAACGTTTATCAGTTCCGTTCATCGCTTTCATTTGTTGTGAGGTTAAACCGTAACGCTTGGCGATTTCATACCAGCTGTCGCCGCGCTGTACAGTGTAAACCGTTGCGTTACTCGGAAAAGCCGCTAAACCGTATTTAGATTTACGAAGTGTGAGCGTATCGTTGTAAATTTTGTTTTCGGTAAACGAAATTAAATTAGCAGGATTTAAAGCATGTCCTTTAAAACGTATTTCAAAATGCAAATGTGTGCCCGTTGCATGGCCTGTCATTCCGCCCAATCCTACGACTTGTCCTGAAGTAATTACTTCTCCTGCCTTCACTTTTATTTTAGAGAGATGAGCATACACAGTTTCCAGGCCGTTATAATGTCTTACAATAACTACGTTGCCGTAGCCGTTTTGCCTGCGTGCAATTCGAACTTTACCATCAAATGCCGCTAACACTTTATCACCTTTGTTTAAATCAATGTCAATGCCTTTGTGCATGCGCTTCTCGCGCCAACCGTAATTGGAAGTTACAATACCACTAATGGGCGGAGTGTAAGTTCCTAAAGAATCGCTTATTATGGCAAGGTTAAGTAAATCAGGCAAACAATTATCGGCAGCGGGGGCAAAAACTGTTTGCTCATCAAAATCCTGATAAAATTCTTCAGCAGGCATTACAGTAAGCTTACTGGTTTTCATTTTCTCTAACTCAGAACTGTAATGATTAAGCATTTCTATTGCCAGGGCCGGCACGCTGTCTAAATCAAGAATGGAATCTACCATATATACTAACTCATCATACGAAATAGGCTTAAGCTTATTTACATCTACTGAATCTTGTTTAGGCAACTCATGTACATAAAGGCCGTCCGACTTAGTAAAAGCAAACGACACCGATACAAAGAGGCAAATAAGGGCTATATATTTTATAAGGCTTTTCATGAAGGAGGGCTAAAATAAGTAATTTTCAGTAAAATCAAAATTTATTAACATTTGATTAGCAATTAGTTGCTTTAGTTTAGATAAAGTGTTTATTTGTATAGATAAATGACTTCGGAAATTATAGATCAGAGGTGTTTGTTGTAGAAAGGGTGTTTGAGCTCAATCTTTTACGGTTTAAAAAAATTTCAATTAATTATAAAAAAAATATAAATTAGCGGTATGGAAGCAAACGACTCAAAAAACTTTTTCATCCTTTACAAACCAAAGGATATTGTTAGCGGAGATTTTTACTACGCTTTATCGCATAAAGCAACCGGCAGTAACAAAGAACTTTTTTACATGTGTACGGCAGACTGTACAGGCCATGGAGTACCGGGTGCCTTCATGAGCATGTTGGGAATTTCTTATCTCAACGAATCTATTATTGAAAAAAACATTTCTAAACCGCACGAAGTACTCAACAACATGCGTGAGGAGATTATTTCTTCTCTTAACCCCGAAGGTTCTGAAGAAGAAAGTAAAGATGGTATGGATTGTGTTTTATGCGCCTACGATTTTGAAAATATGAAACTGGATTTTGCCGCGGCGAACAATCCTTTATGGTTAGTGCGCGAGGGCGTTCTTACCGAATACAAACCGGATAAAATGCCCGTAGGTAAATACCAGGATACACACGCTTCTTTTAAAATGCAAACTATTGATTTGAAAAAAGGAGATATTGTTTATTCTTTTACTGACGGATACGCTGACCAGTTTGGAGGACCTAAAGGAAAAAAATTCAAATACAAACAATTAGAAGATATCTTGCTTGAAAACTCACACCTGGGTATGGACGAGCAAAAAACAATTCTGAACACAAAGTTCGAAGACTGGAAAGGAAATTTAGAACAGGTGGATGACGTTTTAGTAATCGGAATTAAAATTTAAAATTGAACATCCCTATTATAAGAATCCACCCCTAAAAAGGTGGATTTTTTATTATATTTGATTTATGAGATTTAGCAAAATATTTTTAGCACTTATTTCTTTAATTATTATTTCTTGCGGGCAAACATATCCCAACAAGCAAATTGATGAAGAAAATATAAAAGGTGAAATTTATGAGAGCACAGAAATAGGTTGGTCAATTGAAATTCCAAAGAATTGGTCAATTATTTCTAAAGATAAAATAGAAGCGAATGATCAAAAAGGAAAAGACGCTATTGAAAAAGCAACAGGTCAGGAAATTGACACAAAAGCAATGAAACATCTGATTAGTTTTCAGAAAAATCAGTTCAATATTTTTTCATCGACAATCGAACCTTTCAAAGAAGAATTTCCCGGAGAATATGAAAAAAACAATAAGATTCTGAATGAATTAGTTTATCAAACTTTTGTTGATCAGGGTATAAAAACAGACTCGTCTTCCGGAAAAGAAATAATTCAAGGCTTAGAATTCAATACATTCTATACAACGGTATATGCTCCTGATGGCAAGGTAATTCTTAATCAAATATTGTATAGCAGACTTATTAATGGATATGATTTTGGAGTAAATATTAATTATAACAACGAACAAGACAAAAAGATAATGATGGATACCTGGAAAAAATCAAAATTTCTAAAAAAATAATACTTATCATCACAATAAATAACCTTTTCAGATAACATAAAAATTACTCCCTGCACAAACCTGCCTTCCGTAGCGATGGTCTTAGCGACGACGGGCAAGGTAAATAATCTCTCCCGCAGGTAAGCGGTAACGCTCAATTAATTGTTTAGAGAAAGTGTAATCAGCAGTAACGATAAAGCCGGCTTTTAATCTTGTTTTATAATTCTGGCCTACTCAAGCAATAACCATCAAATCTCAAAAAAAATTATCTTTACAAACAAATAACATTATGTACAACCTCTCCCATCACAAAGAACGGAATGAACAAGTAGTTAAAGAGTTTATTAGTACCTACCCTTTTGCTTTTTTAAGCGGCTGCGATTCGCAAAACAAGCCTATTGCTACACAGGTGCCGCTTTTTATTGAGGAAAAAAATGGAAAGAAAATTGTAAGGGGGCATATTATGAAGAACACAGATCATCATAAGGCTTTTTTGCATAATGAGAATGTCCTGGTGGTTTTCACGGGTCGTCACACTTATGTAAGCGGCTCATGGTATACCAACCCGCATCAGCCTTCCACCTGGAACTACATGAGCGTACATGCAAAAGGTATCATCCGGTTTTTAGATGACGCAGCTTTAATAGATGTCCTGCGAATGACAAGCCTTCATTTTGAAAACGAAGATTCACAGTCCGCAACGGTTTTTGATAATTTTCCACCACACTACACGCAAAAATTAATGAAGATGATCGTGGCTTTTGAAATTGAAGTAATAGAAATAGATACTGTTTTTAAATTAAGCCAGGACAGGGATCCTGAGAGTTATGACAATATAATAGCGCGGCTTAAGGAGCAGGGTGAGGACGGACAGGTAATCGCGGCCGAGATGAAAAAAAGAACTAAGGAGGTATTTCCCGAAATCAAGAAATGAAAATTAATTTTTCCCGCACAAGTAAATAATCTCCCCTGCAGGTAAACGGTAACGCTCAATTAATTCTTTACTGAAAGTATTTGCGTAATCATCGGCGATAACGGTAAAACCCGCTTCTTCCAATCGTGTTTTATAATCCAAACCAAATAAACGTACGTGGTCTTTTTGCCAAAAGGCTTCTTCGCGTGCTTCGGGTGTTACAATGCTTTTATCTTCATACGTAGTTGCGCGGGAACTATCCATCGGCACCTGGAAAATTCCCCAACCGCCTTTTGTCATAATACGGTAAAGCTCGCGCATACACTGGCGGTCATCATCCACATGCTCTAATACGTGGTTGCAAAAAATCACATCAAAAGTATTGTCTGCAAAGGGCGCGTGGTGCAAATCCATTTTAACATCAGCAATCGGGCTGTTTAAATCGGCCGTGGTGTAATCAATATTCTTCATAGCCTTAAACAATTTGTAAAAACATTGCTCAGGCGCTATATGCAGCATTTTATGGTTGGCGGTAAAGAAATTGGTTTTGTTTTTTAAATACAGCCAAAGTAAACGATGCCTCTCTAATGATAAACTTCCGGGACACAATACATTTTTTCTTTTAGCACGCCCCGAATAACCGTAAGGCAAAAATTTGCGGTAAGTTTTTCCGCTGATAGGGTCTTCGTACTTCTTGCCATAATACACAAGCGGGGCAATTTTACTGAACCACAAAGAAAAAGTAATTAATACAGGACGGGGAATGGTACGCAGTAACCAATGAAACATGTTACAATAATTTTGAAATTATTTCTTCAACCCCTACCCCGTCAGCTTCGGCTTTGTAATTACGTACAATACGATGACGCAAAACGTTATGCGCAACAGCTTTCACATCTTCTATGTCGGGCGAATATTTACCGTTAAGCGCCGCATGAGCCTTTGCACCAAGAACCAAATATTGCGAAGCGCGAGGGCCCGCTCCCCAGGCAAGGTATTGCGTCGACAAAATATTTGCTGTGCCGGGGCGGGTTTTTACAACGAGTTTAACAGCGTATTCAATTACATTATCAGCAACAGGAATTTTCCTTACCAAATCCTGGAAATATAAAATCTCTTCGGCATTTAATATTTTATTGAGCGTAACTTCTCTGTCAATAGTAGTTTGTTTTACCACCTGGTATTCCTCTTCAAGGCTCGGGTAATCCAACCAAAGGTTAAACATAAAACGATCTAATTGCGCTTCGGGCAGAGGGTACGTTCCTTCCTGCTCTATCGGGTTCTGCGTAGCTAAAACAAAAAACGGGCTGTCTAATTTATATTTTTTTCCGGCAACGGTTACATTACGTTCCTGCATTGCTTCTAATAATGCGGCTTGTGTTTTTGGCGGAGTACGGTTAATCTCGTCGGCTAAAACTATATTGGCAAACAAAGGGCCTTTTATAAATTTAAAATTGCGGGCATCATCTAAAATTTCGGAACCGGTAATATCACCGGGCATTAAATCGGGAGTAAATTGTATGCGGTTGAATGATAAACCCAATACGTCGGCAATAGTATTTACCAAAAGTGTTTTGGCTAAACCGGGCACGCCAACCAATAAGCAGTGACCTTTGCAAAAAACAGAAATAAGGGTGTTTTCAATAACATCGTGCTGACCTACTATTACTTTGCCTATCTCGGCCGAAAGTTTTTTTCCGGAGGCGTGTAATGCGTCCAAAGCTTCAACATCCGATTTATAATTCATACGCGCTTTTTAGAGGTAACAAAATTACTAATAAATAAGCGGCGTGCAAAATCAACGGGCTAAAAGGAGAAAGCCTTTCTGGGTAACACTTTTTTCAGTCTTTCCGCCAGGCTCAATCATACTGTAAGAAATCATATAATAATAGGTACCTTCGGGATATGGGTCTCCGTAAAAAGTATTTCCGTTCCACCCTACACTGTAAACGGTAGATTCATAAATGAGCATACCCCAGCGGGTGTAAACAGCCATGTAGTAATTATCCAGACATATCTCGTTGGTTACAGCAGGCACAAAATTATCATTGGTATAATCGCTGTTCGGTGTAAATACGTTAGGAACTATTAGCTTGAACTCAGGTCCCTTAACACACAAATAATAAGCCATGTCCCTGCCGTTTTGGCTAAAGGCTTCACTATAAAAAGTAAGCGTCAACAGTATAAATAAAATTTTTCTCAACGTAACAAATATACGGCAAAATCAAATTTAATACTTTTTTACTTCATAACTGGTCATTTTTGTCGGATAAGTGGTGGCACTTTTTTAATATCTGGCTGAGCCTGACCCGATATAATTTATCAGTTACACTGATTCTTACCTTTTACCAACGCCCTCAATTCGTATTTTCATTCGTAATTCTTATCCTTCCAAATTCGTATATTCGTACCCGATTCATAATTAGTATCTCATGAAAATCTCTCATAACTGGTTAAAGACACTTATCAATATTGACTCATACAGCGCGGAACAAATTGCCGTGGCGCTTACCAATTGCGGACTGGAAGTAGAAAGTACCGAAAAATTTGAACAGGTAAAAGGCATGTTGCAGGGTGTGGTTGTGGGTCATGTATTGGAAAAAATAAAACACCCCAACGCGGATAAACTCAGCCTTACTAAAGTAGATGTGGGTAACAATAACATTTTAAGTATTGTTTGCGGAGCGCCTAATGTGGATGAGGGACAAAAAGTACTGGTTGCAATGGTTGGAAGTATTTTACATACCACAAACGGTGAAGTCATTGAAATAAAAAAATCGAAAATACGTGGTGAAGGAAGTGAGGGAATGATTTGTGCCGAAGATGAGATTGGTTTGGGAGAAAATCACGACGGAATAAAAATTTTACCAAACGAAGCTCCTGTAGGAAAACCTGCTGCCGAATATTTAAACCTTTATACCGATACCATTTTTGAAGTAGGATTGACTCCCAATCGTGGAGATGCTGCCTCTCATTACGGCGTAGCACGCGATTTGGCGGCTGTTATAAATTGTAAAAATAACAATACAGAGACAGAAGCTCGACTTGTCGGTATTCAGGATTTACCGGAAGCATCAGGAGTGTTAAGTATTGATGTGAAAGTGGAAGATGCGGAAGCTTGTCCGAGATATTGCGGTGTTACCATCAGCGGAATTAAAGTTGATGAATCGCCCGAATGGTTAAAAAATAATTTAAAAGCGATTGGCTTAAGGCCCATTAATAACATTGTAGATATTACCAATTTTGTCCTGCACGAAACAGGGCAACCTTTGCACGCTTTTGAAGCATTTGCGATTGAAGGAAAACAAATTATTGTGAGAAAAGCGAAGCAAGACGAACATTTTGTTACTCTTGATAGCGTTGAAAGAAAATTAAACGTGCATGATTTGGTTATAGCCAACGTAAAAGAGGCCATGTGCATTGCCGGCGTATTTGGCGGATTGCACAGTGGTGTGAACGAAAAAACAACAGCTATCTTTTTAGAATCGGCTTATTTCAATCCCACTTCGGTCAGGAAAACTTCGAGACATTTAGGTATAAAAACGGATTCTTCTTTCCGCTTTGAGCGTGGTGCAGATCCCGAAATGACAGTCAACGCTTTAAAACGCGCGGCTCATTTAATTATGCAATTGGCGGGCGGACAAACATCTTCTGCGTTAACAGATATTTACACAAAAAAATTAGAACCCGTTAAAGTTGGTTTTTCATTCGGGAACTGCGATAAAATTTGCGGAAAAGAAATTGACCGTACTATTATCAAAAATATTATCAAATCAACAGGCATTGAAATTGTAACTGAAGGTGCTGACGGATTATTATTACATGTTCCCCGCTTTAAATATGATGTTACGCGCGAGATTGATGTGATTGAAGAAGTAATGCGCATTTACGGATTAAACAATATCCCTTCTTCCGAAAAAATTTCTTTCTCAGTTCCTGTGAGTAATAAAAACAATGTAGTTCGTGTGGATAAGGAATTAAATCAACTTCTTTCTCATTTAGGCTTTTGCGAAATGATGGCGACTTCGCTTACAAAAGGGCATTACATGGAAGGGCAGGAAGATGCTGTACCGGTGATGAATCCCTTAAGCGCGGATATCTCGGTGTTGCGTAATTCTATGATTTACGGTATGCTTGAAGCGGTGAATTATAATATCAATCGCAAAAACGAAGATTTAAAATTATACGAATTCGGCCGCAGTTATCATAAACAGTCCGCAGGCGATTTTGCTTTTACAGAGCGAAAAACACTCGCATTGATAATAAGCGGAAACAAACACGCGGCATCGTATCACATAAAAACCAACGAAGCGAATTTTTATACATTGAAAGCTTTTGCAGAAAGTATTTTAAGCCGCCTTGGAATAGACTTTAATTTCACCCATGCAGAACACGCGCATTTAAGTGGGGCAATTCAATATACTTCTGATAAAAAAATCCTGGCGAGTTTAGGGTTAGTGAATCATTCTTTATTAAAAACGTTCGACATCGGTAAACCCGTTTACTATGCGGAGTTTTATCTGGATGCATTATACAAACTTGCGTTCAAACCCGTTATTTATAATGAGCCTGCAAAATTCCCGGCCGTTAAACGTGACCTTGCTTTGCTACTTGATAAAGCAGTTACTTACGCGCAATTAGAAAAAACAGCTTTTGAAACCGAAAGAAAATTGCTGAAAGAAGTAAATCTTTTTGATGTATACGAAGGTGATAAAATACCGAAAGGGAAAAAGTCGTATGCTCTTAGTTTTACCCTTTTAAACCCCGAAGCCACCCTAACGGATAAGCAGATTGAAGGAAGTATGGAGAAATTACTGAAAGCCTTTGAGAAGGAATTTAGTGCATCTATAAGGTAATTGATTTTCAATTAATTAACATACTTTTCCTTGGGTTTTAAACCAATATTGAACAGTTTTTAAACAAGATTGACTTAAACCGGTTTTGACGTCTTTTAGACTAAGACCTCATTATTGTAGCCGAATAGAAATTTTATTAGAAGAAAACGGGTGTACCTTTGTTGCGCTCAAAAAACACAAATCAAATGTTCGAAATTTTAAACCACTTCCAAAGCAAGTATAAACCTCTTACCAAGGAAGGCTTACGCATTCAGGGATTATCTATGGTAGATCCCAAGCGTAAAAAGCACGTCATCATGATTTCGAAACCTTTTGTGTTTGACAATCGTAAATTACCGAAAGTTTATGATGGTTTGGAAATTAAATCAAAAATTGAAGGCGATTTACCAACCGAATTTAAAGTAGATGTAAAAAAAGAATATATCTGGGCTCCTCAGCGCTTTGAACAATATGTTGACCGTTGCGCCGATGAAATTCGCAAGAAATTTAAAAAACCGGAAATGAGTCGTAAAGAAATGTTGGATGCTTTGGCATTCGGCAGTTTTGATGATCATAAAGCAAAATGCACGCAATTATTGAAAGAAGGAAAAATCCCTCCTTTTACACTGAACTAGGCAGCAATATAATTAGTAAGGGTTAAACTATTGATTACTGCTAAATGCAAAATCCTCCGCTATAAACGGGGGATTTTTGTTTTTATAAATTACGATAAGCTGTAGGCGGCGAAGCAATCCTACGGATATTAAAGCTCTTACATGTGTTTTTTGATATCTTTTTCAGCCAATAAACCGACGTAAATATGCTGTTTATCAAAATGTTAAGCTCTTTTATATTTTTAGAAAAGCATTTGATAATTTACTTTTAATAATTAGCTTTGCACCCCTAAAATAAAATCAAAGAACTATGAATAATTACGTCCTCTATTTAGTACCCGCTCTTGGAATCGTTGGTTTATTAGTAATGGCAATTAAATCGGCCTGGGTCAGCAAACAGGATGCCGGTGATGCAAACATGCAGGAACTGGCCGGTTACATCGCAAAAGGCGCTATGGCTTTTTTAAAAGCAGAATGGAAAGTGTTAAGCATTTTTGTTGTTTTTGCAGCCATTTTATTAGGTTACTCCGGTACAATTCACGAAGTAAACGGAAAAGAAATTCACTCAAGCTGGATAATATGCGTCGCTTTTATCATTGGTGCCGTATTTTCAGCAACTGCAGGATATATCGGTATGCGTGTTGCTACTAAAGCAAACGTACGTACTACTCAGGCCGCTCGTACAAGTTTAAAACAAGCATTACGTGTCAGCTTCACAGGCGGTACCGTTATGGGACTTGGTGTTGCAGGTTTAGCGGTGCTTGGTTTAGGCGGTTTATTCATCGCATTCCTTTCTATATTCGGTAACCTTGGTGCTGATACGGTAAAAACATCCATCGAAGTATTAACCGGTTTCTCTTTAGGTGCTGAGTCTATCGCATTATTCGCTCGTGTTGGTGGCGGTATTTATACCAAAGCTGCCGACGTAGGTGCAGACTTAGTTGGAAAAGTTGAAGCGGGTATTCCCGAAGACGACGTTCGTAACCCCGCTACTATTGCCGATAACGTAGGTGATAATGTAGGCGACGTTGCAGGTATGGGTGCTGACTTATTCGGCTCTTACGTTGCAACTATTCTTGCTACAATGGTTCTCGGACAAGAAATCACTGTTGTCGATAAATTTAACGGTATGTCCCCTATTCTTTTACCAATGGTAATTTGCGGTTTGGGAATTATTTTCTCAATCATAGGTACCTGGTTCGTTCGCATTAAAGATGAGAAATCAAATGTGCAGAGCGCGCTTAACATGGGTAACTGGTCTTCTATTATTTTAACGGTTGTTGCTTCTTATTTTGTTGTAAAATGGATGTTACCGGAAACTTTAAGCCTGCGTGGTTACGAGTTCACAAGTATGCGTGTGTTTTATGCAATTGTGGTTGGTTCGGTTGTTGGGGCTGTAATGAGTATCGTTACCGAGTATTACACCGCAATGGGTAAAGGCCCTGTTAATTCTATCATTCAACAATCTTCAACAGGCCACGCAACAAACATTATCGGTGGTTTATCAGTTGGTATGAAATCAACTGTTATTCCTGTTTTAACTTTAGCGGCAGGAATTATTTTATCATACAAATGCGCGGGCTTATACGGTGTGGCTATTGCAGCCGCAGGTATGATGGCAACAACAGCTATGCAATTAGCAATTGACGCATTCGGTCCGATTGCAGATAACGCCGGTGGTATTGCAGAGATGAGCCAGTTACCTCCCGAAGTTCGTGAGCGTACGGATAACTTAGATGCGGTTGGTAACACAACAGCGGCAACCGGAAAAGGTTTTGCTATCGCATCAGCAGCATTAACTTCATTGGCATTATTCGCGGCATTTGTGGGTATTGCAGGAATTTCCCATATCGATATTTACAAAGCAAATGTTTTAGCCGGATTATTTGTGGGAGGAATGATTCCTTTTATTTTCTCTGCATTATGCATTCAGGCAGTTGGACGCGCAGCAATGGACATGGTACAGGAAGTACGCCGCCAGTTCCGCGAGATTCCCGGAATTATGGAATACAAAGCAAAACCCGAATACGAAAAATGCGTGGCTATTTCTACAAAAGCTTCTATCCGCGAAATGCTTATGCCCGGTGCAATTGCATTAATTACTCCGGTACTTGTTGGTTTTACATTCGGACCCGAAGTATTAGGCGGTTTATTGGCAGGTGTAACTGTAAGCGGTGTGTTAATGGGAATTTTTCAAAGCAACGCAGGTGGCGCATGGGATAACGCGAAAAAATCTTTCGAAAAAGGCGTTAACATTAACGGAGAAATGTTCTACAAAAAATCAGAGCCGCACAAAGCTTCTGTAACAGGAGATACTGTAGGTGACCCTTTCAAAGATACTTCAGGCCCGTCAATGAACATCCTGATTAAATTGATGAGCATCGTTTCTCTTGTAATTGCTCCGTACATTGTTGGTATTGGCGGCAGTGACAACAAAATGATTAAAGTAGAAAAATTAGTTTGCAATATTAACGGACAGGAATTTGTTTGCACAAGCAAAGCACAATGCGATAGCATCATAGCTGCCAACAACGGAATGGCTGCGCCACAAAACTTAAAAACTTTAAACGGAAATTATATTGTGGATCAATCACACTCGTATGTTGATTTCAGTTTAAATCATAATCTGTCAAAATCAAAAGGAAGCATCGCGATTGATACCGGAGTTATCAGTATTAATCCAGCGGATTTAAAAACTTCTAAAGTAATGATGAAGTTGGGCATTAAATCAATCAATACACAAAGCAAGGACAGAGATGAGCATTTATTATCAAATGATTATTTCCACGCGGATAGTATTGCTTTTGCAAATTTTGAAGCAACAGGAATTGATTCTGTAAGCAACGGCGGAATGGAATACTCGTATGTTGCACACGGAACATTAACTATTCGCGGAATTTCTAAACCTTGCGATGTTTGGTTTAATTACGTTGGCGTAACCGAAACAAAAGGTGGTAACATCTGGTCGTTTGAGGGAAGTGCAACCTTTAACCGATTAGATTACGGCATAGGTAAAGAAAGTAAATCTTTAAGCAGCGAAGTTAAAGTACATTTTGATTTGGATACCTGGCAGGAACCTGCAAAGAAGTAAGTCCCCCGTTACAGCGGACACACCCCCTGCAGAGGAGAAAATAAAACCAAAGCCCTTCAGAAACGAGGGGCTTTTTATTATATTTGATTATTGTCAAAAAACATGAATAAGATATCATTTTCTTTCGCTTTTTTTATTTTACTGTTACTTGCCTGTAACGAGCCCGGCGCCTCAAAAAAGTATATCCTAAGCTTGGATGAAAAAGTAATTTGCAACAACCTGAATGTTGATTCAGCAATAATACCTGAAATTAGAAATTACACTTCAAATAAAATAGAACGCTTTCATTATTCGCTTTCTAAAATGTATGAAGCCGGGAAAGAAACGGAAGTTGATCCTATTTATCTTAAGGGGTTAGTATTACAGGAAAAAAATTCTGAATCTTACAATCTTGTGCTGAATTTAAAGCCTGTCCTGAAAAATAAAGGTTACTCCGTTTTTCTATTAGAAAATAATTTTGATATTGATCATAAAAATGATTTGCTTGGAATACTTAAGACAATTGATAAATACGAAGTACTTAAACAAATTGGCACAAATGGTGGTAATTATGATATTACAAATGATAGCTTACTAAAAGTCATTCGGGTGTTTGATGAAAAATATCAACTTGATCTTATAGGTGCTTCCGGAGATTGGTGCGAATTCATTATTCAAAGCGAGCCAACAAATTGGTTTGAGTTTGCAGGTGAAGTTTATAAGGTTTGCCCGGATGTTGTTGATCAGGGAACAGGAACAAAAGAGGCTTTGGCAGAAGAGATGAAGAAAACGAAAAGATTATACTTTTGGTGGGATTAAACCTGCACCCTTTTCCATTTTAAAGAAAAGACTCGTAGAGAAAAATTATTTCTTCTCCGCTCTTTTCTTCGTCATCGCACTTACTCTGTAAAGGCTAAGAATTCCCAAAACAGAAATCCCGATAATAATATACCCTAAGGTGTTGTAGTGCTCAATCGGGCTGAATTTATCCTTTTGTGTAACTACTGTTCCCGCAAATGCCGCTGCTATTCCGCCTGCTATTTGTTGCAGCGAAGAATTGATACTCATAAATGCACCCCGGTCTTTCATTTCAGGAATATTGCTTACCAACGCTGAAGAAGGAACTATCCTGCTCATAATGCCCATCATAAGCAACACGTTAAAAATTATAACCAACCACAATGGAGTTACTGAGAGATTGGTATAAAGAACTACCATTACCATCATCCATATGGATGCAAAAGCGAATATCTTAAACTTATCTGTTTTATCACTCAGTCTTCCGATAACAGGCATAATAATAAGTGAGCAAACACCGCTTACCATAAAAAGTATAGGTAATTGTTCCTGCGTAACTTTCAAATTATTAATGGCAAAAGCGCTTCCGAATGGCATCATCATAAAACCACCGATTGAAAGTAACGCGGTTGCAAGAAATCCGATTGTATATTGCGATTTTGTTAATGTAGCCCACAAATGCATAATTGCGTTTCGTTTTTCCTGCATTTCCAGGTGTTTTGTGATAGGTTGAAGTTTTGCAATTATCAACCCGACAATAAGCGCCGATAAAACAGCAACCATTAAAAAAGGCGATTGCCAGCCCCACCTGTTTGCAAGAAATAAACTTATCGGAATTCCCAATACCTGGCTGGCACCAAAACCCATTTGCAAAAAGCCCATTGTGCGACCGCGTTGTTCAATAACAAATACATCAGTTACAATTGCCATTGAAACAGAACCTATAACACCCCCAAACAAACCTGTAATGATACGTGCGGCAACAAGTAACGGATAGGTGTTGGCAAAACTGCAGAACACAGTCCCTAAAATAAAGCCGATGTAAAAAAACAAAAGCAATTTTTTCCGGTCGAAGCGATCTGCAAACCCCGCAGTTAATAGCCCTGAAATACCTGCGCTGAATGCATAAGCTGAAACCGCCACGCCGAACTGCGCCGGCTTAAGCGATAATGATTTCATAAGCATATCCCCTAACGGAGACATTACCATAAAATCTAATATCACTGAAAATTGCGTGAGTGCCAGAACGAGGATGACAAATTTTTGGTAAGAAGTAAATGTAAATGACTGAGTTTGTTTTTCCATATTTATTTTCTTCAATTATATAAAATCATCAGACTTCTACTTTTTTCCATTTCCCTTTCTTAAAAAAATAAAAAGCCATCAGAGCGATCAATGTTTCGGCAACGGGTATTGCAATAAATGCGCCGGTTGATTTCATATCTGTTCCTTTGGCAAGAAAATATGCCAGCGGAATTTGAAACAACCAAAAGCAAACAAAATTAATTATTGTGGGAGTTTTTGTATCTCCTGCACCGTTCAAGGCTTGTGTCATCGTCATCGCAATACCGTAAAAAATATAACCCGAGCCGATTATTTGCAAAGCTTTTGCTCCGTAATCCTGAACCGCAATGTCCTGAGTAAAAATTCCGATGATGGGACGCGAAAAAAATAAAAAAAGCATCATCACAAAACTCATAAAGATTACATTGTATTTTGTGGTAAGTAAAACGCTTAGTTCGGCTCTTTCAATTTGTTTGGCGCCCAGGTTTTGTCCTACCAAAGTTGCGGCGGCATTACTCAATCCCCATGCAGGTAAAATAAAAAACACAACATTTCTTATGGCAACCTGGTAACCTGCGGATGCCGTTGTTCCTCCTGTCTCGGCCACCAAACGCGCCAATACAATCCAGCTTCCGCTTGCAATTATAAATTGAAAAGTTGCAGGCCATGCAATATTTATAAGCGATTTTACTATTGCGCCGTCAAATTTAAAGCTGGAAGTATAAATTTTTAAAATGCCGCTTCCTTTAAATAAATGATAGCATTGATATAATACTCCTGTACTTCTTCCGATGACGGTTGCAATGGCAGCGCCTTTTAATCCGAACAAATTAATGAAAATCGGACAAAGAATAATATTAATTAGGCTTGCCAGCCACAAACTTTTCATAGCCATCGCTGCATCGCCTGCTCCACGAAAAATTCCGTTTATTAAAAACAACAAAATAATTGCTACGCTTCCGCCGAGCATAATGCGTGCGAAAATGGTTCCGTCGCGAACAACTTCTTCGCTCGCTCCCATTAATCTTAAAATATCTCCTGCAAAAATCACTCCGAGTACACTTAACACTAATGTTACCAATAATGCGACTATGAGTGATTGCGCCCCCGCATGCGCCGCCGCTTCCGGGTTTTTTTCTCCGATGCGACGAGCTACAATAGCCGTTGCAGCTGTACTTAAGCCAATGGCAATAGAATAAATAATTGTAATCACAGACTCAGTTAAGCCAACGGTTGCTATCGCGTTTTGTCCGAGCTTACTTACGAAAAACATATCTACCACGGCAAACACACTTTCCAAACCAAGCTCTAATATCATTGGTATTGCCAAAAGAAAAACCGCTTTGCGTATACTTCCCTGCGTGTAATCTTGCTGCTCGCCGTTAAGCGAGAGTTTAATGATATCGATAATTCTTTTGGAAGTGGTGGGTGTTGACATATGGAGTGCAAATTTACTTAAAAAAGTTCGCTAATAGAACAATGTTGCATTTCCCCCTCTCTGCCTGTAGAGAGGGGTGCTGCCGTAGGTGACGGGGTGAGTCCGCTGATTAGAAGATTACTAATGAGCTGACTCACCCCCTCCAGTACAATAATTTTGTTCAATTATAAATTAAACTGGTTCACTCGTAAATTCGTAGGCTGTTATTCGCAATTCGTATTTAATAGTCCAACTCCATATCCAACCTGCTTTTTAAATCCTTAAGCAGTGGGTTTTTTTCAATCATCGCTTCAAATTTTTCTATGGGAGAATAAGCTTTTTTAACTCCATCCTGTTTCTTTTCTTCAAAATGGAAATTGATTACATTATTGTTGGTGAACTTACGAATGAAATCCAGAAAATCCTGGCGATAGGATTCAAAACCCTCTTTTTGTGAGATATTTTCTATCTCGATTACAGCAATTTCGCCCTCTAATTTATTAATCATTTCCGGACGAAGCAGCGCCGTTAAAAGCATTTTGTTTTTTTCTTTCGCGTAAGCCTGGGCCGCTAAACGGAATTTCTTTAAACTAACTTCTTCATTTTGCACAACGGGAATTTCTTTCACCGCTTCTTCCACTACAGCCGGTTGTTGCACCAATTGTTTAGCCTGCTGCAAGCGAAAGCCGGAAGTAAGATTCAAATCTTTAAAAGATGTAATCGGCTTATCGGTAGTTTTATATTGAGGAATTTCTTCTTTGACAATACTTACTCCTTCTGTTGAAGTTTTTTCAGGAGCAGCCGTAACAGTTTGTTCAACTATTTGCCTGTCGTCATTTTTTTTTTCTGCATCCATCACAGGCGCAGCGTTCAGGTAGCTCATTTGTAGGAGCGCGATTTCTACCTGTAATCTTTGGTTTTTGGCCGATTTGTAACTTACATCGCAACGGTTAATAATCCCAAGCGCTTTCAGTAAAAACTGCATATTGCAATTTTGTGCCTGTTGTAAATATTTTTGTTTTACATCTTCACTTACTTCAATTAACTGAACAGTTGCAGTATCTTTGCAAACCAGAATATTACGAATATGTTCTCCTAACCCGGCAATGAAATGATGCCCGTCGAAGCCATTATTAATAATTTCGTTAAACGTTAATAAAACTGCTGAAACATCCTGTGTATTGAGCGCGTCGGTGACTTTAAAATAGTAATCGTAATCTAAAACATGCAGGTTGGCAATAACGGTTTTGTAAGTCAGATTATTTCCGCCAAAACTTACCATTTGGTCAAACATACTGCAGGCGTCACGTAAACCACCATCAGCTTTTTGCGCGATAACGCGTAATGCTTCGGCCTCCGCGGTAATTCCTTCCGTTTTTGCAATGTAGCCCAGGTGATTTGAAATATCTTCTAAACGAATGCGGTTAAAATCAAAAATCTGGCAACGGGATAGAATAGTCGGGATAATTTTATGTTTCTCAGTTGTTGCTAAAATAAAGATCGCGTGCCTGGGTGGTTCCTCCAATGTTTTAAGAAAAGCATTGAATGCCGAAGCGGATAACATGTGAACCTCGTCGATAATATATACTTTAAACGAACCTAACTGCGGGGCAAAACGCACCTGGTCAATCAGATTTCGGATGTCTTCTACTGAATTATTCGACGCGGCATCTAATTCAAAAACGTTTAAGGACTGGCCACTGTTAAAAGATTTGCAGCTATCGCATTCATCACAGGCTTCAGTATCAGCAGTGCGGTTAAAACAATTAATAGTTTTTGCCAGAATACGCGCACAAGTTGTTTTTCCAACTCCTCGCGGCCCGCAAAATAAAAATGCTTGTGCAAGATGATTGTTTTTAATGGAATTTTTAAGCGTGGTTGTAATATGTTGCTGGCCAACAACGGTTAAAAATGTCTGTGGCCTGTACTTCCTGGCCGATACTACAAAACGTTCCATTACAATAGCTCAAAGATAAAATTTAAACCCTACTTTTGCGGTAAGAGTTTTTAACTATTGTGAATAATTAATAAATTTAATTTAGTAGATTCTGAAACGTGTTTTTTTCATAGCATTTGTGCTTTTACAAAGCATTTCTTTATTCCCGCAACAAAGAAAATACGCTATAAGCGGTACCGTTTTCGAACAGGACTCAGCCAATGTCATGCCTTTCGTTAACCTGATTAACATGCGAAATGGCAACGGGACGATAACCGATTATAACGGCAAATTCACACTAATCGCACAAAACAACGATACTTTGGTGTTTTCTTATCTCGGATTTGCCCGAAAAAAAATTCCGGTGGCGCAAATCAAAAACCTTACCGACAGCACCAAAAGACCGTTAAAAGTGGTGATGCAGCGTATTATGGTAACGCTTGCGCCCGCCACGGCTTTTGCCACTAAATACAAGCAAAACGAAATTGATTACATGAAGCGTTACTCTAAAGAACATAAAAAAATGACTATTCTTGAGTCGGCTGAAAGCCCTATTACCGCGCTTTACAACCAATTCAGCCGCAAAGGCAAAGAACAACGTAAGTTGAGAGAGATTTTTGAGCGAATTTTAACAGAGGAAGAAGTCGCCAAAAAATTTAACCCTGAAATTCTTCGCCAGCTTACCGAAGATGAGTTTGTGGATTACGAACGTTTCCGGAAATATTGCTGGTATGTTACGGATGAATACATACTCTCACACGAGGGCTATGATCTGTACGCACCTATAATGGATTGTTACAGGCGATGGAAAGCGGACGGGAAGTAAAACATTTATTCAGCTGACTCACCTCTTATCCCTCTCTATCAGTGGAG
>DATMMV010000154.1:0-35404 GCA_035569635.1 Bacteroidia bacterium | reverse complement strand
CAACGCAGGAAAATCATGCGCCAAACTGTAATAACCTAAATGATCGCCGAAGGGCCCTTCAGTTTTATTTTGGTTTGGAATTACTTCTCCCGTAATTACAAAATCCGCATCCAAAGAAATACAATAACCATCTTCGTACATATAATTAAATCTCTTTCCACCCAAAGCACCGGCAAAAGTTAATTCACTTATTCCTTCGGGTAAAGGCATTACCGCTGCCAAAGAATGCGACGGCGGCCCGCCCACAAACACACTTACTTTTAACGGAATGTTTTTTTTATTTGCTTTGGTTTGATGAATACCGATACCGCGGTGCAATTGATAATGCAAGCCGATTTCTTTATTCAACACATAATCATTTCCGTTTAGCTGAATGCGATACATTCCCAAATTACTTTGCATTATGCCCGGAGAATCTGCATCTTCACTATACACTTGTGGAAGAGTTATAAAAGCGCCGCCATCTTCAGGCCAATGCTTTATAAGCGGAAGTTTATCAATAGAAATTTCATCGAAATAATTTTGCACGCTTCCTGTAGATTTTTTCGGAAAAGATTTTCGCGCAAGCAAAGCAAGCCTGGCGTATTTAAAAGGTTCTTTTAACGCTTTAACAGGATTGTTTTTTAATTCAATTAATTTCTGAATATCATTAAAATGTTTTCTGAAAATAAATTTGCTGCGCTCAAGCGTCCCGAAAATATTTGAGGCGGCCATATAATTACAACCCTTTACTTTTTCAAACAACAGAGCCGGACCACCCGCTTCATGTACACGCAAATGAATCGCGGCCATTTCCAAATTTCCACCAACCTCTTCTTTTACGCGAATCAGATGCCCGTTTTTTTCGAGGTCGTTTAAGCAATCTGCTAAATTTTGGTAAACCATAATCGAACAAAGATAACTGTATTGATTACGCCGCACACAGTTTTTGGCCCGAAATTACTAAACCGATTCAGTTTATCCGAAAAAAGAATCCGCCGAAAAACAGGCGATAATAAATTCATCAATATACAATCTCATAATGTATTTATTATTTTATAATTATTTGATTTACAAATATTTAAATAAATATTTTAACACATTATAAGATACCTATAAATTGTACCCAACCATTTCTGTTTCAATAACATCTATTATGTAAAGGATAATGACAAAAGTATCTTTTACTTAACTTAGCTTATTCAATTTTTTAACCCATGAAAAAAAGCATCCTGTTCATACTTTTATTTGTGACGGGTGCGCTTTTTTCCGGTATAGCCGGCGAAACTCCAAAAAATAACTGGACCATTAAAAAACCTTTTGATCAAAGGGTATTCATTCAAAATAACGGGCAATTTTTTGCAGAGGGTAAATTGCAGGAACAAAATATTCTTTTCGGAAGCCGTGAAGGCAGCCTGCATTACTTTTTTACAAAAAATGGTTTAACCATCATGAATTACAGGCGTGTTAAACGTACCGAAAGAGAGATTGAACAATTGATGGAAAAATTTAACATCAGGGAAGAGAAAAAACGTAAAGGTGAAGAGGAAAAAGAATTCAGCCACAAAATGGTTCCCGAATTCCACCAAATGGAATGGCAAAACGCCAATCCGAATGTGGAATTAATTACTGAAGAACAAACTACAGATTATTATTCTTATCCCGATGCCAAACGCCCCAATGAAAACATCAATATCCGCGCAGCCGCATTTAAAAAACTTACTTACAAAAATCTGTACCCGAATATTGATGTAGAGTTTTATTTTCCGGAAGACAAAGAAGGCTACAAATACAATATTATTTTACATCCGGGAGCAGATGCTTCGCAAATACAAATGCTTTACGCGGAAGAAAAACTTTTTGTTGACGCTACTAACGATTTACAAATTCAATCACCGTTCGGTAATTTTACCGACCACTCTCCTATCGCACAAACCGCGAGCGGAAAAAATTTAAATTGTTTTTTTCTACTCAAAAAAAATACAGTTTCTTTTTCTCTTCCATCAAATACAATTACCGAAGAAACAATTATTGACCCATGGACAACCAATCCGTTAATGATTACCTGGAACAAAGGATATGATGTGGATTTTGACAATGGTGGAAATGTTTATATAAACGGAGGAAGTTATCCTTACCAGATAAAAAAATACAACGCGGGCGGTGTTTTACAATGGACATTCAGTTGCGCAAGTTTTACTCCTTATTCCGGTACTGATGCATTTTACGGAGATTTTGCCATTGACAGGCGTTCGGGAAGTTCGTATGCTACAGAAGGGTTTAATTTCTCCGGAGCAAAAGTAATTAAAGTTAACACGGCTGGTGTTAATACAGCCAATTACGCGGGAACTCCTAACTTCACAGAAATGTGGCGTATCGCATTCAGCCGTTGTACAAACCAAGCGGTAATAGTTGGTGGCGGTGTATCTTCACCTACTCATCACGGCTGCTATTTAGATACTAATCTTGCCAATCTTTCTCCGGTTACTTTAAACGGAACAGGCCAAACCGGTGATGATATTGCGCTACTTGCTCTTGATAACTTTGGAAACGGATATATTTTAGCTTCCAGTTGGAACGGTATGGGAACGCTCTCTGATAAATTAGTTAAACTTACATTACCCGGATTGTTGCCTATACAATATATGGTTACGGCGGGTTATAATATTATAGAGTTAAGCTCTTACTACGTTCAGCCAAGTGGAAGCGGCTTATCAGGTTATGCAATTGGTAACGGAATAAACGGGCTTACGACTTCAAACACGAATGTTTATTCGTACGATAGTTTTGTCTTGAAAAAATGGAACGGCCCTAACGGAGCCCAATTGGGTTACAAGCGCGTAAACTTTCCTGCTAATAACGATTCCTCAAAAATTCACTGGAGCGGAATAACATCCGATGATTGCGACAATGTTTTTGTGGGAAGCATGAACAAGGTAATTCAGTACAATGCGAATCTTAACGTAATTGCTACTACAAATATGACAGATACCGTATTTGATGTGATGCTTGGTAAAAACGGAAACTTATATACAACGGGCCGTGGCTTTTTATCTTCTACACCCGTGAATATTTTACCATGCAGTGTGATGCATGTAACCGATAGTGTAAACAACGCCACCTGTACAAGTCCTGTTGGTTCTGCCACCATAACTGTTACAGGCGGAACCGGGCCTTATACAATTACATGGAACACAACGCCTGTGCAAACAGGTTCTGTTGTTACAGGATTGGGCGCCGGAACTTATGTAGCAACCATTTCGGATAATTCGTGTGTTACTTTAATGGCTTATGATACCATTGTTATTTCGCAGACCGGAAATTTTACAACAAACCCTGTTATTACCAATGTCAGTTGCAATGGCGGAAATAACGGAAGTATTAACCTCAATGTAGTAGCAACCGGAACAATTGTTCCTACTTATACATGGTCAACCGGCGTACATACACAAAACGTTAACGGCTTATCAGCGGGGCAATATACAGTTGCCATCAGTGATGGAACCTGTACTTCAACATTATCTTTGACAGTAACGCAACCTCCGCCTATAACCTCGACTTTAACGCCCGGTATTATAAAGTGCTTTGGTGATACTGCGAGTATAATTATTTCTGTCAGCGGCGGAACACCAACATACACTATAGCGTGGAACACAACACCTGCACAAACGGGTAATTCAGCACACGGACTCGGAGCAGGAACTTACACCGGAGGAATTGTAGATACGAAGGGTTGTACCGCTACGTTCACTTCCACACTTACTCAGCCACCACGGGTAGTTTCAAGTTTTACAACCAACGCTTCCTGTTTTGGTTCTCCCATGCAATTCACTGATCAATCAACCGGCGGGCCGTTTACAACGTGGAACTGGGCTTTTGGTGACGGAGGAACTTCAACCATTCAAAACCCTGCACATACATATACAGCAACAGGAACTTATGTTGTTAATTTTACAGTTACTACAGCGGCCGGTTGTAGTGCAACGGTTTCGCAAAACGTAACTATCAGTCCACAATTAACGGTGGTTTATAAAGCGGATACCGTTTGCTTAGGCCAACTTACAACTTTTACAGACTTAACAGCGGGAGTACCTGGTGGTTCTTCTTATAACTGGACTTTTGGTGACGCTACTTCTTCCATACAACCAACAACTGTGGGTCATGCATATCAGGGCGCAGGTACATATACAACGACACTTACTATTACAAACGGACAAGGTTGTGTAAGCAGCGCAACGATTAGTGTTCTTGTTAAACCGATACCAATTGTAAATGCTGTACCTGATGTAGAATATTGTCCCCGTATAAATACCGCCGCAATTAATTTTACCTCAACACCTGCAGGTAGTACATTTAACTGGACGAATTCCAACGCGGGCATTGGCCTTGCAACTTCGGGTACGGGAAACATTGTTTCTTTTGTTACTGTGAACGCAAACACAACGGCTATTAACGGAACAATTTTGGTTCATGCTACGTTAAACGGATGTGTTGGCCCCGATTCTAATTTTGTTATTACTATTAATCCGAATCCGAAAGCTTCTTTTATAGCGGGTACTAAAATTTGTGAAGGCACGCCGATGAATTTTACAGACCTTTCAAGTATTGGTTCCGGTTCTGTAACACAATGGGATTGGGATTTGGACGGTAACGGAATTTATAATAACTCAACCAGTAATCATCCGCAATATACTTTCCCAACCGCGGGTATACATACTGTGGGATTGATTGCCATCAGTAATAAACTTTGCAGCGATACAATAACAGAAACTGTTTATGTAAACTACCAACCTGTTCCCGCATTTACAGGCGATAATTTAAGCGGATGTCCCGTATTGAATGTAAACTTTACAGATAATTCAACTATACAGGCAGGGCATATTACCGGATGGAATTGGAATTTCGGAAATGGTATAACAGCCACAACTCAATTCCCGCAAACCATTTCGTACAATAACACTTCGGCAACGGTAATAGCAAATTATTCGGTAACATTAACAGTTACCAGCGATAGCGGATGTGTGACAACATTAACAAAACCGAATTATATTACAGTTTATCCGCATCCGCAACCCGGTTTTTATTTCGGCGCGCTTGACGGAGATATTGATATCATTGACCCAACCGTTCATTTTTACGATGCGTCATTGGGAGCTACATCCATTAACTGGTATTTGGGAGATATTTTTACACCTAACCAGGCATCTAATTATACAAGTGTTATAAATCCTGTTCATAGTTATTGGTACGATCAACCTTATACGTATTATGTAACACAACATGTAAGTAATACCTGGGGATGTAAAGACTCAATTACCAAACCGGTTGAAGTAAAACCAAACTATACTTTTTATATTCCGAATGCTTTCACACCCGACGGAGATAATTTAAATGATGGATTTAAAGGAACCGGAATAGGAATAGACAATACTACTTACAGCCTGATGATTTTTGATCGTTGGGGTAATTTAATTTTTACAGCTAATGATATTGACAAAGCCTGGGACGGGCGTATTAAAAAAGACGGTGATATTGTGCAAGAAGATGTATATGTATGGAAAGTTAGTTTTAAAGATATGAGAGGCATGAAACATCAGTACAGCGGCACCGTAAGCCTGCTTAAATAAATAATTTGAACATTTTATAAAATACAGCTAACTAAAACCCAAACCGAAATGAAGAAATTCATTATTCTGACAGTTACCCTTCTATTGACTCTCTCTTTTATTTCCAGAGCCGGAGAACAACCTAAAAACAAATGGGTTCTTAAAGAACCTTTTGAAAGGAAGGAATTTATTGAGAATAAAGGCCAATACCAATTGGGCAAACGCGCCTCTATGGGCGATATTTTATTCGGTGCCCGCCGTGAAGGCTTGCATTACTACTTCACTAAAAATTGTATTTGGGTTAAAACATTTGTAAAAATGACCCGCACCGAATATGAACTGGAGAAATTTAAAGAAGCTATGGGCGAATCTAAAGAAGGTGAGGAAAAAGGTGAAGATAACCTGGTAAAATATAAATGGGTAGAACAGTTTCATAAAATCAGTTTTGACGGAGCCGGTATTAATACAACGATTGTTGCCGAAGACAAAGTCAGTAACGTTTATAAATTCAATATTGAGAGTAAATACAATATTACAGCAGAAGCTTATAAAAAAATTATCTACAAAAATTTATATCCCGGAATCGACATGGAGTTTATTTTCCCTGAGGATAAACAGGGTTTTAAATACACTTTTATTGTACATCCGGGTGCTGATGCTTCAATAATTAAAATGAGTTATCCCACGCATAAAGGGGATTTAAAACAAGACGCAAACGGAAACATAGTAATTAAATCTCTGTTTGGTAATTTTACGGACCATGCGCCGGTTGCCAATCTTGAAAAAGAAAATACAATTGTAAATTGCTCGTTTAACCTGCTTTTAAATACCGTTAAATTTAATGTGGGTAAATACGATAAATCTAAAACATTAGTTATCGACCCGTGGACAACCTCTCCCGGTTTCGTAACACCTAAAGCATATGATGTTGACTGGGATAAAGCCGGGAATTGTTACGCGTATGGGGGCACAACGCCGTTCCAACTTGTAAAGTTAAGTCCTGCCGGAACTATTATTTGGACGTACACAACAACTTTCGGTTTTGCTTCTTATTATGGCGACTTTGCTATGGACAGATCGTCAGGGTCAAGTTATATTGTAGACGGCTTTAACGGAGGAGGAGCACAGGCATTAAAAGTTAATTCGGCCGGAGCACAGGTAGCTATTTATAATGGAAATCCTCTATTCCAGGAAATGTGGCGTATTGTTTTCAGCCGTTGTACAAACCAGGCAGTAATTGCCGGCGGGGGTACAAGTAACCCTTCTTATACCGGATGTTATTTAGATACGACATTAGTAAATATGAATCCTGTAAACGTAATTAACTCGCCTACCGGTCTTCACGATATGTGGGGTATTACTATCGACGCATTCGGAAGCGCTTATTTTGCAACCGCAAAAACACAGGTTGGATCGGCTGGATATGACAATTATATTTTTAAAGTTCCTACACCGGCTTTAACGCCCATTACATATTCGGTAGCCACTACTTATAGCTTTGTAGAAGTTGCCAGTGTTAACTATGCGCCCGGACCTCCGAATGGTTTTAACGGTATGGTCATGAGTAATGTGCACCTTTATACATACGATAGTTATAATCTTACCAAATGGAACTCAGGTACCGGTGCGGTTTTAGGAAACGCATCTGTTAACGGAGCAAGCCAATCGACAATGGCTTTTGGGGGTTTAACTGCTGATGAATGCGATCACGTATTTGTTGGTTCAAGCAATACAGTAAAAGAATACGATGGTACTACGATGTCTCAGATTTCTTCTATTGCTACTACCAGTACAGTTTGTGACGTGAGTTTGGGGAATAATAACATTCTGTATGTATGTGGCGCCGGTTTTGTGCAAGCCATACAATTAAATCTTTTGCCCTGTAGTATTTTACAGACAACCGACCAGGTTACTAATGGCACTTGCAATAACCCGGTTGGTTCTGCAACTATTACTGTTACCGGAGGCACATCACCTTATACCATTACATGGAATACTACTCCTGTACAAAACGGCCCGGTAATTACAGGTGTTCCAACAGGAACCTATGTTGCTACTATAATTGATAATTCTTGTATTAAACAAACTACTTACGATACCGTTGTTGTTACATCTAACGGTGGCGTTACTCTTACACCACAAGTAACCAACATACCTTGCTTTGGCGCTTCAAGCGGTGCTGTTACTTTAACAGTTACACCAACCGGTACGGTAGTACCCACTTTTACATGGTCAACAGGCGCGCAAACACAAAGCATTGCAAACGTACCCGCGGGTATTTATACATTAACAGTTGGTACAGGAGGACCTTGTAACATGGTAGCTACTTATACTGTAACACAACCACCACCTCTTTCATTTACTTTGAATCCGGGCACAATAAACTGTTTCGGAGATACTACGAGTATTGGTATTGCCGTCAGTGGAGGAACTCCTCACATCATAGCACCTAAATATTCTGTTACATGGGGGCCACCTGTTGCAACAGGTCTTGCCGTGCATGGTTTGGGTGCCGGAAATTACGGCGGCACTATCAAGGATAGTTTGGGGTGTGTGGCTACCTATACAACGCTATTAACACAACCTCCGAAGATAGCCACAGGTTATACATTTACTATAGGTTGTTTGGGTACGCCGGTGCAATTTACCGATCAATCAACTGGCGGACCTTTTACTTATAATTGGAATTATGGCGATGGTACCGCTGCCGGAATAATACAAAACCCGCAACATACGTATGCCGCACCCGGAACATATACAACTGCTTTGGTTGTAACCAATAGCAATAACTGTAAAGATACTTTAAAGCATGTTATTACAGTTGATCCTCCGCCACAAGCTGCATTTACCGGAGATACATTAACCGGATGTCCTGTGCATAGCGTAAAATTCACGGATAATTCTACTTGTACCGCGGGTACTATTGTAAACTGGTTATGGGATTTTGGAAACGGCATCAGTTCTGTTTCTCAATTTCCTACCAATATATTTTATAATAATACTTCGGCTACGGTCAACGCAAATTACATAGTTACTTTAACTATAGTAAACAGTAAAGGTTGTACTTCTAAAGTTGTAAAAAACAATTACATAACAGTATATCCTCACCCTCAGCCTGGTTTTTATTTTGCGTCTGACGACGGCAGCCAGATAGACGTATTAAACAATAACGTGCACTTTTACAGCACAGCTACGGGCGCTACGATTTACGATTGGTATTTAGGCGATATTTTTGCAAATCCTTTTTCTACTAATTACTCAACCGTTACAAATCCGGTTCATCAATACGCAAACTCAGAGCCTTATACCTATTACGTTACACAGGTTGTAAAAAACCAATACGGCTGTAAAGATTCTGTTACAGAACCAATTCCTGTCAGGCCCGTTTATACTTTCTATATTCCCAATTCTTTCTCGCCGAACGGCGACGGAGTTAACGAAGGATTTAAAGGTTCGGGTTATGGTGTGGATAATACTACTTTTAAAATGTACATCTTCGACCGTTGGGGCAACCAGATTTTCACCTCAAATGATATTGATAAAGCATGGGACGGCCGCATCAACAACAAAGGTGACGTAGTACTTGAAGATATATATGTATGGAAGGTGAACTTTGCCGATATAATGGGATTGAAACACGAATACCATGGAATCGTTTCTGTGGTGAAATAGAAATGAGAAACTTTTAAAATAAAAAATCCCCCGCTGCGCGGGGGATTTTTTTATGGATTAAGTTGCAGCCAATCGTGTTTAAACCTGCAATTTTTATATTCGGGGCTTACACGTACGTAAACGGTTCGCAATTTTTTCTTTATCCAGGCATCCAGTAAGGATTTTTGTTTACTCATTTGCGCCATATTTTGAAGGCGTTGGTAATCATCTTTTAAATTTATTTTATGCGGCTCCGTACGATTTTTTAAATAAATAATCCGGTATGATTTCTTTCCTCCGTCAGGACTTGTTTGCACAAGAGGTTTGCTTATTTCGCCGATTTTCATTTTATCAAGCATAAAAACCAAGTTTTGGTCAACCTGCCCCAACTCCTCAATTTCAAAACGAGTAGTACCGGCCTGGTTGTTTACCATTGTTCCGCAATTATTTTTGCTTTCTTTATCGTCGCTGTATTTTTGCGCAGCATCGCAAAATTTTATTTTTTCATCTTTAATATCCTGGTAAATGCTGTCTAATTTTAATTTGGCCCCGATTTCATCTTCCACGCTTACTTTAGCGGTAACTAAAATATGGCGTATATCCACTACCTCTCCCCTACGTGCTAACAACTGAATAAAGTGGTAACCAAAAGAGGTTTGAAATATCTCGGATACCTCACCCGGTTTTAGCCTGAAAGCAACAGCGTCAAACTCCGGAACAAACATACCACGCCCGAAACCATCGTATTCTCCGCCTGTTTTTGCACTTCCGGGATCTTCTGTATAGAGAGTGGCTATCACCTTCATGCTCTCACCGTTCAACACGCGTTGGCGATAACCTTCTAATTTTGCGCGTGCGGTTTTTTTTGCTTCTTCAGAAACTTGTGGTTTTTTTACCAACTGGCAAATTTCCACTTCGGTATTTACGTTAGGCAGGCTGTCTTCAGGCAAAGAATTAAAAAAAGTACGAATATCCGCCGGAGATACTTTTATGTCGCCCATAATTTTGCTTTGCATTTGTTGCCCTACCAAAATATCACGTATATCGCCGCGTAATTCTTCCTTGTATTGTTTTACCGTTTTACCATAAAAGGCTTCAAACTTATCTTCCGAACCAAATTGTTGCAGGTAATAATTCATACGGCGGTCAAGCTCCTGGTCCACCTGTTCATCCTTTACAGAAACACTATCTTTATCAGCTTGGGCCAAAAGTAATTTTTGGTACATCAGTTCTTCGTAAACCGCGCAACGTACCGAATCGGTAATTTCAATATTCTCCGTTTTCATGGCTTTAAGTTCGCGTTCCAGGTCAGAACGCAACAAAATATGTTTACCTACTACGCCAATGGTTTTATCAATGTTTTGTACCTGTGCAAAAGAAAGCAGCGCAGCAAGAGAAAAGAGAGTATAAAAAAACGACTTCATTTATTATTTACTGTTAGTTTTTGGAGTTATTAAAATATGCCTTACATCAATTGCATCACCACGTATGGCTACTAACTGAACAAAATGATATCCATAGTTTGTTTCAAATATTTCGGATACCTCGCCTACTTTCAACTTAAAAGCAACTGTCTCAAATTCGGGAACAAACATTCCACGGGTAATACCATCGTACCTGCCACCGGTTTTTGCACTGCCGGGGTCTTCTGTGTAAGGGGCAGCCAGAGTGGCCATACTTTCTCCTTTTAATACCCGTTGACGATAGCCTTCAAGCCTTGCTACTGCCTGTTTTGCCTCATCAGAAAGCACCGTGGTATCAATTTTCTGAGCAAAAGAAAACAAGGTGCTAAGAGAAAATAATATGTAAAAAATCTGTTTCATTTATATATTTCAAAATTACGACTTTCTTTGGCTTGTGAGTATACTGATTGCTTCATTTCTTCAATAAGCTGCAATTTACGTTTGTTAATAATTACCTGCCGGATGTTATCTCTTTCAAAGCTTAACGGAGAAGGCATATTCTTTATTTTAAATTCTTTAATAAAAAGAAAATAATTAAAGAGGCTGTCGCTTAT
The DNA here is from genome assembly GCA_035569635.1 of Bacteroidia bacterium. Classification (GTDB taxonomy): domain Bacteria; phylum Bacteroidota; class Bacteroidia; order B-17B0; family Aurantibacillaceae; genus PALSA-968. The sequence continues at coordinate 24,151 of DATMMV010000154.1, read as the reverse complement.
CTCTATTTTACGGGTGGTTTTAAGAAGTAGTTCCGGATTATAATCGTGCAGTGGAATTTCGCGCATTACATCTTCAAGTAACAACCAGGTATTATCATCCAGGAAAAAATTATCGGCGTATTGAATACAGTATTTTTTAAGATTGTCGCGGTCTTTGGCATCGGCACTCAGGTACCATTTTTTAACTTTTTCTATGTTAGGAGATTTTAATGCGATTTTTACATAAGTAACTTTTACAATGTTATCTTTTAACATGAAATTTTGGGTGTGGGCATTATAATATTCTTCCGTTTCCCGCTGACTTACCGAAGTATCCAGTTTTTGTTTTACCAATTCAGTTTCGTAGCGGTACACCAAAAGGTTTTTGCGATATTCGTCAATTTCCTTTTCAATATTTTTTTGCTCGGGCAATAAATTATTTTCCGCCTGGTGCCTGATTAATTCGTTCAGTATCCATTGTTCTACATAACTGTTAACAAACAAAAGGCTGTCTTTTTTATTAAGTTGCTTAGGAATGTTTGACAAAAAATCGCTGAGAAATAATTTCTTTTCAAAAACACGGGCCATCGGTTGTTCGCCTGTCTGACCCTCATTAGTTTCAGGTGTTTTACAAGAGGCAAATGCAGTAAAAAAAATTATGAAAGCCAGGTATTTTTTCATTCCTAAAAAAAGAAAAGTCCTGCTTTTTGGTAGCAGAACTTTCCTGTAATTCTAATTTACAAATTATTTAACGGTAGCCAGCACATCATCCTTCACTTCAATCTTATGATTGTTGCGCAGGTTGGCAATCCAATCTTTCTCTAAAAAGTTCTGGTAATCAGCAGTAACAAGCCCGCGGCACTCAGCCAGTTTTTTAGGCGATTTAGGCATTAATTTGTTTACCATTAAAATCAACACTTTTCCATCCTGGTTAATATCCGCGCTGATACCTTCTTTCCAGTTGGCATCAATGTTTTTATTTTCACCCTTCAGGTAAGTAACCGTTTCAACCGCCACATCTAATTGTGATTTTTTATTTATTTTCTCTAAAATTTCTTTCTCGCTTTTTTTCTTCTCAAGCATTTTCCGCACTTCTTTTGCAATCTCCGCGTTAGCACATTTATATGTGCTTACATCGGCACGTTCATCCCACAGGTAATTGTTTTTGTTTTTTTCGTAAAAAGCCTGTAAGCCTGTGCTGTCTTTAACAGCTTTGCTCCAAACTTTGCGGTCGGTTAAATCAAATAGTAAAATTCCGTCGCGGTACTCCTGCATCAGGTTACGGTAATCGGGGTATTTCCTGTCTAATTGCGATTCTTCGTAAGCAAGCAGGGTTTCTTCCACGTAATTTTTATATTGCGCATTCACAATTACAGCTGCGTCTGTTTTAGCGCGGCGTGTTTGGTGGCTTTCTAAATATTTAGCAAAATCACTTTGCGTATATTTTTTATCGGCCAGGGAAAACATTTCTTTATTAAGTTGCCCTGCAGCGCTTGCTTTCCAGCTTGCTTTAAAGTAATTGGTGTCAATTAAAACATTGAATTCTTCTTTTGTTTTAGGAACTTCTTTAAAGTTATATTCCTTTTTAATTTTTGCAATAAAAGAAGTTTTGCTCAGGAACGAACGCGAATCGCGCGATACCTTATTTTTCAATTCGGTCTTCATTGCGTCAAAAGAAGGAAGGTCTCTTTTATCAATGCGCTTTACAATATGCCATCCGTATTTGGTTTGGAAAGGTTCCGTATAATCTCCGTTAGCCTTTAAAGCAAATGCTCTTTTCGCGAAATCTTCTAACTGGAATTTACGCTCGTAGAACCAGCTTAACTCGCCGCCATTAGGCGCTGTTTGCTTGTCTTCCGAATAATTTTTAACAAGGTCCTCAAATTTTTCTCCCGCTTTTAATTTGGCGTACATCTCATCTATTTTTTGTTTCACCTTTAAAGAATCTTCGTGCTTCATCTCTTTGGTGAGACGCAACATGATGTGGGCAACCAATATCTCGCCGGAGTTCGGGCGCTTGTCAATTACCTTTAAAATATGGTAACCATAGCGGGTACGAACAATAGTACTTATTTCGCCGACTTTGGTATTGTAAGCCGCACTTTCAAAAGGATACACCCAATCCAAAGCGGTACCGTAACCCAGGTTCCCTCCGGTTTCCTTAGCTCCGGGCTCTTCGCTTGTTAGCTTTGCCACCTGCGTAAACTCATCCTTCTTTTTATCAATGTTCTTCCCCGCAGCAAGATCTTTCAGGGTTGTTATATAACGCATTACTTCCTGACTGTCCTGAACACTGACAACAGGTTTATTAAAATGGTTTTTCTTTACGTTGGCTTCGTACTCTGCTAATTGAGCTTTACTCACTGATTTTCCCAAAATAATATTTCTTATCATGCTTATGCGTTGCCATGCTTCAATAGTATCTTTAGGCAATGCGTCTTCCGGGCATCTGATTAAAATATGGCTGGCGTTAATTTCTGTTTTGCCACGCTCGTAAGCTTCTTTCACTAAGTTATCAGTAACATCTTTATCAGTAAGATAAGGAGCCGATAATTGTTTTTTGTATCCACCTAATTCCTGCTTAAAGGCCTGGGCTGTATCGAGGCCCATTTGTTCGGCTTCTTTTACTTTTAATTTAAAATTGATAAACAAATCAAGGTACTCGCGCACTGTTTTTTTCTCGGCACTCATGTCCTTTCCGTTATTTTTTTTGTAAACCGCTTCAAACTCCGATTTGGTTATGGGTTTACCATCGATGGTTAAAAGAACCGGGTCGGTTTGCGTTTGTGCATTGAGGCTTGCTGTGATAAAGAGCGTACTTAAAGCAATTACATATTTGTTCATATAGCTTATTTTTTTAGAGCCCCAAATTTAGCAAAATACTACGAATTACGAATAGCAACTGTACGAATATAGAGATGACTTTTTCTGTTAAAAAGAGTTAATTTTCAGGCTATTAGCTTTTCCATCGCTATTAGCGCCAAAATCTGTAACGCAAAATGAGGAATTGCTAAAAACCGGCAGTGCTCTTTTCATAACTCATAAAATACATAGCCTTCATTATTCGTATATTTGTAGCCGATTCGCCAAAAGGTGATTACAACGTGATAATTCGTAGCTCATGAGCCATATTATAGCCCCTTCTGTCCTTTCGGCCGATTTTGGCAATCTGCAAAGAGATGTGGAAATGATTAACAACAGCCGGGCCCAATGGTTTCATGTGGATATTATGGACGGAGTATTTGTCCCTAATATTTCCTTCGGTTTTCCGGTGCTCAAATCCATACAAAAACACGCCAAAAAACCTTTAGATGTGCATTTAATGATTGTTGAGCCTGATAAATACATAAACGATTTTAAAAATGCAGGTGCTCACGTTTTAACTGTGCATTATGAGGCGTGCCCGCATTTACACCGGAGCCTGCAGGCTATTAAAGCAGCAGGAATGAAAGCCGGAGTGGCCATTAACCCGCACACCCCGGTTGAAGTACTTCATGATATTTTAATTGATGCCGATTTGGTTTGCATAATGAGTGTAAACCCCGGTTTTGGCGGACAAAAATTTATTGAAAATACTTATCGCAAAGTAACCCGCTTAAAAGAAATGATAGTTGCGAATAGAACAGGCACACTTATTGAAGTTGATGGAGGTGTAGATTTAAAAAATTACGCAAAATTATTGGATGCCGGAGCGGATGTGCTGGTTGCCGGAAATACCGTTTTCTCTTCTGAAAACCCGACAAAGACGATTGAAACTTTAGTTAAAGGATGAAAAAAATCTTTACATATTTTTTCCTGATTTTTTCTTTCGCATTACCGGCACAGACCAAAGTAAAAGTGCACGTAACTTATACCGGCAATTATTGCGGAGGCGCAAGGCCCACTCCGGAAATGGAGGAAATTGCAAAAACACCAAAGAATTTTCACGATGTACATATTATCCTGAACGGAAAAATTCATTGCAAAGCAAAAACCGACAGTCTTGGATATTTCACTCTTCCTTTAAAACCCGGCAAATACAAAATTTATCTGACCAAATTTAAAAATGAGGCGCATTATACAGATTACGATCCCTCTTGTCCGCAAATGCTTAAAGCAAGTTACGGAGATTTGATAATAGAAAAAGGAAATACCGAATACGAAATTAACCTGCACTTTGGCTGCAATCCCTGCGGACCACCTAAACCTTAAATCAGGTATTTTGAAATTAGTTTCATTTTTAAATAAAACATTAGATTTGTTAAAATGAGTTCCCGCAAAAAAATAATTGTGTTTACCGGCGCGGGTATGAGTGCCGAAAGCGGAATTAAAACTTTCAGGGACAGCGGCGGAATGTGGGAGGAGTTTAAAATTGAAGACGTCGCCACACCCGAAGCTTGGGTACGCAATCAGGAATTGGTTCTTGATTTTTACAACCAACGCCGCAAACAGGTAATGGAAGCTCAACCAAACGAAGGGCATAAAATCCTTGCCGGACTTGAAAAATATTTTGATGTACAAATTATCACTCAAAATATTGATGATTTGCACGAACGTGCAGGCTCTAAAAAAGTACTTCACCTCCATGGCGAAATAATGAAGGCGCGTTCGTCGACCGATCCGGAATTGATTTATCTTTTGCGGAAAGCCGAAATAAAAAAGGGCGATAAATGTGAAAAGGGTTCGCAGTTACGGCCACACATTGTTTGGTTCGGCGAAATGGTACCCGAAATGGATAATGCTATTGACCTTGCCGCACAGGCAGAAATTTTTATTACTGTGGGAACTTCCTTAGTGGTGTATCCCGCTGCCGGACTAATACATTACGCTCCTGAAAAATCCCTGAAATATTTGGTTGATCCCGGTAATTTTGAATCCACGCAAGTTACCGGCCTTAAGCACTTCAGGCAAAAGGCTTCCGAGGGACTCAGACTGCTTCAAAAAGAATTACTTAGCCTGTAAGGCAAGAAATTTAACTCAAAATATTTTGTTTGTGTTTTTATTTATCGTAATATTGCGATATAATAAACGGATATGGGAATTACAAAGGCGGAAGAATTTACCGTAAAAGATAATAAAATTGCAAAATACGCCAAAGCCCTGGCGCACCCGGCGCGGGTAGCAATTTTGCAATTGCTGCTTAAAAAACAAAATTGCATTTGCGGAGACATTGTTGAAGAGCTTCCTTTATCGCAGAGCACAGTGTCGCAACACTTAAAAGAATTAAAAGAAGCAGGTTTAATAAAAGGTGACATTGAAGGTGCTAAAGTATGTTATTGTATCGACGCAAAAGAATGGGAAAATGCCAGAATTTATTTATCAAATTTCTTTGGCTCATATAATTTAAAAGGTAATTGCTGCTAAAAAATTAAATAATTTTATCGTAAAATAACGATTTAAAGCTAAACACATGAAACTATCAGAAATTAAAAAACAGTTAAGCACACTAAGCAACGTAAACTTTCAATTACCTGACGGAAGTTTTGTGCCTGAACATTTTCACGTTACCGAAGTGGGCGTTATCACTAAAAACTTTATTGATTGCGGTGGCACAGTACGTAACGAAAAAGTAGTAAGCTTTCAGTTGTGGAATGCTAATGATACTGATCACCGGTTAAAACCACAAAAGCTGATCACTATTATTGCCCTTTCTGAAAAAGTTTTGGCCCCGGAAGATTCAGAAATTGAAGTAGAATACCAATCGGATACCATTGGTAAATACGGCCTGGATTTTAACGGAAAAGATTTTGTTCTTACAAGCAAGCAGACCGATTGCCTTGCGAAAGATAATTGCGGAGCTCCCGCCGAAAAGAAAAAAGTTTCTTTAGCTGAACTTAACAAAGTCAGCGAGCCTTGTTGCGCACCCGGAAGTAAATGTTGTTAATTTTTAAAAATGGAAAACAGAAAATCACACTGGGAGAATATTTATTCAACCAAAAAAGCTAACGAAGTAAGCTGGACACAGGAGGTGCCCGAAACATCGCTTGAGTTTATTCGCGGTTTTAATTGTCCGAAGGAAGCGACAATTATTGATATTGGCGGAGGTGACAGCAAATTAGTAGATAATTTACTGGAAGAAGGTTATAAAAATATTACCGTGCTTGATATTTCCGAAAAATCTATTGAGTGCGCCAAAAAACGCCTTGGAGAAAAATCCAAAAATGTTACCTGGATAATAAGCGATATAAATGATTTTAACCCGAAAGAAAAATATACCATTTGGCATGACAGGGCTGCTTTTCACTTCCTGACCACACCTGAGGAAATTGAAAATTACATTGGTAAAGCAAGACAAGCCGCCGGCAATTATTTAGTAATAGGAACTTTTTCTGAAACGGGGCCTAAAAAATGCAGCGGCATAGAAATTAAGCAATATTCAGGAGAGCAATTAGAAAATCAATTGGCAAAAGGTTTTAATAAAATAAAGTGTATAAACGAAGATCATGTTACCCCCTTTAACACCAAACAAAATTTTACTTTTTGCAGCTTTAAAAGAAGTTAATATGAAAAAAATTCTCGTTTTATGTACAGGTAATTCATGCCGCAGCCAGATAGCTGAAGGATATTTACGCCATTTTGCCAATGGAAAAGCCGAAATTTACAGCGCCGGTATTGAAACTCACGGAGTAAACCCGAAAGCTATTGCGGTGATGAAGGAAGACAGGATTGATATTTCGAAACACACCTCAAATAATATTGACGAATACCGTAATATGGATTTTGACTTTGTAATTACGGTTTGTGATAATGCCAAAGAACGCTGTCCGTTTTTTCCTTCACGCGCAAAAAAATTCCATTACAATTTTCCCGATCCGGCTAAAGCCACAGGTACGGATGAAGAGGTAAAAAAAGAATTTATTCGTGTGCGTGATATGATAAAAGAATATTGCCGGAATTTTATCAAAGAAAATTTATGAGGAAATTTTTTATTTTCTTCTCATTTATACTTTCTTCATATACCGGTAAAACACAAAGTTTTTATTATGGCGGCGTATTTCCAACTATTGATCATTCAGGTACTCTGACTAACAAAATCGATTACGGCCTTTATTATTTTGGTGCCCTGCCGCTTGCAAACTTTAATAAACCGGATGTTTCAAAAGATGCTTTTTTCCATTTGCTTTATTTAGAACAGGCGTTAACTTATAAAATGAGTTATAAATTCTTTCTTACGGCAAGTTACTTATATCAGCGTGCAAATGTGTTTTATGATAATTATGTAAACGAAAATCGATTTTATTTCCAGTCAAAATACAAGCATTCGGTTAACAAGATAAATATTACTCATCGTTTGCGGTTTGACGGAAGATTTATTCATGACCGCATAACAAACAAAACACCCTTTACGCATCGCCTCCGGTATTTGATTGGTTTTGATGCCCCGATTAATAAAAAATTTTATATTACAGCATATGAAGAAGCATTTTTTAACACATTCAAAAGCGCAGGCGTAGTTTACGGAGAGAATTGGGCTTATGCCGCGTTAGGAAAGAAAATTAACGAAAAAAATAAAATTGAAGCCGGGATTTTGTACGTTACCTGGAATATTGGAAGCAATAACTGGTTTAATCAATATTATTTTCAACTTACGTGGATAAGTCATTTAAATTTTAGAAAAAAACAATAACATGAAAAAATACATCGCTGAATTTTTAGGGACCTTCGCATTAGTCTTTTGTGGCACAGGTGCGATCATCATCAATGAGCAAACGCACGGAGTAATCGGCCACGCAGGTATTGCCATCACTTTTGGTTTAATTGTTACGGCCATGATTTATACTTTCGGGAATATTTCGGGTTCGCACTTAAATCCGGCCGTAACTCTTGGTTTTTCCGTTTTAAAATTATTTAAAGCGAAAGATATCCTGCCTTACTTAATCGCGCAAATTGCGGGAGCTTTTGCCGCTAGTTTTTTACTAAAATTTTTGTTTCCTGAAAATATGAACCTCGGAGCTACCTTGCCCGCGGGAAGTCAAATACAATCTTTCATTTTAGAGTTTATTCTTACCTACTTTTTAATGCTGACCATTCTCTTCACGTCGCAAGGAACTGAAAAAACGCAGCAATTGGCCGGACTGATTATTGGTGGCGTAATACTTCTTGAGGCCATGTTTGCAGGGCCTATCTGCGGAGCATCCATGAACCCTGCACGGTCACTTGCACCTGCCATTGTTTCGGGACAGTTACACAGCCTTTGGCTTTATTTATTAGCTCCCGTATGTGGCTCATTATCAGCCACATTTTCATACAAATTTTTGTCCGTTTAACTCTTTTTAAGAGTCAAAAAAGCAATTAATACTTGCTGAACAAAGTTTTTGTTCTATATTGCGCCAAAATACCCTTTTACTCAATTATATACATTATGTCGAAGAAAAGTAACAAGAAATCGGTTAAAAAGAAGATTTCAAAGAAACCTGCGCCTAAAAAGAAGGCTGTTAAAAAAGCCTTTGAAAAGTCCGCCAAACCAAAGAAAAAAGCGGCCCCTAAAAAAATTAAAGCGAAAAAAGTAAATAAAGCTTCTGTTAAAAAGAAACCCCTTAAGAAAATTCAACCTAAAAAACAGGTAGTGAAAACTATTAAACCGGCAACTAAACCTGTTGTTGCAAAACCCGTACCGGTTGAGAAACCCGTTGCAGTAGTAAAACAAAAAGCGCCAAAACCGGTTAAAGTTGTAAAGCCTATTGTTATGCCCGCTCCTAAAAAAAGCGTGGTTATTGATATTAAAACCGGCCCCGAACCAGCAGGTAAATTTGAACTGGAATACGTGGTTCATGCTTCTTCACAAATTTTGTTTGAGTTTATAACCACCCCAAGCGGACTTTCTGAATGGTTTTGTGATGATGTAAACATCCGCAATGGCATTTACTCGTTTAAGTGGGAAGAAAACGAACAAAATGCACGGGTGGTAAAGCTAATTGAAGAAAAACTGGTTCGCTTTCAATGGGTGGATAAACAGGATAACAGCTATTTTGAATTCCGTGTTGAACGCGACGACCTTACCAATGATATCTCCCTTATCATTGTAGATTTTGCCGAAACACCCGAGGAGCGCGCCTCTTCTTCACTGTTATGGACCAGCCAGATTGATAAATTATTGCACGTTTTAGGAGCGTATTTCTAATCACCACTCACTGGGCCCGTACTTATTCTGCACCCATTTATTTTTGGGGAAGGCCATCAGGGCGATTTCATCCCAAACAATAAACACGCCTAAGGAAAGTAAGGGGGAGTTAAATGTGTTTTTTATAAAACTGCTTTTCTGAAACATAAAACGGTATCCCACATCCGCCTCGGCACCCAACCACCTGAAAATTTTAAATTGTACATCTATTTCGGGTTCATATAAAAAACAAAAACCCTCGTCAGTTTTTTTATTTTCTCCCTTGTAATTATACTTAAATCCCAATTTACCCACACCCGCCTGTATAGGAATACTGAATTCCCAACGCCTCGATTTGTAGTAAATATAATTCACATAAAAACGAAGGTAATTAAACGTTAAACGTTTTGAAATGGTAGTGTCTTTTTTTAAATCTCCGTCATAAAATTTAAAATTATCCAATATAGGAGTACTGGTATTCAGCCATGCGTATCCCAATCCTATCGAGATTTTTTTTCCAAATTCAACTCCCAGTTTCACACTCTGCACACCTACGCGGTTATGGTCTACAAAAGAGTTCCTGGTATCTATTCCCACATCAAGGGTTTTCCTTCCCGAAAATGCCGTGCGCAGGGTATCCATGTATTGTGCCGTACAAGTTCCGGATAGCACATACAAAAAAACAAAAAGGTATTTTTTAGTCCCTGCCATCATCCCGTTTGGCAAAGGTCAGTAAAATTGGTTTTTACGCGGCAAAAAACCGCGGATTCAATTAACAATTAATGGCTTAAAAGTTGCTGTTTTCAGTCGGAAACATTATGTAATTTATGCTTACTTAGCATCTTAGGTATAAAATGATTAACTTTGAATAAAGGTGCCGGATATACTTGTATGATTTGGAAGCAAAAAACAATTCTGTTTATTTTCCTTTTGCTTATTTCGGGCTGTCCTGTTTTCTCGCAGGTTAAAAACGAAGAGGACCTGAAAAAACAAGCCGCCAAAGCTTTTGACGACGAAGACTATGCCACCGGTTTTAAACTATACTCAACCCTCGTATCTAATTACCCGAAAGATCCCGAATACAATTATCGCCTTGGAGTTTGCGCGCTGTTATCTGAATCCGACAAGAAAAAACCGATTCTTTATTTGGTGATTGCATCAAAGCAGGAAAAGGAGGTTGAGAAAGAAGTATTTTTTTATCTCGGCAAAGCTTATCACCTCAATTATCAATTTGACGAAGCACTGAAGTATTACAGCCAATACAAACAGGTTGGTTCTTCCTCAATGCAAAAAAAATTACAGATTGACAGGGAAATACAATGCTGTAAAAACGCCAAACGTTTACTTGCTAATGTACAGGAACTGGTTATACTTGATAAAAAACAATTAACGCAAGCTGATTATTACCGCAGTTATGATTTGAAAGAAATCGGAGGAAAACTTTTAGTAAAGCCCGTTGATTTTGTTTCGGCTGCAGATAAAAAGAAAAAAGATAAATCCATTATTTACATGCCTGCATCCAAAGATGTGCTCTACTATGCCAGTTACGGAGATAAGGAAAATAATAAAGATATTTACGTTGTTCGCCGGATGCCGAGCGGAGAATGGAGTAAGCCCGAAAATTTAGGCTCACCGATCAATACGGAATACGACGAAGATTATCCCTTCCTGCATCCCAATGGAAATGTTTTGTACTTCGCTTCTAAGGGGCATAACAGTATGGGGGGTTATGATATTTTCAAATCGGAATATGATGCCGGCTCACGACAATGGAAAACTCCCGTTAATCTGGATTTCCCGATCAACTCGCCCGATGATGATTATCTTTTTGTTACGGATTCATTGGAGAAAATAGCTTTTCTTTCCAGTTCGCGTCAAAGTCCGGCCGGAAAAATTGATGTGTACAAAATTTTAACCGAGAGGCGGGCGGCAGAGTATGCTTTTATTAAAGGAACCGTGATTAAAAAATCGGACGGGCAAAGTGTTCAATCAAAAATAAAAATAAAAAATATTGAAACAGGAGAAGATGCGGGAACTTTTGTTGCCGAAACGAACGGAGAATACAGTATTAAAATTCCGAACGGAGGAAAATACATTTTTACGGTAGAAACACCGGGAATGCCCACACAGTCAGAAGGAGTTACGATTCCTGTCGCGTACAACTACAAACCTTACCGGCAAACCATTGAATACGAAAATCAGAAATTAATTATTACCAATTTCTTTGAAACAAACGATAAGGATGAAAATAATTATGCGCAATACATTCAGCTGATAGAAGAAAAAGCGAAGATGAATGTAAATGCAGGCGATTTTGATATTAACCCGGATAATCCCTTGGTAAATAATAATTCTCCCAACAATACAAAAAACAACAGTGGCGAAAATACGAATGAAAATAAAGTTGATACAGCTTCAACTAAAAATAATCCGGTAACAACCAATAACACTGTTAAAAATAATTTAAATAACAAGCAATTAGTTGAAATTGCTTATAACGACGCGAAGGATTTACAAAAAGAAGCGGTTGATCTGAAGAAAGACGCAACATCCGCATTCAGCGCGGCAAACTCGAAGCAAGATCAGGCTAATGATAAAAAACAAGAGGTGCAGGAAACACAAAATAAAATCAATACTGAAACTGATCCGGTAAAAAAACAGGAATTGGCTACACAACTTGATAAACAAAAACAGGAAGCCGATTTATACGATAAGCAGGCAAAAACAGCGAACACTATTGCCCAACAGCTTGAGGTGGATGCAAACAACAAACAAAAAGAAGCAGATTTAAATTTACAATACGCTAAAGCTCTTGAGGAAGCCGATAAAACTAAAAATAATAAGCAAGCCATTTCCAAACTGGAAGGTTTACAAAAACAATTAGAAGCTATAAGCAAAGAAAAAAGCAAATCAAATGCTTTGGTTGAATCTATAAAAGCAGACGCGCAGAACAAAGAGCAGGAACTTAAAAATACAGAGGGTAAACAAGAAAAAATTAATAAGGAAGAAAACGACATAAAAACACAAATCACTGACATTGACAAACAGATTGAAAAAACAAAAGATAAAAATTTGATTGATAATTTAAAAGCGCAGAAAGAAGAATTAACCGGCGATTTAAACGATAAACAAAAAGAATCGCAGGCTAACCAGACTAAAATAAATACTTTAAAGGAAGAATCAGATGCTTTGAAAAGTCAGGCCGAATACGCTTCAAATATTGTTTCCGGAAAAATACCTGATACTACCAATGAAATTAAGGCAAATACTACTAACACGGTTGTTACGAATAATACTAATACGGTAACAACTAATAACACAAATACGGTAACAACAAACAATACTAATACAGTTACTACCAATACAACTGAGGTTAATGAAAATACACCTGCAAGCGCCTTTGAAACAAAGTCAAAAAAGTTTGACGATGAGTTAGTAAGTATAAATAATTCGGGAAATGATTTGGAGAATAATAAAAAGAAGTCCGATATATTGACCCAGTATGTTCAGGCCACAGACGCAGAGATAAAACAGAAAAAACAGGAGTTAAGCAAGGTCAAAACCGGAAATGAGAAAACAGCACTCAACAAAGAAATAAAACAACTTACCGATAAAAAAACTGAATTACAAAAAGAAGTTAAACTGGTTGCCACTCAGGTTAAAGAGCAGGAAAAGCAAGCGGCCGTTGCTGCCAAAAACAACACAAAAAAAGACAGCACAAAAACAAATGCGAACAATACAATTGCAACAAACAATACTCCGGCAGATACAGCTAAAACAAAAATTATATCGGATAACGACGACCCCCGCATTCAAAATATAAATACTTTAATTGCACAATCGCAAACCAATTTTACAGAGGAGAAAAAAGTATTCAGCAATTTAGAATACACAGATCCGAAAGCGGTTCAACTCAAAAAACAGGCAGATGATAAGTTAAACGAACTGTATAAAAACAATACTCTGCTTGAACAACAACTGGAACAACTTAAAATGGAAGTTGCCAAAGAAAACGCGGGCAATAATGATAAAAAAATAGAGTCGCTCAATAAACAGGCGGATGATTTAAGTACACAGGCATTACAACTCCGTAAAGATGCCAAAACAAAGACCGGTGCCGAAAAACAAACCGCTCTTAATCAAATATTGGCTTTAGAAAAACAGGTAACAGGATTAAGGTATCAGGCCGCAAGGTTACAATACCAAAGCGACGACGATAATTTTGAAACCAATAAACAGGCCATTACGCAATTAACTTCTCAAAATACAGATACTCAAAATCCGGATGTACAACAGGCTCAGGAGCTTGCCAAAGAAGCCGGGAAAAACAAAAAAGAGGCTTCGCGTTTAAGAGAAGAAGCTGAAGCACAAAATGAAACGGAAGCCAAAATAGGGGGCTTGAGCAATGCTGATGAAAAAGAAAAAGAAGCATTAAAGAAACAGGAAGAAGCCCTCGCGATTTTAAAAAAATTAAACCCGAAAGTGAATACTACGACTGCCTCTAAGGAAAAACAGGTTGAAGAAATTAAAACCAAACTGGGTAAAGAGGTGCAGTCTTCTGTAAACGCATTAAAACTTTTAGTGGACGCGAATAAAGCTGAGTATCTCGCCCTGCATACAGATGTAAATATTACAGAGAAAAAACAAGGCTCAAAACCTGAAGAACTCGACCTGAAATCGAAAGCCGAAAACACTTTTAAACAAGCTACTGATGATTACGCAAAACTGGGAACCATTAAGGATGACAGCCAGAAGCGGGATTATTTATTAGCCATAAATATTAAGTTAGAAGAAAGTATTACTCAGTTAAGAAATGCAAAAAAATTGCTTAACGGCGAAGAGATTGTTGAAAACAACAATACTGTAACTACCAATACTGTGGATATAAATAATAATACCGTAACCACTAATACGGTGGATATAAGTAATAATACAATAAATACAAACACAATAAGCACTAATAACACCGTAACCACTAATACGGTTGATATAAACAACAATACAACAAATACAAACACAGTAAATACAAATACAGCAGTAGTAAACAACAATACAGCAACTCCTTCTATTAACGAAGTAAAACTTAGTCCGCAACAGACGCAAGAAGTTAAAAAGTCGCCGGAGTATCAAAAATACACAGCGCTGCAAAAAGATATAGTTAAATACAACAACCAGGTATTGAAAGATGAAAGTGTGGCAAACGAATACAAGGCAAAATACGAAGCCCTGCAAAAAGAAATTGCCGATATGCCAGAGATAGACCTTAAAAAGAAAAAAGAAAAAGAGGCAGAGTCTTATAAAACAAAATCGGATTCGTTACAAAGTATTGCCAATGACACGCGCATGTTAGCCGAAACAAAAAAACAGGAATCGGATAATTTTGTAGAGGGACTCGATAAGAAAACTTCGGATAATATTATCACTGTTGCCGCAACCGATACCAAAACAAATAACACAGAAGCTCCTAAAAAATACATTAATTACTCGCCTGCATTTCAAAACAGCGCTAATGCAAAAGATATGCAACTGGCTGACTTAAGAGATAAAACAAGCAGTCCTGAAAACCTGAAGGAACAGAATCAGGTTATTACCACTTATATTAAAGATATCGATACGGAAATAGCCGACAAGAAAAAACAACAAACTGCTGCCACTAATCCTGGCAAGAAAACTGAGCTTGCACAGCAAATCAGTAATTTACAAACACGCAAGAAAGAATTAACTAATGAAAAAACCACAAATGATAATATCATCAAATTTGCTACCAACAATACAACTAACACGAATACTGTAAGCGTAAACACAAATACAGTTGATGTAACTAATAATGCGGTTAATACAAACACTGTTGATGTAAACAACAATACGGTTAGTACAAATACCGTAGCTGTAAATTCAAATACCGTAAGCACAAATAATACAACAAACACGAATACGGTTACCACTAACAACAACACCGTTAATACGAATACGGCAAACGTCTCCACTAACGGATTTGAAGTAAAAAATACAAATGCTTACTCAAATACAAATCCGATTCCGGTTAACGAGAAATTACCTGACGGGCTTATGTTCCGTGTGCAAATAGGCGCCTTTAAAAATCCTATCTCACCGGATAGGTTTGCAGGCCTTTCCCCTGTCGGCGCTGAGTCAACCAATTTTGGCTTTATACGTTACCAGGTTGGTATGTTTGCCGATTACCAAAAAGCAAATGCCGTTAAAAATGACATGCGCAAATTAAAATACAACGATGCATTTGTAGTTGCTTATCGCAACGGAAAGCGTATAAGTCTTGCGGAAGCGCTTGATTCTCTCGCTAAAACCGGCCAGGACGTAAGTACGAATGCTAACAGCACTGCAGGCATTACAACAAACAACAATATTCCTGTTAATCCGGAAGCAACCAACACAAATCAAACTCCTGCTATTATTAATGGAGAACTTAATAAAACAGAAGGGTTGTTATTTACTGTTCAAATTGGTGTTTACGGAGATAATGTTGCGGCTTCAAGATTATTTAATCTGAAACCCGTATTTAAAGAAGTTTTACCAACAGGTTATTTCCGATACACGGCAGGTATTTACAACAGCATTGATAAAGTTAAAGCCGAGAGACAAAAAGTAAATGCTTTGGGAATTCAGGATGCCTTTGTAAGCGCATATTTGAACGGACAAAGGATTAAAATAAACGAAGCGCTTGATAAAATTAATGCCGGTGGAGCAAAATTCCCCAATGAAAATCCGATTATTTTCCCCGACGGAACGACAAATAATACTCCTGCAAACAACATTACTCAACCCGCTGATAATAACGTTGCTCAGCCAACAAATAACGTACAACCTGTTACCAATGGGGTAACGGAAGGCCCAGCACCAACTGCAGAGAATGGGGTAAAAATAACTGAAGAGGGCATTACATTTAAAGTACAAATAGGTGCTTACAGCAAACAGGTGCCCGTTGAAGTAGTAAATAATTGGCTGAAAATAAAAAGCTGGCCTGTAAAAAATATACTGGTTAACGGACTTTATGTTTATTCGGTGGGCTCGTTCACCGAAAATAAGTTTGCCAAAATTTTACGCGACGAAGTAAAATCTTTAGGAATGACAGACGCCTATGTAGTTGTTTACAAAGATGGGAAAAAATTATACGGAGCCGAAGCCGCACAATACCTGAATCGCTGATTTAATCTTCATGCTACTATTTACACTGTCTGTTGTTTTTTCTTTATCCATCGCGCTTATATGGATTAATTACCTTCGTAAGGTTGATTTATTTGAGAATGAAAACAAATGGCACGTTATTATCATTTTTATTTCGGGTGCCGTTTTCCCTTTTCTGATTGATGTGTTACATTATTTTGTTTACGGGCCTTTACAAATACACGAAACCGGAAACTGGATAAATGATTTCTTGTTTTTTGTTTTTGCAGTTGGTTTACCAGAGGAGCTATTGAAATTTTTACCCGCTATTTTATTTATAAGGTTTTTTAAGAAAGCAGGCAACGAGCCTCTTGATTATATTTTGTTTGCCTGCGTATCAGCGCTTGGTTTTGCATTTCATGAAAATATTTTATACGTACGCGATTACGGACTCGGCGTTCTTACCACTCGTTCGGTATTATCCGTTCCGGCACATATGTTTTTTTCGGCTATGTTTATGTACGGCATTGTACTAAGTCGTTTTCATAACACAAAATTAGGCAAACTTAATATTCCCCTGTTTATTTTTCTCTCTGTTCTTTCGCATGGCTTTTATGATTTTTGGCTTGACATTGAATTGGCGGATTTCGGAGTGCTGATTACCATTTTTTATTTCTTCCTTACCATTTCTGTTTTCATTACTATACTGAATAATTGTATGAACAACTCCCCCTTTTATACTCCGAAGAAAATAATTAATTCCGATAAAATAAGTTTTGGCCTGGGTATTCAGTATTTCGTTATACTTACAGGTATCATTACCGCTGTTTGCATTTTAAAGGATTATAAAACAGGGATGGCTATTGCTATATATTTTGCAGTCTTCAGGGTACTGATTCTGGGAATTTTAATCATCCGCTTAAGCCGGTTTAAAATTATTCCGGGCAGATGGAATAAGATAAAACCCGAAATTCCTTTCCGCATTATTATCGTATCGCCGGCAGAATCTTACAGAGGCGGAACGCGAGCAGGCTCAAGCCTGTTACGCATACAGGTAAAAGGAGAGAGTTTTAATGAAACCTACCTCAACGCTTTTTATGAGGAACATTTTGAAATATTGCCGGTATCCGTAAGAAAAACTTTTATCGGACAAAAACGCCTGGCTTTTATGGAAAAAAAAGTTTTCCTGAAAAACGACGAGACATTTTACGTACTTAAAATAATCCTGGAAATAAATCCCGAGAAAAGCGTTTATTATTTATTAAAAGCAAAAACAAAGGGAAGTAGCCTTACACCGCAAGGATATCCTATAGCAGCTTTACTTAAAATTAAAGACCCTAAAAAAATTCTGGATGAAAATGCCGGGGTGGATGATTTTCCTTTTTTAGAATGGGTAATACTAAGGCCGATGAAAAGTTAAAGTACCTCAACCACTTTTTCAAGCGCAATTCCTCTTGAGCCTTTTACTAAAATAGTTTTATTTTTTGCCGCGTGACTTTTTATAAACGCAGCCGCCTGTGTCGAATCAGGAAATGATTTTTCTTTTTGTAAGGCGGAAAATATCGGTCCCACCAAAATATAATCTTCCAGTTTCCGTTCGCGCAGCAATTGCAGAATGAGTGCGTGTTCTTTAAAAGCTTCGTCGCCAAGTTCAAGCATATCTCCGAGCACCAGCATTTTATTTTGAAACTGCATCTCCGAAAAATTTTCAATAGCCAGGCTCATACTACTCGGATTTGCATTGTAATAATCCAATATCAAAACATTATTGGCTGTTTTGTGAAGTTGCGAACGATTGTTTGTCGGAACATATTCCTCTATCGCTTCCTGAATTAAATTATCTTCCACTTTAAAATGTAATCCTATACAAGCCGCACACAAAGCGTTATAATAATTATAAACCCCGACTATATTCGATCTTACAAAGGGAGCGTCTTTTAATTCGGGAGCTGTATAACGTGTTCTCCAGGCAAGTTCAACAAACAAATTACTTTCACTATACTTTCCTATTACATCATAAAGTTTTTTCGTTCCATAAGTTACTTTATTGTTTGCAGCACTTAATTCATTCAACACCTCATCATCTCCATGAACAAAAACAATTCCGTTTTTTTCTTTTATATAACGATATAATTCGCTCTTTCCTTTTTTAACTCCTTCAATTCCGCCAAAACCTTCTAAATGCGCTTTTCCAATATTTGTTATAACACCGAAACCGGGCTCAGCAATTTTACACAAAGTATCAATTTCTCCTTGGTGATTAGCACCCATTTCAATAACAGCCATTTCATGCTCTTTACCAATAGATAACAAAGTAAGTGGAACACCAATGTGGTTATTTAAATTTCCCTGTGTATACTGTACTTTAAATTTCTTAGAAAGAACCGCATGAAGCAGTTCTTTGGTAGTTGTTTTACCATTACTTCCGGTTATGGCAATAACAGGTATATCAAATTGCTTACGGTGGTAATTGGCTAATTGTTGCAGGGCTTTTAAAACATCTTCCACCAGAATATATTTATCGCCGACAACAACATTTTTCTCGTCAACCACAGCATAAGCGCAACCGCATTCAAGGGCTTTCGCAGCAAATTGATTCCCGTTAAAGTTATCTCCTTTTAAAGCGAAGAAAATCGAACCCTCTTCCGTTTTGCGGGTGTCTGTACAGACTGCTTTACCGCTAGCCAGAAAAATTTCGTGTAACTTTTTTATTTCCATTAACCGTTTTATTATTTGTTAAATGATAAAAAACACTTTGGCACAAAAAAACCCCTGCTAAAAACAGGGGTTTAAATTTCTTTTATTTTTAAATTACTTTCCTAATCCGGTAGGGCTACCCACACGGGTCATGGCACAACGGAAACCAATGAAAGCAGTTGATAATTTCTCATCTAAGAATCGGCGTGAACCGGGGTTCATCCAATATGCACGGTCTCTCCAGGAACCACCTTTATAAACGCGTGCCCAATTATTCACTAAAGATGTTTTTGCGTACTCATACATCATCTTACCTGATTTATCGGTATACGCATCTTCACCTTCCTGGTAGTAAATACTTGAGTTGACATCGCCATCTAAATAATCGCGGTAATCAGCAGTTTTGTAATTACGGCGCTCGTCTAATTTATCTTCAGGTTTAGTAATTGTAACATCTCTCCACATTACACGCCCGGGTATTGACATAACAACTCTTGAAGAAGCAGTTGTATCAGGTAATTCAACAGTCTCACCGCTGGTTCCTTTAGGTGAAGGGGGGTTAACTTTTTTCATTTTGTGGTCAACAGAGTCTTTAAATACTGCCTCAGTATTTGTCATGATTGTACCGTCTGTAGTATCTTTTAATTGTGTTTTAAAGATATTACCACGGAAAGGACGGAACTCATTTGCATCAACAGATGTTAAAGGGCGATAAATATCCATTACCCACTCAGATACGTTGCCGGCCATGTGGTATAAACCATAATCGTTAGGCCAGAAAGAATATACAGGTGCAGTTACATCGGCGTTATCATTCAGGAAACCTGCAGTACCCATATAGTCACCCGCACCACGAACAAAATTCGCCAGCATCTGTCCGATATATTTTTCGTCCGGATTACGTACGCCATGTCCGTTCCATGAATAAACACGACGGTCTGTAATACGCTCTCCGATCGTATTTCCTATTAAACCATAAGCGGCATATTCCCACTCTGCTTCCGTAGGCAGGCGATAGCTCGGTAAAAAGATCCCGTCTTCCATACGTACATCACGCTCGGGGTTTTGGTCATCAAATGACGGTAATTTCTGTTTCAGCTGGCCCTGCCATTTTTTTGCCATATAAGCTTCTGTACTGAAATAGTCCTGATCGGTAGGTTGCGGAACATGATCTAATAAACCTTCACGTATTAAAATAAATTCGTTAACACGGTCGGTACGCCAGGTACAAAAATCGTTGGCTTGTAACCAACTGACACCTACAACCGGATAATCGCGGTAAGCAGGGTGACGCAGATAAAACTCCACATAATTCTCCATATAGGCCAGTTTTTCGCGCCATACTAATGTATCGGGCAAAGCTTTATAATAAACTTCAGGATAAGTAGGACCAAACACACGACTGGTCCAATATAAATATTCTAAATAAGAGAAGTTCGTAACTTCTGTTTCGTCTAAATAAAAAGAAGAAACAGTTACACGGCGAGGTATATTATTCCAATCGTAAGTAACATCAGTTTCTGTACGCCCCATGGTATAAGTACCACCTTCAACCAAAACAAGCCCCGGGCCTGTTTCCTGCTCTTCGTAAGGTACTTTTTCAAAACCACCATTTTCGGGGGTATTATAGGCCCAACCTGTTACCGGCGACCTTTCGGCACCACAAGAGGCCAACAAAATAATGGCTGCCGAAGCAAAGCCTACTTTTTTAAACATGCTCGTTTTCATCATCATACAACAAACTAAGTTTTCTTTTTAACGCAAAAAGTTGAACAAAGTTACATTTTTTTTCAAATTTCTTAGAAAGAAGGGCAACTTACCGTACGGAACTTTTTGTGTTTTGGACGGCAGTTTAACTGAATCTGCATGGAAATCTCGTGAGAACCGGCAGAAACGTTAGCTAACTTTGAAATAGTAACATCGTAGCTATACCCGAACTTAAAATAAGGGGTTTGATAACCAAATAAGGCAATCACAGCGTCCTGGTTACGATACCATAAACCTGCTACTACATTGCTTTTCACAAAGTACATACCTAAGTTAAGTTGCTGAAACTGACCTTGGTATTGATAAAGTACATTAGGACTGATATAAACTTCGTCGTTTTTCTGTAATGGAATAATAGCTCCCGCATGTCCAGTAAATTTACGTGGCAAGGGGCTATGAGAAATAAAGGCTTCTTCGGGAGTTGTAAGGTGGTGGCAAGCAAAACCAAAGAAATAACGTTTGCTGTAACCTAAGATGCCCGCAGATACGTCGGCGGCACGTTTGGTAATAACGGGGTAACCATTGGGAATTTCGTTGGTATTGTATACAAAACCACGACGGCGGTCAATCATATCTCCAAATGTGAGTTTAGTCCAATCTAATGATTTTTGGTGATACGTACCCTGTAAACCGAATTTCAAAGAAAACTCGCGGTTAACATTTAATTGATAAGAGTACATAAAGCTGGCGTCCAATGTGTTAATGGTACTGTTACCTGCACGGTCATGTACCACTAATAAGCCGATTCCACCAGAAAGATTATCAATATGTTGGTCGTAAGAAGCGCTGTAAGTAACGTAAGTTTTATAGAAGCCGGGCCATTCGTTGCGGTAATTAAGACAGAATCTCGGGCAACGTGCAGTACCTGCAAAAGCAGGATTTAAGTATAACGGGTTAGCATAAAACTGGGTGAATTCGGCATCTTGAGCCTTCAACTCCACATTGGTGAACACACTCAGGAAAATAACGAGGATTAATGTAATTTTTCTAATCATATATCGTTGAGATATAAAGTTCAATCTACAAATTTAATATTTTTATTTGTTTATCAAAAAAAATTTCAGGCAATATTCAGTTAATTCTTACGTTTATAGGTCGAATTGGTTTCATAAATATAAACAAATGGTGATTAAAAAGACTGAAATAGTTATAAACTTAGTGTTAACCCTGCTTTTTTGTTCAGGTTATGCGCAAAATATGCGTCTGGCAAACACTCAGCTTGTTTCTGCTGATTTGCTTAAAATAAACTGGAAAAAACCGGTCGGGTTTCAGAATCAGGGGAAAGTACATACTGTTTTAGCCTTTGATAACGTAAGTTATTTTTCAGAAAAAAATTACCTCCCTTATTTATACCTCAGTACTCCGTGTCTTTCGGGCACCAAACTTGTTCCGGTTATTGAAGTTGCAGAAACTGCATTTTTAACTTCGGAAGAAGAAAATTGCGTAAACAAAATTTACCTCAGCAGCGACTTCGAAATAAATGAAACAACCGTTCTTATTGCAGGAAAAATACCGCACGCTTACGCCAAATTAATCCCTTTGCGCATCAATAAACAAAACGGAAAAATTGAAAAACTTATTTCCTATAATTTGCAATGGAAAACTTCCAACGAAATTATTTCTGTCAATCAAAAAAATGCTTCTGTTTCTTTTGCCTCTTCGTCGGTACTTGCAACCGACAAATGGTATAAAATCGGAACAACAGATAACGCCGTTTACAAAATTGACAAAACATTTTTACAAAACCTGGGCATTAACGTTTCAACAATTGATCCGCGTAATATTAAAATTTACGGGAACGGCGGAGAAATGCTTTCCGAGTTTAACGGCGATTTTCATTACGATGATTTAAACGAAAATTCCATTTTTGTACAAGGTGAATCAGATGGTATATTTGATAATACCGATTACATTTTATTTTACGGGCAATCACCTAACAAATGGAAATACAATCCCGGTAAATATGCCTGCACCCGTTACAGCCGCAGCAAACATTTTTATGCCGATACTGTTTTTTATTTTTTAACGGTAGATAACACACCGGGAAAACGTATTCAGCAACAGGCTTCTTCGGTACAAGTACCAACTTATACTGTAGGCGGTTTTGATGATTGCCAGGCGCATGAAAGTGATGCGGTCAATCTTGTAAAATCAGGGCGTGAGTTGTACGGCGAAAATTTTGATAATACCA
The DNA here is from genome assembly GCA_035569635.1 of Bacteroidia bacterium. GTDB lineage: Bacteria > Bacteroidota > Bacteroidia > B-17B0 > Aurantibacillaceae > PALSA-968. The sequence goes on along the minus strand of DATMMV010000154.1, from coordinate 1,298 downwards.
CTCAATACAGTTTTAATTTTAATTTTCCGGCTATACAAAACGATACTGTTTGGATAAAAACAAGTTTATTGGGCAGGCGTGTTGACCCGGGAACAGGAGTACCTCCGGGTGCTTACGATATCAGTTGTTATTCGGGCGCAAATCTCCTGAATACTTACCAGGTCAGTTTCCCGGTTACCTGTTCTGATTTTGATTGTGATGTGGGTAAAGACCTGTCAGGGTGTGCTTCAAAAAGTTTTATTTACGGGGGCGGTACAGGGGCAATCAGTGTAACTGTTAATCGTACTTATACTGATGAAAGCGGGTGGTTAAATTATATCTGGATAATGGCGCGAAGAGCTTTAACAATGGTTGGAAATCAAATGGCATTCCGGGATTTCCGCAGTATCGGTAGCGGTGTGGTTTCTCAATTTAATATTGCAAGTAACGCGCCCAATCTTAAAATATGGAATGTTACCGACGGGATAAATGTAAATGAACAACAAAGCAATTTTTCTGCAGGAATATACTCATTTTCCGCCGCAACGGATTCATTATTGCAATTTATCGCGTTCGACGGAAATAATTTTAAAATTCCGACTTATTCCAAACAAATAGCAAATCAAAATTTACACGCCCTTCAACCGGTTGATTATATTCTTGTAACGCATCCCTGGTTTTTAAATCAGGCGCAACAATTAGCCGATTTACACAGCCAGAAAGAAAAATACAGTTATGTTATTGTAACTCCCGATCAGATTTATAATGAATTTTCTTCTGGCATGCAGGATATAACCGCTATACGCTTATTTGTACGAATGTTATACAAACGCGCAAACCCGGGAAATGAGCCGAAGCATTTATTACTTTACGGCGATGGCTCCTATTTACTTAAAGATGTTAATCCGCAAACCAACACCAATTTTATTCCAACCTTTCAAACCGTTAATTCAAGCAGTTATATGTCTTCTAAATGCAGCGACGATTTTTACGGTTTCCTGGATGATAATGAAGGACAGATTGATTGCTGCGGGAATCCCGACGGACTATTGGATATAGGAATTGGCCGTTTACCTACGCATAGTATTTCTGAAGCCGACGCTGTATTAAACAAAATCGTTGCTTATTACGCACGTAAAATACCAACTTCATCCTGTTGCGACGGAGTAAGCGCGAATGCAGAAGATTGGCGTAATTGGGTATGCCTGATTGCCGATGATGCAAACCCCGGCAGTGTTTGGGAAACAACCTTCGTGTCACAAACAGAAAGTTTTGCTTCTTTGATCGGGGCAAACAAAAGATACAACATCGATAAAATT
>DATMMV010000153.1:0-4698 GCA_035569635.1 Bacteroidia bacterium | reverse complement strand
TTGCTCTTCTTACCTGTATTATCAATCCATTGGGTAAAGCACATATTATAATTTGCGCCCACCGAGGCAGTCCATTTTTTTCCGAAATGAAAATTCAAACCTCCACCCATCGGTACAACCAGACAACCGGTTACGTTATTTGTTTTAAGTTGTGTTTCGTAAATATAATCTCGTTTAATAATGGTTGCGGCGCCTGCATTGGGAGCATGCTCATCCAAATCACGGATAGAGCCATCTGACCAGTAATGGAGCGTATCCGATCCGGTTAAAAGATCCGCATAACTACTGAACATCATATAACCGATACCCACATTAAGGAAAGGAGATACCAACGGATCTTCTTTAAACACTTTGTCGAAGTTGGCCGTAATCATAATATGGCCCTGCATGATAGTAGACTGAAAATTAAGATGAGAAATTGTAGAGTTATCGGTTCCCGCAAGTTTACCGTATAAACCTGTTACTTCTACTCCGAAAATTTTACCGAAGCGTTGTTCGATAGCCAGAAAATAACCCAAACGCGCATCCAATAACGGATTTAAATCCGAATTGCTGCCTACGTAGCCAAAAAATTTAAGGCCGCTCACACCCACCATTACAGAAGGCTTATGCTTATCGTCAGTTTGTTCCGGCTCCTGGCAAAAGGAAATACTTGCGGTTAAGAAGAATAAAACTGTCAAAAATTTCTTCATGTTTAATTTCGTCGTCATAAAATTGAATTTTATCTAATTGATAAAAATAAACGCATTTTATAACATTAGCAAATTTAGTCTGATTGAAAGCCAAAATATTCTTGTACGCCTGTTTTTGCAAACATCGGCTTGTTAATAGCGTTTTACGGTAATATTAATTGTGTGTTGCCTCCGTAAACCTCGCTAATCCTGATAAATCGGGGTGTAGCCTCACATCTGTGTACCCTGTATCAAGAAGCATTTGCTGCACATTTTGAGCGTAATTTGTATGGCACTCAAACCAAAGTTGGCCACCCTGTTTCAGTGTTTTTTGAGCAATCAGGGCAATTTTGCGATAAAAAAGTATGGGATCTGAGTCGTCTACAAACAAAGCTAAATGCGGCTCAAAATTACTTACCCGCGTATGGAGGCTTTCTTTTTCCGACTTTAAAACATAAGGAGGGTTGCTTATTATAAGGTCGATTTTTTTTTGTGCAGATTGATTTAAAATTAATTCAGCAACATTTTCTTGCAAAACATCTGCTTTAAAAAAATTTACTTCGATTTTATTTTCTGCTGCGTTATGTACGGCAATTTCTAAAGCTGCATCGCTTACATCTATAGCATATACTGTTGTGGCCGGAATATTTTTTTTTATTGAAATAGAAATACATCCGCTGCCGGTGCCAATATCAAGGATACAAGGGGTGAGGGACGAGGGACGAGGGACGAGAGTAGAAATGATTTTTTCTACTAATTCTTCCGTTTCGGGACGGGGAATTAAAACATTTTCGTTCACTTTAAATTTCATTCCGTAAAACTCTGCTTCGCCTAACACATATTGTATGGGTTTGTTTGCTTTTAATTCAAAACACATTTTTTCGAGTGGGGTTAATTCCGATTCGTTAATACGTAAATCCGGTTTTGTATTAAAATCAGTAATGCTTAGTTTTAATTGTTTTTCTAAAATCCATCGAATAATGTTTTCTAATTCGCTTTCGGTATAAATTTCTTTCAATTCCTTTTTATAGAAATTAATGACGGAAGAAAGTGTGTTAGAGGCGATCTGCATTTTTCACCGCAAGGACGCGGAGGTGCAAAGTTACATAAAGATTTTTCGGAGTTTATTCTTTTTCCTTCAGGAGCTTTTCTAAAGAATACAATTCATCACGAAGGCGGGCGGCTTCAATGAAATCCATTTCTTTAGCGGAACGAAGCATCGCACTCTTAACTTGCCCGATTTGCTTCCTTAATTGCTCGGGGCTCATATATTGTGTAACGGGGTCTGCCGCAACACTCAACTCATCGCTTTCCACATAAGCTTTTACCAATTTACCATCAATAGTAACTTCGGTTGCAGATACCGCCACTTTTTTTCTTCCGGCGGTTACGGGAGTAATATTGTGTTTAAAATTATATTCTACCTGCTTTAAGCGCCGTCGCTGTGTTTCATCAATTGTTTTTTGCATGCTCACGGTCACTTTATCCGCATACATAATTACACGGCCGTTTACGTTTCGCGCTGCGCGGCCCACGGTTTGTATCAGTGAAGTTACATTCCGTAAAAAGCCTTCTTTGTCGGCATCCAAAATCGCTACTAAAGAAACTTCCGGCAAATCCAGTCCTTCGCGCAGTAAATTTATTCCGATTAAAACGTCAATCATTCCTACTCTTAACTGTCGCAAAATTTCAATACGCTCCATCGTATCCACATCACTATGTATGTAACGGCAGCGTATTTGCAACTTGGCTAAATACTTTGCAAGCTCTTCGGCCATGCGCTTAGTCAGTGTAGTAACCAACACACGTTCATCACGCTCAACTGTTTTATTGATTTCGTCCAACAAATCATCCACCTGGTTTTGACAAGGGCGAACTTCTATTTGCGGATCGATAATTCCGGTAGGGCGAATTAATTGTTCCACAATTACTCCTTCCGACTTTTGTAATTCATATTCGGCAGGAGTAGCGCTCACATAAATAACTTGATTAAGCATTCCTTCAAATTCTTCAAATTTTAAAGGGCGATTGTCCAAAGCAGCAGGCAAACGGAAACCATATTCCACTAAATTTTGCTTACGCGAAAAATCTCCGCCATACATCGCGTGCACTTGTGGCAGCGTAACATGACTCTCGTCAATTACCATTAAAAAATCCTTCGGAAAATAATCCAACAAACAGAAAGGTCGCATGCCCGGCAAACGGCCATCGAGGTAACGCGAGTAATTTTCAATACCACTGCAATAACCCAGTTCGCGCATCATTTCCAGATCGTGGCTTACGCGCTCTTCGAGACGTTTCGCTTCAAGCGAGCGATTATTCTTATTAAAATATTCCACCTGCTTCATCATATCATCCTGGATATTTTTCATTGCACCATTTAAAGTATCAGGCGCAGTAACAAAGATGTTAGCAGGGTAAATCAGGTATTCTTTAAATTTCTCTATGCTTTTGCCGGAAGCAGGATTATAAGTTTCTATGCTCTCAATTTCATCGCCGAAAAAACTTACACGTAAACAAAAATCGGTATAAGATAAATTTACATCCACCGTATCTCCTGTAACGCGAAAATTTCCACGTGAAAATTCTTCTGTAGTTCTCGAATACAAAGCCTGCACTAATTGATGTAAAAACTTATTTCTTGCAATTCTTTGTCCTACTTTAATTTCAATTACACTTTTTCTAAATTCCTGCGGATTGCCCATACCATAAATACAGGAAACCGAAGAAACAACAATTACATCCCTGCGGCCCGACATCAACGAAGAAGAAGTACTGAGTCGTAATTTTTCTATTTCATCATTAATAGCTAAATCTTTTTCTATATAAGTACCGGTTGTTGGCAAATACGCTTCGGGTTGGTAATAATCGTAATACGAAACAAAATACTCAACCGCGTTATTCGGAAAAAATTGTTTTAACTCGGCATACAATTGTGCTGCCAGAGTTTTGTTGTGACTTAAAACCAAAGTTGGCATTCCCGTTTGCGCCACTACGTTAGCCACGGTAAAAGTTTTACCCGAACCTGTAACACCCAATAAAGTCTGGTATTTTGTTTTAGAGTCGAGCCCTGCAACTAATTGCTTAATCGCTTCGGGTTGGTCGCCGGTGGGTTGGTATTCTGATGTAAGCTCAAAATTCACGAGCTAAAGATAATACATTAAATCTGTGGAAATAAAAAACCCGAAGCTTTTAACTCCGGGTTCTTCTGCTTTTTTACTTTAAGGAATCTCCCAAGCAAAGGAGAAATAATTTTATAGAGATTCCCCGCCCTTCAGCGGGATAAGTCCGGCTAATTGATCTCGATTCGCCAAAGACTTCTAAAATCAAAGTCTTAACTTACATTCCAAATCCGTAATAAGCGCGCATTCCGTTCGGATAAATGCCCTCGATAAGCACGCCTCCGGTTTTGTTTTTTAAAGCAGCTTCTACGTCTTCAATAGTGCTTATTTTCTTTTTATCAATATTCATAATGATAAATCCTTCCCGGATGCCGGCACCGGCAAGTTTACCGTTTTGCAATTTGGTAATCTGCACCCCGTTCGAAATTTTTAAACGACTCATTTCTTCTTTAGTAAGTTGTTCGAAGGCAGCACCCAAAGCAAGAACAGGTTTTTCAACCGGCTTTTCTTTTTTAATTACGCTTACGTTTCCTTCTTTATTTTTTAAAGTTACAGGTAAAGTAATTTCTTTATCGCCGCGTACAAGCGTAACTTTAATTTTATCGCCGGGGCGATATTTACCAACCTGTTCCTGCAACTCAGAAACATTTTTCACATCAAAGTCTTCCACTTTTTTAATTACATCGCCCAAAACGATGCCGGCTGTTTCAGCTGATCCGTTTTCACTCATGCCGCTTACATATACACCGCTCAAATTTTTCAGACCTTTTTCTTCGGCAAATTTCGCGTCTATATCACGTATACTTACTCCGATAAAGGCGCGTTGCACCGTACCAAATTCTGCCAAATCGCTCATTACTTTTTTAACAATGTTAACCGGTATTGCAAATGAGTAACCAATAAAA
>DATMMV010000152.1:0-89994 GCA_035569635.1 Bacteroidia bacterium | reverse complement strand
GCTTTCCAGCAATTCGGAACTAAAGTAGTGGGTTCTTCATTCGGACCAATAATGATTGTTTGGTTCTCAATGCTGTTTGCCTCGGGAGCTTATTATATCTTACTTATGCCTTCCGTTCTTAAAGCGTTTAACCCGGTTTACGCGATTAAATTTCTTACCGGACATCCGCATGGATTCTGGATTTTAGGAGCGGTGTTTCTTGCCACAACGGGAGCCGAAGCATTATATTCCGATCTTGGACATTGCGGAAGAAAGAACATTCGTATAGCATGGATATTTGTGAAAACAGCTTTGCTTGCAAATTATTTCGGGCAGGGGGTATGGTTACTAAGCAGGGAGCATAAATATTTAAATGATATAAATCCTTTTTATGCGGTACTGCCTGAATGGTTTTTAATTCCCGGAATTATTATTGCCACTGCTGCAACGATAATTGCCAGCCAGGCACTTATCAGCGGTTCTTTCACATTAATAAGTGAAGCGGTAAGCCTGGATTTTTGGCCGCGGGTAGAAATAAAATTTCCGACCGATATTAAGGGGCAGTTATACATCCCGAGTGTAAACTGGATACTTTATGCGGGATGTGTTGCCACCGTATTGTATTTTAAAGAATCGAGCCACATGGAAGCAGCCTATGGTTTTTCCATTACCATTGCGATGCTGATGACAACGTTGCTGATGAGTTATTTTCTTTTATATGTAAAGAAATTTCCCCTTTGGGCGGTTGTAATGATTCTTTTAATATTTGTCACTGTTGAAACCTCGTTCTTCATTGCAAATCTTGCCAAGATTAAACAGAGATGGATGTTTCTGATCTTTGAGTTCGGAATCATTTTTACAATGTACACGTGGTTTAACGCAAGGAAGATGTTGAACCGTTTTATTAAACTCGTTCCCATTAAGGACTATATTCCAACATTAATGGAGTTAAGTAAGGATACAGGTGTAGCCAAATTCTCAACCCATTTGATATATTTAAGTAAAGCTCAAAACCCGCAGGAAATAGAAGAAAGAATAATTCATTCAATTCTGAGTCGTAACCCGAAACGCGCGGATATGTATTGGTTCATTCATATAAACAGAACGGACGAGCCTTATACCTTAGATTACACCGTAGATGAAGTTGTAGAGGGTAAGGTCATTCATGTAAACTTCGATATTGGTTTTAGAATACAACCGCGTATAAATATTTTTTTCAGGCGCGTTATCGAGGACATGGTTGCCAATAAAGAGTTGGATATTATAAGCCGCTACGATTCATTAAGTAAGTATAAATTGCCTGCTGATTTTAAGTTTGTGATACTCGACAGGTTTTTGTCGATTGAAAACGAACTTTCTCATAATGACGGATTTTTACTTGGCTCGTATTTTAAATTAAGAAAATGGGCGCAGCCGGACACTAAAACGTTTGGCCTTGATACCAGCGACGTTATTGTAGAAAAAATCCCGTTGATAATAACCCCGGCACACCATATTAAACTTACCAGAAAACATTAAAAATAAACACTATGACTAAAAAAAAGGATTACTCACAAGAAATTTACCTGAAATATTTTAATGCTGAAGGGAAAATCATTAAAGTAACTTTAAAAAACAACAAGGTGCTTGAAGGTATCTTTGTGGGATTCTTTCATCCGGATGATAAGTCGGAATACATTTTTAAATGGCATTTTATGCCCGAAAAAGAAATTAAAAAATTTAATAAAGCCGGAGCTGAAGAAAAAGAAGAGTTGGGATTGATGATACTGCAAAAGGATATTAAGAAAGTTACATTTAGTTAGTTGTTACTTTGGGCTTAACAGATCTGAAAAGTTAGAAATAAATGGTCATGCTGTTTTGAAGTTAAACAAAATTAAGGTAATCAAAACTCTTACCTAAAATTTTACCGGGACTTATTTTTAACCAGTTGTTTAACAAGCTGGCATATATATTCCTGAAATCAATCTGATATTTAAGGTCACCGTCATCTAAGTTTGTTAAATCGGGAGCGGCATTATAGAACCCCTGTTTTTTAAGTGCTGAACCTAAAACAAAAACATTGTTTGCGGTTCCGTGATCGGTGCCATTACTTGCGTTTTGATTTACCCGTCTTCCGAATTCAGAGAAAACAAGTACCATCGTGTCATTTAGTTTGTTGGTACTCTTTAAATTCTGAATAAATGCAGTTACGCTTTCAGAAAATTGCTTTAACAGATTTTCCTGCCTGTTTAACTGACCCACATGCGTATCAAAACCACCCATAGAAGCGTAATAAACACGGGTGTTTAAACCTGAAGCAATAAAAGTTGCGATTTGTTTAAGCTGCCTGGCCAGGTCGTTTTTAGGGTATTCAAAATCATTTTTATATGTTTTATTCGTCTCAAAAATATATTCGGCCGATGCATAGGTCTCAGCCATGGTTTTATACAGGTATGCAACATTATCGTGATCGTTATCAGTCGCCAAATCTTTTAATTGCTTAAAAAAAGGTTCCCGTGTCTGGTTATACAGTTGTTGCGGATTGTTTACCGCAATTCCCTTTTTAGTATCTCCTTTCAGCGCTAAAGATAAAGTCTGATCAAGTTCCAGTGCAAGATAAGGGTGGTTACATTCACTACACGATGAATCCAAATAACGCCCTATCCAACCAGTATTTTTATATTCGTTGGCATCTGTTGCGCTTTGCCAGATATCCATCGAGCGAAAATGAGAACGGTTAGGATTCGGGTAACCCACGCTATTAATTACACACATTAAACCATCGTTATACAAACCCTGTAACCCGGTCATTGACGGATGAAAACCCATATCATCCGTAAGTTTTAATATAGTATTCTTCGCAATGGCAATTGTTTTTCTACTGTTATAATAAATATCATTTTCAAAAGGAATAATTGTATTCAATCCATCGTTTCCACCCGAAAGTTGTATAATAACCAGATTCCGGTATTCATCCGCCACAAAATTTTCCAGCGGTTTCAAAAAATCAGGTATCCACAAAGCTGCTGTGGCTAAACCGGTGCGTTTTATAAAACTTCTTCTTTCCATTATATTAACATAATTGATATTCGGGCATAGATACTATTTTCAGTACTAATTGTTTGTTGGTGCCTGCATTGCCCGACAAAATATTTTTCTTTTTGGCATTTAATTTTGGCATGAGCATATTTTCAATCAGCTCATCAGGTTTTACGTCCGCGTAAAAAGATTTTTCATCCGGGTTTATTTTTATAATTTCCGGTAAGTTGAAAGATTCTTCGGGCATATCATCCTTTTCCACAATATCAACTTTTCCCCCGTTTAAAATAAGTGAGGGGGCTTTTAAACGCAATAATAAAGTAGAGCTATCGATCCAGTTTCTGCCACCCGGCCAGCCCGCTACGTTAGGCGGATAAAACAAAACCTGCCCCAATGCTCTTTGAAATTTAAGTAAAACATCGTCGGGCGGAATAATACTGAAAGACTTAGAAAGTCCCACAATGAATTCTACTGGGGATTTAATGTTTACTCCCACATTTATATCATCATAAAACCAATCGGCAGTAAATATCTTTTTAAGAAGTTTCCCTGTATCATAATTGTTTTGATAATAATAATCGGCTAATTCTGCAACACGCTTATCGTCTATCGTTTCATTTACAAAAAAACGATAAAACTTTTTGCATAAGTAAACGGAGGTTTGTTTTTGGGTTAAAATAATGTTAATAATATCCTCTCCGTTAAAATTACCGGTTTGTTGCATAAAAGCCTTTACACCATCATCATGATCCTTCTCTCTAAAGACAAACTCGTAAGTATCCGCTTTAAAGTTCCATCCTGTGAATGCCCTGGCCGATTCTTTAATATCCTGTTCAGTATAGTTATCTCTTCCTATAGTAAACAACTCCATCAGTTCGCGTGCAAAATTCTCATTAGGTTGTTGCTTATGGTTTTGCCTGTTGTTTAAAAACTGCAGCATGGCCGGCGATTTTGAAACCGCCAGTAATAAATCTTTGAAAGGAGAAAATGCAAATTGACGTTGAATGTTATTTAACTGTTGTATGGTATAGGGGTTTTCAATTCTGCAGGCAAAATGTCCATGCCAGAATAAGGTTGTTTTTTCTAAAAGCGGGGCAGGGGAAGTAACGAGTTGTTTAATCCACGTTGTGTTAAGATATTGTATCTTATTTCTGGCTTCCTTTCCCAGGTCTTTTTTTTCTTCTTTAGAAAGGCTTTTCATTTGCTCGCCGGATGGCATTTCATCGAGTTGGATACAATCCAGATAAGCCTGCTTTCCTTCAATACTTAAGAGTAAATCTACAATCTCATTCTTGTTCTTTACCTGTAGTTTTTGTGCATCCCGGATAGAAATCCCGAAACCTGCCCTGCTGTATAAATGGTATAAGTTTTTTAAATCCATATGCTTCTAAGATTCATACAAACCTAAATGGTTTAATTGAAATACTGTAATAATTGCAAAAAACTTAATAAAATGTTAAACGTACTTCCGGAAAACAGTAATTTATTTTTTTTAGCGAAGAATTTTCACCCTGTTTCCCGGAAAAGGAAGTTAATAAATCTTAAAATTAACTGTTTGGCACGGGTAATGTTTAATAAAATATGACCAAAGTCAATGTTATGAAAAAACTAACCGGATTAAATGCAACTAAGTGTACTTAACACACTCAAGTGCCCGCTGATAATTATTTTTTACGTTTACCGTCTTCATTGTATTCGATGAACTTAACAGTCTTACCATTGTCGTCATATTCTTTGTACCAGTCACCTTTACCATTTGTATAATGTTTTTCATTAAACAGTTTACCGCTTTTGTAAGTTTTTAAAATACCAATAGGCACACCTTTCTCGTTCAGTCCCTCGCGAGAGAGTTGTCCGTTTTTATCGAATTCTTTTGTCATACCATCTAATTTACCATCCACAAAGTTGAACAAACTTCGGATAGTACCATTTTCAAAAAAAGAAGTATCTGTTCCGTGACGGAAATTATTGCGAAAATAACTTACTCTTACTAAGAGTCCGTTTGGAGAGTATTGTTTGCTATAACCTTCTGCTTTACCGTCAACAAAAATACCTTCCGCACGTAATTTACCGTCTAAGTAATATACTTTCTGAACACCATTAACTTTTCCGTTTTTCCAGGGAATTAAAAGCAGTCCGCCGTTACTGTCACGTGTTTTTTGAATGCTGTCCTGTCCGAATGCGAGTTGTGTCAGACAAGAGCAAATTATTAATGTCCACAGTTTAGCTAAGCCCATTTGTTGATTTGTCGTATTAGAACGTGGCTGGTCGTTTTTTATTTTGCCAAACGGTCGATGTATTTGCCGGATTGCTTGTTGTTATGTATTGTATGTAAGCATGCGCCTGCCGTTTACATCAAACAAGTCCAACTTGTATACTTGTTTTCAGGAATGTTTATTGCTTTATTATACGCCTATCAATCGTTCAAATGCATTTGGCAAGTAAGTTGCTTTCAAAAAAAGCCAGTATGGTAAAAGAAGTTGCCAATTTATTGGGATACGAAAATTCAGGCAAATTTGCTACTTACTCACCAAATTGTCTGAAATGATGGTCAATGTGCTTATATTGAATCCGTGCCCAATTTTCGCCGGTAAATTTACCAAGTAGCGGACTCAATGGCCAGTCCTTTTTATCCGGACTCTTGCTATATTTTTCTATGTATTCAATAAAACGTTTTTTTTCATTTTCAATATCATATTTACCTGTTGCTTTAAATTCTGCAGGGGTTTGGCTTCTTCCTTTGGGAAAAGGCGTCTTGCCCAAAGCGAGTGGTTTTACAAATGTTTTTAAAAACCAATTACCCCTGAAAGGTACAGTAAATTCGCCAAAAGCATACGACATGAAACGATTAAGATGCCATAGCATCTGGTCCACACTCATTTCGCCCCATTGACGCTGTGATTGTGTATTAATTTTTTCAAGCCGGCTCAATACTTCTGTTCTGGCTTCGGATTCAAATAGATTTCTCATTGTTTGCGTTGGATGATTATTCAATTTTATTAAATATAGTTACGTGAGGATGGAGATATTATCTTTCTTTATTATATTCTTATCCCCAAAAGCGAAATATCATCCGTTTGCTCTTCCAGCCCTTGCCAATCTGTAATTGTATTTTGCAGAATACGCTCACGATTATGAAACTCTTCATTGTTTATAGTTAGGAGTAATTCGCGAAATCGTTTTGAAGTAAATTTTTTTCCTGATTCTCCTCCAAACTGATCACAAAAACCATCCGAAGATAAATAAATGGAATCTCCTTTTTTTAAAGAAATTGTTTTTGAGTCAAACTTCTTACCTGTTTCTGCATTTCCAATGCTATATCTGTCTGTTTTGAATTGTTGTATTTCTTCACCCCGAATAAGATACACATTGCTGTTAGTTCCGGAAATAGTTAACTTCATTTCCTTCTTATCAATTTCGCAAATGGCAAGGTCCATACTATCGTTCATTACTTTGCCGGTTGATTTGTGACTGAGTTTTCCATACATATCCTCATCAAGAAATTTCAAAAGTAAAGGCGGGGAATATATTTTTTGAACATTAAATGCTGAATGAAGTGTACTCAGTGCCAGCATAGTAATTAATGAACCGGGAATTCCATGTCCGGTGCAATCACCAATACAAACATATACTTTGTCCCCTGAATTTTTAAACCAATAAAAATCTCCTGAAACATAGTTTTTGGGTAAATACAAAATAAAGGATTGAGGAAGAGATTCTTTTAGCTCTTCCTTTTCCTGAAGAAGTGCGCCTTGCAGGTTGTGAGCGTAGCGAAGACTTTCTAAAATTTCCTTTTTAAAAACATTCTGTGCCGCATGAGCAATTTTCAGTTCTTCGGCATATGTACTAAGTTCACTATGCAGGTTTTCTATTTTTTTCTTATTAACTACGTTTTCAATTGATGAAGGCAAGCGAAGAAGGTTTTCTTTTAAAATATAATCATCAATCCCTTCTTTCATATATTCAGTTAATAATTTTTCGGATACCGTTCCCGTAGTTAGAATAAAAGGGATGTTTTTCCCTTCCTTTTTTAAAATGCGAAAAGCATCTATGCCACTAAACTGAGGCATAGAATGATCCGATATGATTAAATCAGGAGCGAATTCATAAAGTGCTTTTATATAATCTTCTTTTAACCAAACTCTGAAATAACTGAAAGCAATACTCTCTTTCTTCAGGTACCTGATAAGTAAATCGGCATCTGTATCTAAATCTTCAATAATAAGTATTTTTAAATTACCCTCCATTAATGAATTGTTTGGTTGAGTATAATCCAATACATGCCCAGTTCCTTAATCGCCTGAAAGAAATTATCGGTATCAACCGGTTTTACAATATAACTGTTCACTCCAAGTTCAAGACATCGTTTAATATCAGGGTCTTCCTTTGATGAGGTTAGTACCACTATTGGTATTAATTTAAAGTTTGGATCTGATTTTACTTTTTCCAATACTTCAAAGCCTGATACTTTAGGCATCTTCAAATCGAGCAAAATCAATTTTGGAGTTTCTTTATTGCTACGAGTGGCATATTCTCCTTTGCAATAAATAAAATCAAGGGCCGCAGCTCCGTCTTTAACATGGTACAGATTGTTTGCCAAACCATTTTTTTTGAGTGCCCTGATGGTTAGCGCAGCATCATCCATACTATCTTCTGCAAATAAAATTTCAACGGCATCGTAATTCATGGTTACTTATGTTTAAATGTTTATATTGGTAAAGTAAAATAAAAAGATGATCCTTCCTTTAGTTTAGATTCAGCCCAAACGGTTCCGTTATGCCTGTGTATTATTTTTTGAACGATGGCTAATCCAATTCCGGTTCCTTCAAATTCCTCATTAGAATGCAATCGTTGGAAGACACCAAAAAGTTTATCATAGTATTGCATATCAAAACCGGCCCCATTATCTTTTACATAATAAACCATTTGGTTTTCTTTGAGATAAGACCCTATTTCTATAATGGTACTGGGTTTATGTTGTGAATACTTAATTGCATTTGAGATTAAATTAACCCAAACTTGTTTTATTAAGGTGAAATCTCCCTGCGCCGGAAGAAGATTATCACAATTAAAATTGGTTCTGTTTTCTATATCATTTGTTACTAAATCTTCTTTTACAAGTTTTACCAGCGCCATCATATTTATTTCAGAACTTGTTACTTGCTTTCTTCCAAGTCTTGAAAATGCGAGAAGATCATCAATAAGCTCACCCATTCTTTTTGTATTTCTTATTATAGCATGTATTAGTTTTATGGCATCTTCATCTAATTTTCCCTGATAATCTTCCAATATAATCTTTGCATATCCGCTTATAGCTCTTAACGGAGCACGCAAATCATGCGAAACAGAATAGGAAAATGCTTCCAGCTCTTTATTTACGGTGACTAATTCATTATTAGCATTCTCTACTTGTTTAATATGATTTTCCAATTCTTCACTCAGGGTATTTAATCCTACAGCAATAGCATCTAATTCATCTGCCTTTTCTGTAATAGGTATCTGGCATGAAAAATCCATCAATGTGTACTTTAAAAGTATTTCCTGTATGTTATTTATTCTTTCCTGGTTATCTTTAATAAACAATGATTTTTTTTCCAATTCCAGTCTGGTGGTATTCATTTCCTCTCCCAGCGTGTTCAATCCTGCAATAATGGCATCTATTTCATCCGCATTTTTTGAAAGGGGAATAGAGCCGCTGAAATCCTGCTGCGTAAATTTTATAAGTTGCTCCTGGATAAGGTTGAGACGTTTGTCTTTTATTATATTATTATGCGTTTCCATAAATGTTGGAAGTGTACTGTTTTTACAAATATTGTTTTATCCACTTTTTTGCTTCAAGCTCGTTTGAAAAAAACTTTACCGGATATGCCGGTGGTTTGAGCCCGAAAAATAAATTGGCCACCATCCTGCTTAATGGTGAAGTTGAAATAATACCCATTGCTTTGGTTACTGAATCCAATTCCTGAGCGATCCAGTCTCTATCTTCTTTTTTAGGCGGAGGTGCAGAACTATCAGTTTGTAATATCATGCATGTTTTTTTATCCCCCACCAGCTTTCTGAATTCCTTCATTTGTGTTTCAGTTTCTTCTTTGCTTTGAACTTGTGGAGCTCCGGCTTTTGGTACTGAATACAATACCCCGTCCTCATCAAACCACATAGTTGAAGAAGTCCATTCAATTAATTTTGCATTTTTAGGCAGGACCATAATGATATTATTAATTTAAAAATGGGTTTTATTTTTTTGAAACAAATGTATAATAACATACATAAAGCGCATATTTACTCTATAAAATACTTTTATGTATAGTCAAATATAATGATTTTTAAACTAATAACAAAATTTCTTAAAATGCAAGCACACCTTTTGGTACGCAGCTATTATGAAAAATTTTTTTTGCCGAAAAGTTCGATAATGCATGTTTGGGTTCATTTTATCGAACTAAAGACCACTGAAAATCAGTGGTTTTTGTGGAAAGATTAATTTTGTACCCGAAGCGAGACTCGAACTCGCAAGCCGTAAGGCATACGCTTCTGAGACGTACGTGTATACCAATTCCACCATCCGGGCATTATTTTAAGAATAGAATAACAACAGTCACCTTTTTAGATACCATCCCGATGGCTATCGGGACCACCATCCGGGCCTGTTGTAAAAATACAAAAAATCGGAACAAATGAGACCTAAATACATGATAAATATTTATAAAACCTTTATAAATCCGGTAGTAAGTTTAACACCGGGTTTATAAATGTAAACGTAATTTTGTGACGGAAATGGAAAGGAATATTTTTTACAAACTTACAAAACCCAAACAATACCTGTTCGGAATTCTCTCTGTGATTATTGTTTCGGCCGTTTGTTATTTAATAACGGATTATATAGGTTACCGGGCAATTGCATTTATTTTGCTTTTTACGGTGTCGGTTATTGCTATGTTCTTTGATATATTTCCGGTGCTATTAGTTGCATTTCTGAGTGCACTTATTTGGGACTTCTTCTTTATTCCGCCAAAATTTACCTTTTATGTTACTGAGCCGGAAGATGTTTTAATGCTCTTAATGTATTTTATAATTGCCCTGGTTAATGCGGTTTTAACTTACAAAAAACGACAATGGGAAAAAATTGCCCGGAACAGAGAAGAGAAAAGAGCCACGCTTAAACTTTATAATACTTTGCTTAATTCTCTATCGCATGAATTAAGAACTCCCATTTCAACTATTCTTGTGGCAGCCGATAATTTAAAAGCGGATACGAAAACATTGCCGGAGGCCGACAGGAAGGAATTAATAACGGAAATTTCGAAAGCCTCGCTAAGGCTTAACCGACAGGTAGAAAATCTTCTTAATATGTCGCGGCTTGAATCAGGAGTTATAAAACCGATAAGAGACTGGTGTGATATAAACGAACTTATTCACGAAGTACAAAATCAATTAAAGGAATATGCCGGCAATCACACCCTGAAAATTAGAATACAGGAAAATTTGCCGTTGTTTAATCTTGATTTCGGTTTAATAAGCCAGTCTATATACAATTTAATTTACAACTCACTGGTATATACACCCGCAGGCACTTTTGTGACAATAAACGCAACTTTTCAGTCCGGTAACCTGATTATAACTGTTGAAGATGAAGGAGCGGGATTTCCGGAAACAGAGATTGAACACGTGTTTGAAAAGTTTTATCGCCTCAAAAATTCACGTGCAGGTGGTATCGGGTTGGGGTTATCCATTGTAAAGGGTTTTGTGGAAGCGCATAATGGACTGATTAAATTGGAGAATAAAAGAACAGGTGGGGCAAAATTCACAATTATAATTCCGGTTGAAACGTCAACTGTAAATAATTTAAAAAATGAATAAGCAGGAAATTTTGATAATTGACGATGAGGATCAAATACGGAAACTCCTGGAAATAACTTTGCGTAACCAGGGTTACAAAATTGTTGAAGCTTCAACTGCCAGAGAAGGTCTGGCAATGGCAGCAAATCATCCGCCTGATTTAATTTTATTGGATATTGGCCTGCCGGACGAAAGCGGGCAAGAAGTATTAAAGAAACTAAGAGAATGGTATCATAAACCCGTAATTATTTTATCCGTACAGAACGATGAAGAAAATATTATTACCGCTTTGGATAATGACGCGAATGATTATTTGACAAAACCATTCCGAACCGGAGAATTATTGGCACGAATCCGTTCTTACTTAAGAAACAGTGGAAATGAGGAGGAGAATGATGAAATAACTGCCGGACATTTAACTATTGACTTTAAGCAAAGAGCTGTAAAAAAGAATAATGAACTTGTTAAACTTACAGCAACCGAATATAATTTACTTTGCCTGCTTGTAAAAAATGAAGGCCGTGTCCTCACACATCAGTATATACTAACACAGGTATGGGGTCCGGGCCATGCCGATCAGTCACAATCGCTTCGTGTATTTATTGCTAACCTCCGTAAAAAAATTGAAAATGATTATAACAACCCGGAACTTATTTTAACCGAATCAAGAGTCGGATACAGATTCGTTTTACCCGAATAAATTTAAAATAACTTAAAACAAATAAAATGAAAACAAGAGAAAAAACCTTGTACAGGATAGCTATTGCCCTTACCCTGGTAAAACTATGCTTTTTAAGTACAATTCTGACGGCCCAACAGGCGCAGGGAGTTTATATTTCTGCTGCGGATTTCAGCGATAACAAACTTTCGTATAAAAGCGAGGGAGGGAAAAAATGTAAAGTTAAAATTCATAATTTTTCTTTTAAATCGCCCGTAAAAATTATTTGCGGAGATTCGGTTTTTCATTTCAGTAAAGATTCGGTTTACGGATTTAAGGATTATGATAATAAATCGCATCGTTTTTATAATAAAACGGTTTATGAAATTATCAGCATAAACCCGTATATTTTATTGTATAAAGTGCAGGAAGCCGCTAAAACAAAATATGAGGCGGCAATTTACAGTTATCATTTCAGCATAGGGGCAGGCGGACGTGTCTTTCCGCTCACAATTAAAAATCTGGAAACTTCTTTCAGAGATAATAAATTATTTATCGATTTTCTGGAAGTCCATTTTAAATCAAATGGCGATTTACTTGAATACGACACGAATCATAATACTTACAAATTAAACTATTTGCTTGAATTAAGTAAAAACCAAAAATAACATATGAAAAAACAAATACTGCTTGTAGCTACGCTACTTTTTACGTCTTCTGCTTTTGCACAGGAAGACACAACAGCCTCCGTAAACGGACAAAAAGGCGAACCATTGGAAGGAATGGATTTTACCTGGCTTAACGGTGCCGACAGGCGTTCTTCTGCCACGTTAGCCGGAAAATATTTTACGCCAACCATTATGCTTGACGGGAATGTCACTCATTCATTTAATAATCCTATTGATAATACAGTGGTGGGTTCAACTGCCCTTGCCCGGAATAATGAAATGCAGATTTCAAGTGCAAACGTCGGGGGTGATTTTTATTATGAAGGAGCACGAGCGCATATTGTAACGCAGTTCGGAACGCGTTCAACCGTTATTCCGCGAAATGATTTAAGTCCTTATCGCGGGCAATATCAATTGGCAGATGTGTACCGGTATCTTGCAGAGGCCAACGCGGGCTGGCATTTTAAAAAGTGGTATGGAATAAATGTTGATTTTGGTATGTTTATGTCGTACATAGGTTTAAATTCTTATTACCAGGTTGAGAATTGGGAATACCAGGCATCTTATACCTCCGATAATACTCCCTGGTTTTTTAACGGAATACGGATTCAAATTCATCCTACAAAAAAATTAAAAATAGAACCGTGGATAATTAATGGCTGGCAAAGCTACGGCACCTTTAACAACACTCCGGGTTTTGGTGGAAATATTACCTGGTGCCCCAATGAAAATATAAAATTGTTAACGAACGATTATTATGGTCACGACGCTGCGGGTTTGCCCGGAAGAATTCGTTTTCATTCCGACAACAGTTTTTTACTCAGGTATTTTAAAAGGCCGAAGGCAAAAGGAATCAGTCAAATGGCTTTTTCAATGACGTATGATATAGGTTACGAAAAGGGCGACGGAGTAAACGGATTTCATGATGATGCTGTGAACGGGCCGGCGCAATATTTTATGAGTGGAATGGTCTATAACCGCATCTGGTTTTATAAAAATAAAATTGCATGGACATTGGGCGGAGGCTTTATGCAAAACCCCGGGCGTTATCTGGTTCTTGCCCCAACCGGTGATGCAAGCCCTTTCCCGAATCCGAACAATCCAACGCAGGGCGCGGGTACGCATCCGTTTACAGAAAACCCCGGTGACCAATTTTTGGGGTGGGATTGTTCAACAAATATTGATGTTTTGGCCAACGAACATATTGCATTCAGGTTAGAGTTTGTGCATCGTGAGGCAAGTGTTGGATATTTTGCCGGACACGGAGGTGTGACTTCTCCTTCGGGATACACGACTACAGCATTACCTTCTACCTGGGTTCCTGATCTTGTGAAATCTGAAAACAGAGTGATTTTTGCCATTCTGTTCCGTTTATAAAACAAAAAGGTTACGTAATCGCGTAACTTTTTTAATCCGATTCAGATTTTTTAATTCCAATCTGCGTTTGTTCAGGAATAAGGGTAAATAATTAATCAGTTCCCTTTTTAAATAAATCACTGATGGCAGTTGACGAATAAATACAGCCGTTACAGTCCTGGTAATTTCCTTTTTTTGTTTTGATGAAGTCGATTAATTTTTTTTGCAATGAACTTAAAACGTAACCGCCTTTTTCCAGTTCTTTAAAACCTTCAATGGCATAAAGCTGTTTTTCGGTTACAGCGCTTTGTAACCATTTGCTGAGTTCCTTGTGATTTTTTTCCGCTATAAGTATTTTCATTTTTTTTCTTTCGGGCGGGTCAGCACCAACAAAGCCGCAACCTTTTCCGTATCGAACGGTATCCGCAAAAAAATTGCCCGTTTTAACTTTAGTCCCGAAGAAAGCAGAATAGGCTTTATAAAATTGTTTTACAGCGGCACTGTCTTCGTTTTCAAATATTTTTTTACGTGCCGAAACTAATTTTGAGTAAATAATTTTATCTCCATTGCTGATGATGCAAATCAAATATCCCGGTGTTTCGCGACTTTCAAAACTCATTTCAAAATATTCGTTCAGTATCTGACGGTTAAGAAGAGCGCGCACGTTTTTGTGCTTGCTTTTCTCCATAAATATTTTTGCCCCTGCAACATCGTTCTTTTTCAAAATTGTTTTAAGGCTATCGGCAAAAGTTTGCGCAAAAGTGTTTATTACGAAAAGAAATAAGGCGGAAGTAATCAGTTTTGTTTTCATCGTTCTGATTTTGTTTTACATTTTATCGGGAACTTCAATACACAAAAGCGCCATACCTTGTTTAACAGCTAAAGCACATTTATAGGATAATTGCACACGGAATAATTTCTGTTCTTCATTCTCCACACTTAAAACAGATAATTCGTGGTAAAACTGATTATAAGCTTTTGCAATTTCGTAAATGTAATTAGCTATCAACGCAGGATTGTAAGTATATTCAGCTTCCGCGATAATATTTTTGAAATCACTTAACAAATGAATGAGGTCGGTTTCTTTTTGATGAAGCGCGTGAGCAGGATTTATTTTTTTATTTTTTATTTCTTCCGCTGTTAAACCCGATTTACGCAAAACCGATTGTATCCTCGCGTGCGTATACTGAATAAAAGGGCCGGTATGGCCGTTAAAATCAATACTCTCATTCGGGTCGAAAAGCATTTTCTTTTTCGGATCAACTTTCAGAATAAAATATCTTAATGCGCCAAGTCCGATTATTTTAAATAAATTTTTAGCTCCCTCTTCAGTCAGTCCCTCCGTTTTTCCTAATTGTTGTGTGGTTTTTTTTGCGGTATCAATCATTCCGCTTATTAAATCATCCGCATCCACCACAGTACCCTCGCGGCTCTTCATTTTCCCCGTAGGCAATTCCACCATTCCATAAGACAGATGGTATAAATTATCGGCATAAGTTCTTCCTAATTTTTTGAGAATTAAAAACAGCACCTTAAAATGATAATCCTGCTCGTTGCCGACAACGTAAATGGATTTATCAATTTTAAAATTTCTTTCTTTTTCATTGGCGGTTGCAATATCCTGAGTGATATAAACAGAAGTGCCGTTACTGCGCAAAACTAATTTATGGTCAAGGCCATCTGCTGTTAAATCAATCCAAACCGAGCTGTCTTCCTTCTGATAAAAAACTCCTTTTTGTAAACCTTCTTTAACAGTTTCCTTTCCCAAATTATATACATCGCTTTCGTAATAATTTTTATCTGTTTTTGTACCGAGCGATTTGTATGTTTCGGCGACTCCTTCGTGAAACCAATCGTTCATCATTTTCCAAAGCTTTCTGACTTCGGTATCGTTATTTTCCCATGCAACTGTCAATTCTGTAACCTGCCTGGCGAGCTCCGATTTTTTCTCTGCTTCTTCTTCGCTTAAACCGGTTTTTTTCAGTTCATCAATTTCTTTTTTGTACGCGGCAGAATATTTCACATAAAAATCTCCTACCAAATGATCGCCTTTCAAACCTGTGCTTTGCGGTGTTGCGCCATTTCCATATAATTTCCATGCCAGCATGGATTTTGAAATATTGGTGCCGCGGTCATTATACAAACAGGAATGAATTACTTTATGTCCGCGTGCTTTTAAAATTTCCGCTACTGAAGAACCCAGGAAAATATTTCGCAAATGCCCCAAGTGCAACGGTTTGTTAGTATTAGGCGAAGGGTACTCCACCATAACGGAAAGCCCTGATGATTCCCGTTTTTCTATTGCGTAGGCATCTTCTTTTATAATTTCTCCAAAATAATTCAGCCATTCGCTATCCGCCATGCTGATATTTAAAAACCCTTTTACAATGTTGAATTTTTTTACCAGCTTGGTTTTCGTCAGTAAATAATTCCCGATATCCGCACCTGTATCTTCCGGTTTTTTGCCCGATAGTTTTAAAAAAGGAAATGCAACAAGAGTTACTTCTCCCTCAAACTCTTTACGCGTTTTCTGAAAAACAATTTCTCCTTCAAAATCTTTCCCGTACAAATCTTTTACGGATGCTTTTACTGCTTTTGTTAAATCGGTTAAAATATTCATTTGTCTTTCCGTGTGCGGGGTACAAATATGCGGAATTTAGAGTGATGGAACAAATGACTTAAAAAGTAAAAAATAGCTTTTAATTGTTTATATTTGCTATATAGTTTAACTCTATGAGAATTTGCCCGGTAATAGCCTGTTTAGCCATAACAACTTTGTTGGTTTCCTGCGGTGGTGATAAGCCCAAAGAAAAAAAACTCAGCAACATTGTAATTTATCATACCATTGGTGAGCCCGATGGCATGCATCCTGTTAATGATAATTCCGGCCCCCGCACCGAGGTTAATACCTACACACAGGTTTTTATGGTGAATACAGATGTAAAAAATAATCAACCTATGCCATATCTGGCAGCGGCTTTGCCTGTGGTTTCTGAAGACGGAAAAACGTATACTTACACTTTGCGCAGCGGTATTAAATGGGATGACGGAAGCCCGGTAACGAGCGAAGACGTGCTGTTTACTTTTAAAGCAAATAAATGCCCGCTTGCAAATAATCCGCATGCAAAACCTTATCTCGACAATATATTGGATATAAAAACTGACGGGGAGGATAAAGCCAAAATGGTTTTCACGATGAAGGATAAATACATTCAGAATGTTTGGATGCTTACCGATTTTCCGATTATGCAACGTAAATTTTTCGATCCTGACGATGTACTTTCTAAATACACTTTTCAGCAATTTGACGATAAAAACTTTAAAGCAGATAAAGAAAACGCTTTGGTTGCCTGGACAACCGAATTCAACAGTCCGAAATATAGCCACGATTTAAAATTTATTGCGGGAGCAGGCCCTTATAAAATTACAGGATGGGAACCCGGGCAAACAATGACTCTTGAGAAAAAGAAAAACCATTGGAGTGAAGGAAAAAGCGGAATGTATGAAACTGCCGGTCCTGATAAAATTGTAATAACCATTAACCGTGAACCCAACTCGTACATGCTGGAGTTTAAAAAACAAAAATACGATGCTTCTACTTACATCGAGATTAAAGCTTTGATGGAGTTGGAAAAAAGTAAAGATTTTACAGATAATTACAATTACGCTTTTTTGCCGACTTACAGTTATTCATATCTCGCTATAAATATGAAACCCGATGGTGTGAAGCATAAAAAACTTTTTAATGATGTAAAAGTGCGTTGGGCACTTTCTATGTTGACACCGGTTGATGATATCAATAAAGTTATTTACAAGGGAAAAGCAAAACGTCAAACCACTTGTATTTCTCCTCTTAAGCCCGATTACAATCAGGATTTAAAACCGATTGAATTTGATGTGGAAGGAGCTAAAAAATTATTAGTCGAAGCAGGATGGAAAGACAGCGATGGCGACGGAGTTCTGGAAAAGAAAATTGACGGAGAAACTGTGAAAATGGAATTTAATATTCAGTATATGGCCACTGCGCCCTCGTGGAAAGATATCGCCTTTCTGACCGCTGAAAGTTTTTACAAGGCGGGCATAAAAGCAACGCCGGTTGCAGTTGATTTTAATGTAGCGCTTGATAATCTGAAAAATCATGATTTTGATATTCTGGTTTCTGCCTGGCAGGGAGTTGCCGCGCCCGAAGACCACGAACAGATATGGTCAACCAAATCATGGGCAAACAAAGGCTCTAATTTTACCGGTTGGGGAAATGCGCAAACCGATGCCTTGATTGATTCAATGAAACATGAATTGGACGAAGGCAAAAGAGCTGTAATGAGTAAGCGTTTTCAAAAAATGATATACGACGACCAGCCGTATATTTTTCTTTTCTCGTCGGTGCGCCGTATTGCCATACACAAGCGTTTTGGCAAGCAGGAAATGTATTACGACAGGCAGGCTATCCTCTTAAATCAGTTTCAGCTTACTGGCGCTTCTTCCAAGCCATCTCTTTCCAATTAAATTTTTGCGGAAGCTTTTAAATCCCGAATTTTTTCCTTAAACTTGTTATATTAAATCCTGCCTTATGAAATGTAAACCTAACCGCTTAGCATATTTAAGTTTAACCTTTTTTTTGTTTTGCCTGAACTCTTTTTCATTTGCGCAAAAAAACAAGGCAGCAAACGACAGTGAAATCAATTGCCTTGAGGTTACCGGTAAGTTTGACGAAAGCATGAAAAGCCTGGAAGGAAAATACACCGTTAAATTAATGCGCGATAATAAAGTGGTAGAGGAGCAGAATTTAAAAGTAAATAAGGGTTTCAGATTTGTTTTAGCGAAAGATGTGCAGTACACAATTAAGATAGAAAAAGAAGGATATATCCCGCGTTTGTTAAGTGTTTCAACAAAAATTCCTGAAAAATCTGACCTTACGGAGTTGTTTAAATTTCATTTTGAAACTAATCTTATCGATCAGGCCTTTTATTACCGTTTTGACGATGACGATATTGATTTTCCGATTGCCCTTGTCAGCTATGCTAAAAAATGCGACTGCTTTGAATATAACAAAAAATACACGCAGGAACTGATGAGTCGCCTCATTAATAAATTAATGGTGGGGGGTTATTAAATTTTAATTCCCGTTTCTCTTTTTCAATCTGTTTAGTTATCTTTAAAGAACTTTTACGGTTTTATGTTAAGGTATATAGCCAAACGTATTTTATTTTTTATTCCGACCCTGGTAATAATTACTGTTATTGGTTTTGTTATTTCTGTAAACGCACCCGGCGACCCTGTTGAACGCATGATGACCGCGGCAAGTTCCGGTGGGGAAATAGGTTCTCAAAGCCGCAGCCAGGTGGAACAAAAAAAATACTGGAAACAAAAACTTGGACTCGATTTGCCCGTTTTTTATTTTTCGCTCGAAAAACTTTCTTATCCCGACACACTTTATAAAATTTATGATAAAAACGAACGTGAAGCACTTTGCCGTTTGTTGGACCAGCATGGGAACTGGGAGCAAATTTCAACTTATTACAATCGCGTAAACACACTTTATTTAAGCCTCGTGGCGTTCAATCCCGCTGTTTTTAATCTGGAACAATATGATAAAAATGTGGTTACTGAAAATTTCAATACTATAAAATTTGAAGCGCTTTCTTTAAAGTCGGCATGGCAGCAACCGGTTATATACAGCAAAATTACCAGCGTACGTAAACTGATAGGCGGTTATATTTTTTTAAAAGAATTTCAGGATGAGTTGGATTCTGTAAGGGCAGCTTATCAAAATATCATGTCGCACGAGACAAAATGGAAAAGTTATTTTCCGGTAATTTATTTTTACGGCAATAACCAGTATCACCGATGGCTTTTTGGCGACGGAGGAATTTATAGTAACGGACTTTTGCGTGGCGATTTCGGGACTTCCTATCAAACAAAAGATTCTGTTTCAAAAACTATTTTCAGTCGTATTGGCTGGTCACTTTTTTTTACCGTGTTCTCAATTATTATTGCGTATCTGGTAAGTATTCCATTGGGAGTAAAGGCCGCGCGGAACAGGGGAGGGCGTTTCGACAGGATTTCATCTGTAATACTTTTTGGATTGTATTCTTTACCAAATTTTTTTGTTGCAATTTTATTATTGATGCTGTTTGCTAATCCTGATGTGTTGGATATTTTTCCTGCTTCGGGTGTGAAACCTAACGAAGGTTTTGATGAAGACGCGACTATTTTTCAAAAAATCCGGCTTACGCTTCCGCATTTAATTATTCCGATGATTTGTTACAGTTACAGTTCTTTTGCTTTTTTATCGCGCATTATGCGTGGCTCGGTTATTGAAAATATCGGTTTGGATTATATCCGCACCGCGCGCGCTAAAGGGCTTACAGAAAAAGCGGTTGTGTGGAAACATGCTTTCAAAAATTCTTTATTGCCAATCATTACCATTTTTGCAGCGGTGTTTCCGGCAGCCGTTGGAGGTTCAGTAATTTTAGAAACCATATTTACAATTCCGGGTATGGGACTCGAAGCTTATAACGCCATCACTACTCAGAATTACCCGATGATTATTGCAGTTTTAACTATAACCAGTGTATTTACATTGGTAGGGTATTTAGTTTCAGATATTTTATACGCAGCGGTTGACCCGAGAATTTCATACAGTTAATGGAAGAAGAAATAAAAGATAAGGAGTTTAGTTTTTCCAAATACGCGTGGAAACAGTTTCGTATAAACAAACCCGCCATGTGGTCGCTGCGTCTGTTAGGATTTTTAATTGTACTTGCGCTTTTATCTCCGATTATTGCAAACGACAAACCCGTTTATTGCAAATACAAAGGAGAAACTTTATTTCCCGCTGTTTCTTTTTATACGAAGGCAGAAATCAGAAACCCGGATGAAAAACTCGACATCATACAATACGATATTGCCGATTGGAAACATATGGATTTAGAAAGCGCGTGGTGGCCGCTGTGCGCTTACGTTCCTTATAAATCCGATTTTAATAATGCGGATTATATTTCTCCCTGGGGAGCACAGGTTTTTACGGATGATAAGGGAGAAACCATTGCCATTCCTTTAAAATTTCGTCATTGGTTGGGAACAAATAAAAAAGGCGAAGATGTTTTAAGCGGATTGATTCACGGTACTAAAATTTCTCTTACAATTGGTGTTTTCTCTATGATGCTGGCTTCTTTCATTGGTGTTTTTCTGGGGGCATTGGCGGGTTATTTCGGCGACAAGCGTTTGCAAACCACGCGTGCAAAATTCTGGCTTTTAATTATCGGAACTTTTGTAGCCTATTTCTATGCATTCCTTGTGAGGGGAACTATTTTGCAGGATGCCTTAAGTACTTCAGGTTTTAGGTTTTTTGTGCAATTGCTTATTAGTGTAGTAATTTTTATTGGTATAATTTATTTATTTAACCTGTTCAGTAAAATTTTTAACCGGGTCCCCTTTTTAAACAAAAAAGTTTTTGTTCCGGTTGATATGTTGGTTTCGCGAAGTGTGGAAATTTTAAATTCACTGCCCAAATTAATTTTAATTATTTCTCTCTCGGTAATTGCAAAGCCTTCGGTTTGGAATATTGTTTTAATAATCGGCTTAACTAATTGGACCGACATCGCGCGCTTAACGCGAGCTGAATTTTTACGCACCTCTCAATTAGATTATGTGCAGGCCGGTAAATCTTTGGGTCTATCCGAGTTCCGGATTATTTTCCGGCATGCGCTGCCAAACAGTATTGCGCCCGCGTTTATAGCAATTGCTTTCGGAATTGCCGGAGCTATTTTGATTGAATCCGGGCTTTCTTTTTTAGGAATTGGCGTGGCTGCCGATTCGGTTACCTGGGGCTCCCTCTTAAGTGCCGCTCGTGAGAATTTTAATGCCTGGTGGCTGGTTCTTTTCCCCGGCGGGGCCATTTTTTTAACGGTTACGATGTATAATCTTATAGGTGAGGGACTTAGAGATGCTTTAGACCCTCGATTAAAGCGTTAATTTTTTTGCCATAATCCCTTGTTTTTCCTATCTTTGCCTCCCTTAAAAAAATAAATAATATAAACATGAGCAAACACTATGAGACGGTCTTCATTTTAACTCCCGTTTTGTCTGATGAACAGGCAAAGGAGACCGCAAAAAAGTTTAAAAAGCTAATGGGCGACCTGGGAGCAAAGGTCGTAAGCGAAGAATTCTGGGGACTGAAAAAGTTAGCCTACCCCATTCAAAAAAAATCTACCGGTTTTTATCACCTGTTTGAGTACACAACCGACAACATTACTTTGGTAAATGAGTTGGAAGTTGCTTTTAAACGTGATGAGCGCGTGATGCGTTACATGACCGTTGCTTTAGATAAGCACGCGATTGCCTACGCAGAAAAACGCAGGACCAGAATAAAAGGCGGCGAAGGTGTACCTTTTGTGAAAAAAGATAAAAAAGAAAAATCTAACGCTTAAAACAATTAGAGAGTTATATAGTTAGAGAATTACAGATTGAAACTAACTAAATCAATAACTCGAAAAATCAAAAATTGAAAAACATGGCATCAAATTCAGAAATACGTTATTTAAATCCTCCGCAGGCGGAGCAGAAACGTAAAAAGTACTGTCGCTTTAAAAAAAGCGGTATTAAGTATATCGACTACAAAGACGGAGATTTTTTATTAAAATTCATCAACGAGCAAGGTAAAATTTTACCGCGCCGTTTAACCGGTACATCTTTAAAATACCAGCACAAAGTGGCACAGGCCGTAAAACGCGCACGCCACATGGCTATTTTACCTTATGTAGCTGATTGTTTAAAATAATTAAAGGAGGAAATTTAAAATGGAAGTAATATTAAAAACAGATGTTAAAGGCTTAGGTTTTAAACATGATGTGGTAAAAGTTCGCCCCGGATACGGCCGCAACTTTTTAATACCCCGCGGTACCGCTATTTTAGCTACCGAAGGAAGCATGAAAGAATTGGCTGAAATTAAAAAACAGCAATCTTTTAAAGAAGAAAAATCACGTAAAGAAGCAGCCGCTAACGCTGAGAAACTGGCAGCCTTAACTATTAAAGTAGGTGCTAAAGCGGGCGAAAACGGAAAAATCTTCGGTTCGGTAAGCAATATTCAAATCGCTGAGGCCTTAAAGGCACTGGGTTTTGATATAGAGCGTAAGAACATTGAAATCAGCGGAGAAGCAATTAAGCAATTAGGCGCTTACACAGCTAAAGTACGTTTGTTTAAAGAAGTAGTTGCCAACGTTAACTTTGAAGTTATCGCTGAGTAATTTTTTTAACAAGAAACATAGAAACCCGGACAGTATTGTTCGGGTTTTTTATTTTAAATGAAACGTACATTCCCCTCACCCTGAACTTGTTTTCAGGGCATCTAAACTTCCTTGTTAATGTATTAAGCGATGCTGAAACAAGCTCAGTATGACAACATTTTGAGACAGGTTTTTGTTTTTTAGGTTATTTGTATCTTAGCTGAAATTCATTCTTCATTGAGTAGTCCGATTATATCCATTCTTTGCCCGGTTTTAAACGAAGCTGCTCATATTGATAACCTTGTCGCTAAATTTTTGTTTAACGATGGAATTGAAAAAGAACTTTTTTTTATTGATGCGTCTTCCACCGACGACACCAAACAAAAAATTACGGAACTGCAAAAAACGCACAAGAATCTTTTTGTAATTACTAACCCTCAGAAATACGTAAGCTTTGGTTTTAATAAAGCTTTTTTGCAAACAAAAGGAAAATACATTGCTTTTTTGGGAGCTCACGCAGATTATCCAGAATTATATTTTAAACATGCACTTAAATACCTCGATGCAAACGAATGTGATGCGATTGGCGGCCCTCTTGAACAAAAAGGAAAAACCGATACAGGGAAAGCAATTGCTTACTGCATGAGTCATAGGTTCGGAGTGGGAGGGACGGAGTTCAGAACTTCCAATGAAAAACAGTATGTGCAAAGTGTCGCATTCGCTATTTACAAGCGCGAAGTATTCGAAAATACCGGTTTATTGGATGAACAATTACTCCGCAATCAGGACGACGAATTGCACTATCGTTTAAATGCCCATGGGTATAAAATCCTCATGGTGCCGGAAATGAAATGCAGTTATTATGTGCGCGGTTCGGTGATTGCTTTGTTCAGCCAATATTTTCAATACGGATTGTTTAAACCTTTGGTACTTAAAAAGGTAAAATCGGGTATGCGTATAAGGCATCTCATTCCAACTTTATTTGTGCTTTATTTCTTATCGCTGCCCCTTGCATATTTTTGCTTTTGGTGGTTTTTGCCACTGGCATTGTATGTTTTATTGGATTTAATTTTTTCATTCGGAAATTCCCTTAGATTTTCTCAAAAAATAAAGAGTTTATTGGTGTTTCCGGCTCTGCATATTGCTTATGGGACGGGATTTTTGGCCGGAATGTTAAAGAATCCTAATAAATAAATAATTTTAAAGCACAAACGTTTACTTCAATTCATTGGCATTTAGCATCTTTGCATTAAACTAAAAAACATTATGTACACAGGCAATCTTATTTTTTTAATTCTTCTGGCAATATCCTGGATCGGTTTATATAAATGCTTTCAAAAAGCAGATATACCGGCATGGAAAGCATTTATTCCCTTCTATAATTTCTTTATCGCATTTAAATTAACTCAAAAACCAAAGTGGTGGACTTTTTTAATGATTGTCCCCGGGGTAAATATCATCATGTACGGTGTTATAGGTTTCAGTATGGCACGCTATTTCGGTAAGCGTAAAACAATTGATTTACTCCTGGCTTCCTTCATGCCTTTTTTATACATCCCTTATATCGGCTTCGATGCAAACTCAAAATTTGTAGGAGTAGGCGACATGAAAGGAAAAGAACACCCCTTCATTAAAAATTGGGTTGATCCGTTGATATTCGCCGTAGTTGCAGCATCAGTAATACGTACTTTTTTCCTTGAAGCATTTACCATTCCAACTTCTTCTTTAGAAAAATCTTTAATGGTAGGCGATTTTCTTTTTGTAAATAAATTCAGTTACGGAGCAAAAGTTCCGCAAACTCCGCTGGCATTTCCTTTCGCGCACCATACCATGCCTTTTTCTACCAGTACAAAATCGTATTTAGAGTGGATTAAATTGCCTTATTTGAGATTGCCCGGCCTTGGTACACCAAAAAACGGAGATATTGTAGTGTTTAACTATCCCGACGGAGATACCGTTGCCTTAGGCTACGATGCAATTGGCTCCCAAGAATGGTCGACTCGTAGTTATTACGAACTTGTGCGTACATATGGTTATCAAAATATTCATAACCCTGACTTTAAGCCGGAAGGATTCAATAGTCCGATTGGAAAAATTGTGGCACGTCCGGTAGATAAACGAGAGTTCTATGTAAAAAGATGTGTAGGCATTGCCGGTGATAAACTCGAAGTAAGAGGGGCTGAGCTTTATATTAATGATAAGCAAGTGCCTATGCCTAAGAACGCGCAGCATTTGTATGTGGTTAAAACCATCGGCTATTTATTTGGCACACCCGATTACGCAAACCAACGATTCGTACCCAATGAAGCATTGTTTGATAAACTGGATATTTATATTGGCGAAGGAGGGTGGCTCGGCGCAAAAATAGGAGCTGATTCTACCAACAGGGAAAAAGATACGGTGATCTATCAATTAAATATGCCTGTAAAAGTCGTGAATCAGGTAAAGGGTTTTATAAATGTGGTTTCTGTTACCGAAAGAATTTCACCGAAGGGAGAATACGAGTCTAATATCTTTCCGCATAACCCGCGTTATCCATGGAACAACGATTACTTCGGCCCGATTGTTTTGCCGAAAGCCGGCGCTACAATTACAATTGATACAAATAATTTGTGTTTATACGACCGTGTAATTGAAGTGTACGATAATAATAAACTGGAAGTTAAGAACGGTAAGATTTTCATTAACGGTGAAGAGACAAATAAATACACTTTTAAACAGGATTATTATTTTATGATGGGAGATAACCGCCATAACTCCGCCGACTCACGTTCCTGGGGATTTGTTCCTTTTGACCACGTAGTTGGTAAGCCTGTGTTTATCTGGTTCAGTATGAAAGACGGAGATAAAAACCCCGTTTCAGGCAAAGGCATTATTTCATCGCTGGCTAAAAACTCTAAAGAAGGCAAATATCGTTGGGAACGTTTCTTCACTTATGTAACCGAAGACGGAATTTCCCGCTCATACTTCGTTCACTTTTTGGTGATTGTGGCTTTATGGTGGGGCATAGCCCAATACCGTAAACGCAGGGCAAAGAAAAAACCGGCCGTTTAAATGAGTTATGTAAAAAAATACTTGCACAAAAAATTTCTGTTTCCACTGTTTACGGGTTTTTTTGTTTTTCTTTTTGTAAAATTCTTTTTGTTTGATGTGGTGGTGATTAAATCTCCCTCTATGGAGCCAACCGTTAAACAAGGCGAATGGTTTTTTATAAAACGTTTTTTTACTCCTGAGAGAAATGATATTGTGCAGGTATCACTGCCATTTTCGGAAAAAGATACTGCGCAGGAAAAAATAAAATCTTTTAAACGCATTACAGGAATGCCGGGTGATAGCTTGAGTGTTGTTGATTCGAGAATTTATATAAATGGAAAACAAGTTCCCGAAAACAAATTCTTTCTGCATAATTATATTGCTAAAATTAAAACGCAGTCGGACAGCAGCTTGTTTGCCGAAGCCGGAATTACTCAAAAATATTTAATTGACGACAGCTGCGTTTATTTGCTGTGTCTTACCGAAAAAAGATTTACAGAATTATTGACAGGTAAAAAATTCTATTCGCTTGTTTCAAATGCGGAAGATTCCGCCTTGTATGACGAGAATATTTTTCCTTTCAATCCTCAGATAAAATGGAATAAAGATTTTTTCGGCCCTCTTTATATTCCGAAAAAGGGAGATGTACTAAAATTGGATACAAGCAACATTAAATTGTATGGAAGACTAATTACTGACTTTGAAGGAAATTCACTGAAGATTGAAAAAAACCAAATACTTATTAATGAAACGGAAATCAATACCTATAAGGTAAAACAAAACTATTATTTTGTAACGGGTGATAATTTTGACAGCTCTATCGATTCCCGCCAATGGGGATTTGTGCCGGAAAATAAATTGAAAGCCAGGCTGCTGTTTAAACATTAATTAAAAGAATGAAAAAAATTGTTGCACTTGTTTTTCTTTTATTTTTCATTCAATTACTTTCTGCACAGGAACTTTTAACAGGTTGTTATTACGTGATTGAGAAGAGTGATTCAGCAATTTTGGCAATGGGTAAAAAGGATACGGTGTATGTGGATAAAACCCCTATTATCACAATTTCGGATTTTGATAAAATAAAACTTAAAAAAACTAATTACAGCTACGTTTTAGAAATTGATTTAAAACGGGCTGCGGTTGAAAAATTCAGAATTGCAACTGCTGCCTGGGTACACAAAAAAATGGCGTTAATAGTGGAAGGCGAGATAGTGAGCGCTCCGACAGTTAATAGTGAAATCGCTAATGGAAAAATCTGGCTTACAAACGGCACTTACATAAAAGAAGAAATGAATGTAATGAAAGAAAAGCTGGAAAAAGAAATGAAAGCTGTAAAGAAAAACTAAGTAAAAAAATCTGCGAAAACCCACGTAATGTGTGGCTTAATTCTGCTTCCCTGCCAGTAAGAACATCACTGCCATTCGCACAGCCACCCCGTTTTCTACCTGTTCAAGTATGATGGAGTTATTTCCGTCGGCCACCTCGCTGGTTATCTCCACACCGCGGTTAATAGGGCCCGGGTGCATAATAAGAATATCTTTTTTAAGACTGTCTAACATTTCCTGGTTTAAACCGTACAACATGCTGTATTCACGCAGGCTGGGAAAATATTTTATATCCTGCCGTTCAAGTTGTATGCGCAGCATGTTTGCTACATCCGCCCATTCAAGTGCTTTCTGTAAATTGTATTCCACTTCTATTCCAAGCGAAGTTATATAGCGTGGTATCAATGTTGCCGGGCCGCAAACTTTCACCTGCGCACCCATTTTTTGCAGGCAGAAGATGTTTGACAGCGCTACGCGGGAATGAAGTATATCTCCCACAATTACAATTTTTTTGCCCTTAAGCGCACCTAATTTTTCCTGTATTGAAAAAGCGTCAAGTAGGGCTTGAGTCGGATGTTCGTGAGCTCCATCGCCCGCATTTATGATTTTACAATTTTTTATTTTCTTGCTCAGAAACACACAAGCTCCGGGATTGGGATGGCGCATCACTACCATATCCACTTTCATGGCTAAAATATTATTCACCGTGTCAACCAGGGTTTCTCCTTTTTTTACCGAGGAATTTGATGCGGCAAAGTTTACGGTATCGGCGCTTAATCTTTTTTGTGCGAGTTCAAAAGATACCCGTGTGCGGGTAGAGTTTTCGAAGAATAAGTTGGCTATGGTAATATCACGGAGTGAGGGAACTTTTTTAATAGGGCGATTGATGACTTCTTTAAAATTTTTTGCCGTGTGTAAAATGAGTTCAATATCGTTTTTTGTGATGTTTTTTATTCCCAAAAGATGATTTACACTCAGGTGGCTCATTTTTTAACTTTTTGTGCCGAAGGCATTCCTTCGGAATTATTTAGTAATGTTACTTTATCACGTCCGTCAAGTTCTTTCCAGTCAACTTTTACATTTTGCGATTCTATCGAGTCGATTGTTTTTCCGACATAATTTGCTTGTATAGGTAAGTGGCGACTGAATCGGCGGTCGATAAGTACGAGCAATTCAACATTTAAAGGCCTGCCAAAAGTTAAGAGAGCGTCTAAACCAGCACGTATGGTTCTTCCGGTAAACAACACATCATCTACCAGCACCACATTTTTATTTTCGATGATGAAAGGGATGTTTGTTTGATTAGGAACCAGTTCTTTCTGACGGAAGTCGTCGCGGTAAAAAGTAATATCCAGTTCGCCAAGTTGTATATTTTTATTTTTCGTAAGTTTTGTAAGTTGCTCGTGCAGGCGCTTGGATAAAAACACGCCGCGTGGCTGCAGGCCAATGATTACGGTATTACTGAAATCGGTATGAGCTTCTATTAATTGGTGGCAAAGGCGGGTAAGGGTAATTTCGAAGTGTTTTTCGTTGATCAGGGTTTTTGCTGCCGCCATATCTTAATACAAAAATACACTTTAATTGATACTATTGGGAAAATATCTGTAAAAAAGCGTTTAAAAAAATATGTTGTATCTTTGCTTACCGGTCAATAAATGGGTAAGGGAAGAATTTTTCCTTTTTTTGTGCCTCTACTTTTCTATTTATTTTTTAAAGCCCATTCCTTCGCAAAATAGGTGAGGATAATTTTTGCTCCGGCGCGTTTAATGCTTAATAAAATCTCGTCACGGATTTTGTCTCTGTCAATCCATCCTTTTGCGGCTGCAGCTTTTACCATGGCGTATTCCCCGCTTACATTATAAGCGGCGATTGGCAGAGTAAAGTTATCGTTGAGGAGTTTTATCACATCTAAATAACTTAAAGCGGGCTTCACCATTAAAAAATCAGCACCTTCCGAAAAATCCAATTCAGCTTCCAGTAAAGCCTCTTTGCTGTTTGCGGGATTCATCTGGTAGGTTTTTTTATCTCCGAATTTCGGAGCACTGTCCAAAGCATCTCTGAAAGGCCCGTAAAAAGCACTTGCGTATTTAGCGGTGTATGCCATGATGGAAACGTTGTTGAATCCTTCATCATCCAATGCTTCCCGGATAAATCCTACGCGGCCATCCATCATATCGCTGGGGCCTACAATAGCCGCGCCTGCTTCGGCTTGTGCTACGCTCATGCGTGCTAAAATTTCTAATGTGGCGTCGTTTAAAATTTCTCCTTTTTTTACAATGCCGTCATGGCCGTCGCTACTGTACGGATCCATCGCGACATCACTCATGATAATTGCTTCCGGAAATTTCTTTTTTATTTCGCCGATAGCTTTTAAATAAATTCCTTTTTTATTCCAGCTTTCTGTAGCTGTTTTATCTTTTAATTTTTCTTCAATATTGGGAAATAGTGCAAAAGTTTTTAAACCAAGCTTCATGCAACTTTCAATTTCTTTCAGCAACAAATCCCGGCTGAAACGAAAAATACCCGGCATGGATTTTACTTCCGTTTTTTTATTTTTTCCGTCGATTAAAAACAAAGGGAAAATAAAATCATTTACAGATAAAGTATTTTCCTGTACCAAATCTCTTATAACTTGCGATTTTCTGTTTCGGCGCGGACGATGTAACATAATGCAGAATTAAGAATGTAAAATTAGGAATTATAGTGAAAATAATGTCATCGTAACGTCATAATTAACTACGGAATAAGGATAACGGCCGTACGGATATACGGATAAAGTACTCGCTTAACGAAATTTTTTCTGAAAGGAGAAACCATCCGTATATCCGTAAAGATTTGTATCCGTAGGCCCCTTAATCTGTAGTTATTTCACCGCTATCACGGAAATCTCAATATTTGCTCCTCTCGGTAAATCGGCAATACCAACAGTTTCGCGGGCGGGCGGAGGCATTCCCTCAAAATAGGTTGCATATTCCTTATTTACTTTTTCGAAGTCCTTAATGTTTTTCAGATAAATGGTTGTTTTTACAATATGTGTCATATCCATATCTGCCGCCTGAAGTACGGCATAAATATTTTTCAGAGCCTGCTGTGTTTCTCCAACCACACCGGTAGAATCCAATTTTCCGGTAGCGGGATTTAAACCGACTTGCCCGGCAAGGTATAAAGTATTCTCTACAAACACTGCCTGGCTGTATGGCCCGATTGGTTTAGGCGCATTCTCCGTAAAAATAATTTTGTGTTTTGATTTATTGCCGTTCGTTGTGAAGGCAAAAATTCCAAATAAGGCCAATGATGAGAGTAGAATGAGTTTTTTATTCATGGTTTATTTTTTATTTTTTCTTTTTGTATTCTGAAACGGGCTCGTTAGCGAGTTGAGAAGCAAGGTCATTTTCGTGATTAATACCATATGATAAAGCTGTTTTCACAAAATCATTTAGCGATACATGATACTTTTCGGCAAGCAAAACTGCTTTTCGATGTAAATCAGTACCCGTTCTGATATTAAAAACCCCATTAAAGGTTTTATCAGGACTTTTCCCGATTTTTTTGCAGGTTTTCAGGTAATCATCTACTGCGTTATGAAACTCAGTTGAGAGTGATTTTGCTGTATTTCCTTCAAAAGTAACCAAATCGTTTATGCCATGAATTTTTCCAAAAAACACCCGGTCTTCATCACTGTAGTGAACGGTGGCTATATAGCCTTTGTAAGTCATTGAATCCATAATTTCTATATTTTCCCTTTTTCTTTTAAGTGTGTAATTACAATATCTATCATATATCTTTTTAATATTTTACCCGGATGTGGCCTGTGAAGGTGAATAACATCCTTTTGAGAATTAACGAATCTTTTTCTTGAACTGGTACCGCCTTGCTCTTCATATCCCAATTTTCTAAGTAAACTGACAACTTCATTCCATGTAAAATCTTTTGGCCGACTAAGTAATCTTCGTAGTAATTTCTCAAATTGACTCATAAAAATATATTATGTAACTAAAATTTAGTTACAAAAATAATAATTTTTTTGAACCCCTGAAAAATTTCGCAAAAAAATTAACTAAGACTCAAAATTGCCTGTACTAATCCTAAATCATCAAAGCTGATTGGCTTGGCGCATCTTCTAACGCCTTTACGGGCAAGCGCGCTTTCAGTAGCATCACCCATGGCAACGGCTTTGTAAGTAGATTGCCATTTGTTTTTTTCGAAGAAGGCATCCACATTGCTCGGCGAAGTAAACACCACAATGTTTGTCGAGGTATCAATAATAGCAGGATGTTTTATAGTTTGGTAAACGGGTAAATTAATTACGTTTTCCTTTTTTGTTAATTGCATTTGTACGCTTTGCATACTTTCTTTAGCAACGGGAAATAAAACTTTTGCATTTCCGGCCAAAGATGAAAATTGTTTGCCGATAAACTTTGTGTCCGTGTTTTGCCCAATAAAATCGGCGCGGTGGCCAAATTGACGCAGTTCCGAAGCAGTTTCCTTGCTTATACAGCCGAATTTTACTTTACCCACATTGGGTTTTTGCTGAAAAAAATATTTTACCGCACGTTTGCTGCTGAAAAATATCCAGTCGCTTACGGGCATAATGTTAAACTCAATTTCTTTAAACTCAATTAAACTTTTTGCTTCCACTGTAAAGCCGAGACGTTTTAAAGCTTTCGGTAAATAATCTTTGTCGCGGAAAGTTTTGGTAACAAAAATTTTCTGAGGTTTTATGTTTTTAATTTTCTCAACTATTTTCTCAGGCAAATCATAAATGAGTGTTGATTCAAAATATAATTGCACAGGTTGTTTATCCCACTCATCGGCCTTGCTTACCCAAACCTTAAAAACGGGTTTGTCGTTTTCGTCGGTATCAAATTCGCAATAAGCGCCTAATGGCATGTGGCAACCACCTTCAAATAAATTTAAAATCCGGCGCTCAACATTTATACGGGTTTGTACTTCTTCGTTATTTATTCTGGCAATGAGATTTTCTAACTCGCTGTCATTTTCCCTGATTTGCCAGGCCAAAACTCCCTGGGCAGGAGCAGGGGTAAATTCTTTAGGGTTTAATTTTTCAACATGTAATCCGCTTAAATCAAGCCCTAAACGCTCAATGCCTGCGTTAGCAATCAAAATTGCATCATATCCGCCTTCGCGTAATTTTTTCACTCTTGTTGGTACGTTACCGCGTAAATCTTTCAACGCTACATCCTCTCTGATAGCAAGAAATTGTGCTTTGCGACGGGAAGAAGAAGTGCCTAAAACGGCTTTTTGTTTTAAATTAAATTTCTGTTTCTCGTCGACTGCTTCTTGTCTAATCAACAATAACTCGCAGGGGTCTTCACGTTCAGAAACGCCGGCAATAATCAATCCTTCGGGACTATTTGTGGGTAAATCTTTGTGGGAGTGAACGGCTAAATCTATTTCTTTTTTAAGCAGGGCATCTTCAATTTCTTTGGTAAAAAAACCTTTGCCTTCCAGTTTATCAAAACCGGTATTCCATTGCTGAGAGCGGTCGCCCTCGGTGGAGATAATTTTAAGTTCCACCTCTCGGCCCAGTTTTTCGATTAAGCCTTTTGTATAATTTGCCTGCCAAAGGGCTAAGTCGCTGCCACGGGTTCCTATAATTATTTTCTTCACGGGGCAAAAGTACATTTTTTTAGGGACTCACCCCCGCCACACCAATGCGCGACACCCCCTCTCTGCCGGTAGAGAATGGGAAAATAATTTTGCATCGCGTTAGGGATTGTAGCGGAAAGCCCACAGGAGCCTGCCTTTTGGAGGCGACGAGGACTTGCAGCGTAAAGCCCGACCCCGGACCTGATTGTTTATTGAAAGACAATCGTCCATTTGGGATAACGCCCAAGTCTTAAGTATATTTCTAAAAAAAACCTTATGAAAATTGTAACTGCATATAAAAACCCCTATATTTATGTAACCTTTTTGAGGTGGCTCTCGTATTATAATTGTTTAACCCGGCTTCATGGAAAAAGTGTGGCCAAAAAGCAAAGCCCGCCTATGAGACAACTAAAAATTACTAAACAGGTTACTAACCGCGAAACTGCATCGCTTGACAAATATTTGCAGGAAATTGGCCGCGTTGATTTAATTACCGCCGAAGAGGAGGTAGAACTCGCGCGCAAAATAAAACAAGGCGACGGCACCGCGCTTGAGCGATTGGTAAAAGCCAATTTGCGCTTTGTGGTTTCGGTATCCAAGCAATACCAGAATCAGGGTTTGAGCCTGCCCGATTTAATTAACGAAGGAAATTTAGGATTGATAAAAGCCGCGCAACGTTTTGATGAAACGCGTGGATTTAAATTTATATCGTACGCCGTTTGGTGGATACGCCAGAGCATTTTACAGGCATTGGCTGAGCAGGCGCGTATTGTACGGTTGCCTTTGAACAAAATTGGTTCGATTAATAAGATTAATAAAACTTTTGCCAAACTTGAGCAGCAGTTAGAACGTGAACCTACTGCCGATGAAATTGCAAAGGTGATGGATTTGATGCCCGAAGATGTTTTTGAAACTTTAAAAAACAGCGGCCGTCACGTATCGATGGATGCGCCTTTGAGTGTGAACGATGAGGGCGGAAGTATGTATGACGTGATGGAGGAGAAGGACAGTATTAGCCCGGATCGCGAATTGATACACGAGTCTTTACGCCGAGAAATTGAGCGCTCGTTAAGTACGCTTACCATACGCGAGGCGGATGTGGTGCGTTTGTATTTTGGTTTGAACGGTCAGCAGCCTTTAACGCTTGAGGAAATAGGTGAACGCTTTGAATTAACGCGTGAGCGTGTTAGGCAGATTAAAGAAAAGGCTGTGCGTAGGTTGAAGCATACAAGTAGGAGTAAATTGCTGAAGGCGTACTTGTAGAATTTGCTGATTGAAACTTTTACGAATTTTACTTTCTAATCACAAAACCGAATTATTTATTTCATTAGGTGTAATACTACTTGCAGTATTGATTGTTAATTACACTGATATGAGCAGTGGATTTTACCACAATTATACCTCGTTTTCCGGGCGAAGTAGTTTTAATTTAGCAACATTGATTCTTGTGGTGATAGTTTTAATAGCTATTACGTATTTGGGAATTGTAAGAAAAGGGATTTCTAAAAAAGATAAAGAATAATGAATAAATATTCCTTGCAAAGCTACAGAGCTCGGAATAACAATAAGAAGTTTAAATTTCAGCCAAAACCGTAATCCCACCCTTAACCACTTCATCCAGCTTCACATTTATCTTTGTGCCAATCGGTAAAAAAACATCTACACGCGAGCCGAATTTAATAAAACCAAACTGGTCAGTTTGTCCGGCAACATCGCCCTCTTTACTGTACATAACAATACGGCGAGCTAAAGCCCCGGCAATTTGACGAAACAGTACTTGTGTACCATCTTTCCGCTCAACAACAACTGTAGTACGTTCATTTTCGGTAGAAGATTTAGGATGCCACGCCACTAAATATTTACCGGGATGGTATTTTGCGTATTTAACAATTCCGCTTAGCGGGTAACGGTTAACATGGACATTTATCGGCGACATAAAAACAGAAATCTGTATGCGCTTATCCTGGAAAAATTCGGTCTCTGAAGTTTCTTCAATTACTACTACTTTTCCGTCTGCCGGACAGATAATGGCTTTGTCGTTTTTAGTCCAGTTGCGGCCGGGGCTACGGAAAAACTGCAATACAACAATCATTACAAATGCGCCGAGTGTGTAGGCAAATATTTTGGCAATAATAAATTCCGGAAAAAAGTAGTGAGCAATGCCTATTAAAATAGCTGAAAAAACTAATCCTAAGCCAATGGTGGGGTAACCTTCTTTGTGAATTGTCATGCTGCAAATGTACTAAATTTCATAGGAGATACGAACTACGAACTTTTACGAATGGTACGAATAACAGCCACAGTTACAATAAATTCGACTATAGATATGAAGCAACACAACTAATTCGCACAATTCGTAAGGCTGTTATTCGTAATTCGTATCACCTGCTTTTACCGAAATTTATTATATTTGCCAATCTTAAAATTAACGTTATGGCAAAGATTAAAGTAGCAAACCCTGTAGTAGAACTTGATGGCGATGAAATGACCCGCATCATCTGGAAATTTATTAAAGACAAATTGGTATTACCTTATCTTGATTTAGATATAAAATATTACGATTTAGGCATAGAGCACCGCGATGCTACCAACGACCAGGTAACTATCGACAGTGCCGAGGCCATTAAAAAATATAATGTAGGTATTAAGTGTGCTACTATCACACCCGACGAGGCACGTGTGGAAGAATTTAAACTGAAACAAATGTGGAAATCGCCTAACGGTACTATCCGTAATATTTTAGATGGAACTGTTTTCCGTGAGCCGATTGTTTGCAAAAACGTTCCGCGATTGGTTCCTAACTGGACAGCACCTATTTGCATCGGGCGTCACGCTTTTGGCGATCAGTACCGCGCAACTGATTTTGTAACTAAGGGAAAAGGTAAATTAACCATTACGTTTGAAGGCGAAGACGGAAAAAAAATTCAGCACGAGGTTTATAACTTTAAAGGCGACGGAGTTGCTTTGGCGATGTATAACACGGATGAATCTATCCGCGGTTTTGCACATTCTTGCT
The DNA here is from genome assembly GCA_035569635.1 of Bacteroidia bacterium. Lineage (GTDB taxonomy): Bacteria > Bacteroidota > Bacteroidia > B-17B0 > Aurantibacillaceae > PALSA-968. The sequence goes on along the minus strand of DATMMV010000152.1, from coordinate 54,268 downwards.
TTAATACGGCCCTTGCTAAAAAATGGCCGTTATATCTTTCTACAAAAAATACGATTCTTAAAAAATACGACGGACGCTTTAAAGATATATTCGAAGAGATTTATCAGGCCGAATTTAAAACCAAATTTACAGCTGCCGGAATTGTGTATGAGCACCGTTTGATTGATGATATGGTTGCTTCTGCCTTAAAGTGGAATGGTAATTTTGTTTGGGCCTGCAAAAACTACGATGGAGATGTTCAATCGGATACTGTTGCGCAAGGTTTTGGCTCATTAGGATTAATGACATCTGTGTTGGTTACTCCTGATGGAAAAACTATGGAAGCGGAAGCTGCTCACGGTACGGTAACCCGTCATTACCGCGATCACCAGGCCGGCAAATCTACATCTACTAACCCTATTGCAAGTATTTTTGCTTGGACTCGTGGTTTAGAATTCCGAGGTAAATTAGATAACAACCAGGAATTAATTAATTGGTGCCACGCTTTAGAAAAAGTTTGTGTGGAAACGGTTGAGAGCGGTAAAATGACTAAAGACTTAGCGGTTTGTGTGCATGGCAATAACGTTAAATTAGGAGAGCATTACCTGAACACCGAAGATTTCCTGAATGCTTTAGATGCAAATCTTCAGAAAAAACTGGCAGCTAAAGTAACAGCTTAATAAAACTAAAAAACAGAAAAGCCATCTCATAATGAGATGGCTTTTTAATTTGAAAACCATGAGTAAAAAAGATTTCTCACACATAAGCATAAAAGATTATAAGCATTCAACGCCTATACAAATTCGTTTTGTAGATATTGACAGGGTAGGACACGTAAATAACGCAACTATACTGTCCTATTTCGAAACAGCGCGAGTGGTTTTCCTGGATGAAATTATCGGACGGGAAAATGATTGGTATGAAAGAGGGCTTATTTTAGCCCATACCGAAATAGATTATTTGCTTCCGGTATACCTGGAGGATAAAATTAAATCGTATACGCGGGTAACCAGAGTTGGTACCAAAAGTTTTGAAATGGAAAATGTATTAGTAAAGGTAAAAGACGGAAAAGAAATAATGACAGCCTTTGCCACATTTGTAATTGTTTGTATGGATTATAAAACGAATCAAACAGTTGAAATCCCTTCTTCCTGGAAGGAAAAACTAATGAAGAATTAATTTTAATTCCCTTTTAGTTCTCTTGTTTTAAAATCCTTGTTACCTGTCTGTATTTTAAAAACCCTTAATTTTCGTTATATTTGAGTAAGATACTGAACAGGTATTTAAACTAAAATCCACATTGTGCCGTCTTCCAAGCAAATAATTATTCAGGGCCACCGGGGGGCTCGCGGCCTCTATCCTGAAAATACTGTTACTGCCTTTATCGAGGCGATTAAACTGGGTGTTGACACCTTAGAGATGGATGTTGTAATTTCTAAAGACCTGCAAGTTGTAGTATCTCACGAACCCTGGATGAATCCGGATTTTTGCACCCGGCCGGATAGGCTTGAAGTAGAGAACGGAGCGCGTGAAAAATATAATTTGTTCAAAATGAACTACGCTGAAATTGCAAAATACGATTGTGGTTTGCGGGGTAATAAAGAATTTCCTCTTCAAAAGGCATTGCCCGAACACAAACCCTTGTTTTCTGAAGTAATAACGAAGACACAAGCTTTTGTAAAAGAAAATAACCTGAAAAAAATAAGTTATAATATTGAAATTAAAAGTGAACCGGAAAAAGACGGCATATTTAACCCGGTGCCCGAAATTTTTGTTGAATTAGTTTACCATGAAATTAAAAGACTAAACTGTTTGCATTCCTGTAATTTGCAATCTTTTGATATCAGAATATTGCAAGAAATAAAAAAACGGCAAATCAAAGTTAAAACCGCATTCCTTGTTGAGAACGAAGATAGTTTTGAAGCCAACATAAAACAATTGGGTTTTGAAACAGATATTTACAGTCCTGATTATTATTTGGTAAACGAAACACTTGTAAAAAATGTTCATGCAAGGGGAATGCTGCTTATACCATGGACAGTGAACGAATTACAGGATATGAAAAAATTAATAGCTTTAGGGGTAGACGGAATTATTACTGATTACCCGGATAAAGCGATGAACATCCTTATTAAAGGTAAATAATATTTTGAATTCATTTTCAGCTATACAAAGGCCTGATATAATCCGGAAAATAACCGGTTCTGAATTTGATTTGTTGGTAATAGGAGGGGGAATTACAGGCGCAGGAATTGCATTGGACGCGACAGCCAGGGGCTTAAAGGTTGTTTTAGCAGATATGCAGGATTTTGCAGGAGGCACCTCAAGTCGTTCTACCAAACTTATTCACGGAGGTTTAAGATATTTAAAACAGCTCGAATTTAAACTGGTTGCCGAAGTCGGAAAGGAACGGGAGATAATTCATAAAAATGCGCCGCATCTTACCCGCCCGGAAAAAATGCTTTTGCCTATTGTAAAGAATGGTTCTTTTAATAAGTTTTCTGCACGATTGGGAATGTGGGTTTACGAGTGGCTGGCAGGAGTTAAGAAAGAAGAATGGCATCAGGTTTTGAACGCCGAAGAAACAAAAAGAGCGGAACCTTTGTTGATCAAAGAAAATTTGTCGGGAGGAATTCTTTATTACGAATACAGAACGGATGACGCGCGCTTAACCCTGGAAATAATAAAAGAAGCTGTTAAAAGAGGAACACAGGCGATAAATTACATGAAGGCCGTTGAATTCATCTATAAAAATGAAAAAATATGCGGAGCGAAACTTAGAGATGAGTTAAACGGAAAGTTATATGAGGTGTATGCCGGATGCGTGGTAAATGCAACGGGCCCATGGGTTGATGAACTGGATGATCTGGAAAAAAAACATGACACACATAAATTGCATATTACAAAAGGTGTTCATCTTGTTATAAATAAAAAAAAATTGCCCGTTAAGCAAGCTGTATATTTTGATACGCATGACAGGCGTATGATTTTTGTTATTCCGAAAGGTGAGAAAGCTTATATCGGGACAACCGATACTTTTTACGAAGGCAGCCTCTCTAACCCCGGAATTACTCCGGAAGATAAAAGTTATCTTTTAAAGTGCGTGAATAATTATTTTTCGTGCAACCTTACCTCCGGAGATATTGAATCGGGTTGGGCGGGCTTGCGGCCTTTGGTGAATAAAAAAGGAAAGGGACCTTCGGAGATTTCGCGTAAAGATGAAGTTTTTATTTCAGAGTCGGGAATGATTATAATTGCCGGCGGAAAACTTACAGGTTATAGAAAAATGGCGGAGCGTGTGGTGAATAAAGTGGTTGAAAAAATTACAAATGAACGGCCGGAAAAATTTTTACCCTGCACCACAGATAAAACTATACTTTCGGGAGGAGGGACTGAAACGGCCGCTAATTTTTCTGAATTTGAAAAACTTAAAATGAGCAGGGGGCTTACTTTGGGGTTGCGACAAGAAGAGATTAAAGAATTAATTTATCGGTACGGCTCAAATATTGAAGAGCTTTACACCATTATAGAAAGTTTCCTGAAAAGTGTGCCTGGAAGTAATGAAAAAGATATTCCTGTTTTGCTTAAGGCACAAATAATATATGCTATCGAAAAGGAAATGTGCCAAACCCCTTCTGATTTCTTTATTCGCCGCACCGGCATGCTTTATTTTGATATTGAAACTGTAAAAAGGTGGGGAGCGGAAGCTTCGTTGTTGATGCAAAAAATCCTGAATTCAGAGGATAAATTAAAAGACCGGTTTGACGCTGAACTGAAAAAATCAATTGAAGAGGTAAAATAGAATTACTGCTTGGTTTCTTTTCTGTTCCATTCGTTTGCAAGCCAATACGGATCTTTTTTGAATTTCTTCCAATCTTCTTTTAAACTTCTGTGTAATTGATCAAGGGCTTTTTTTGTTTCTTCGCTATATTGGTCATACTCGTCTTTATATCGTTTGTGTTTAATGAATTTCTCAAAATACTTAAGCAGGTTAAAGCAGGTAGTAAACTGCCCGGAAGCTATCAGCGAATTTAATTTGTTTTTATCTCCGGACAGGTCTTCCGGTGTAAACCATAATTCTGTATTTACATTACTTGCAATGGTGGCGGCTGAAATTATTTCTTCTCCCGGATCGGATAACTCCCTGCTGAGAAAACTATATTTTTTCTTTCTTTTAATTATTTCAGCTTCCGTCAATTCAAAAGCAGAGTTCATAATTAACCGCGGTTTCCAGGCCACATCACCGTAAACGCGTTCAAAACTGAACCATTTCATTTGCTTTATAAAGACATCGCTAACCAATTTCATAGCTGATTTTTTCCTGCTTATAAACATGGTATAAAGGGTAGTCAATTTTAATTCATTAAAGTGCAGCAATCTTTTTACCACAAATTCAGGCACTCCGAGTTTTCTTGTCAGCCCTGTAAAACTTTGAGCAATAATTAAGAGGAAGAAAGCGATTAAGCACTGAAGTGTTCCTAAAACGGAAAAAGCAATGATAACTGCTTTATTCGTAAATAGGAACGCCAAAGGGATAGCGGAAAGCCCTAAAATTGTACAAATAATACCAAAATGTTTAAGGCTCTTAAAATGCCATTCACCTACTACCGGAATTTTATCGGTGGCACTGTTGGTATAGCTTTGCATGTTAGGCCGGGATACATCTGAAATTATATAAAGATCAACAGCTTTTTCATCATGCGAACGAAATTCTTTTAAATCTTCGGGATATTGTTTCATTCGCTCTTCAGCTACTACGACCGAATCTACACCCTGATTGTCGTCTATGGCCCCGTCCATTAATCCTATCGGGTAATTAATGATATCGCCGTCGTAAACATTTTTAGGAAGCAAAGAGGGGTCTTTCAATTTTACCGCTTCCTCGTAAATAAAATCATCGGGAAAGTTAATAGGCTCAAATCCGAACGGAAAGCAGCAAGAGGCGGCAATGATATCAGAAAAACGAATTTCTTTTGCCATACTTACCGGAATATGTATTTTTTTATTGCCGATAAATTCATGCGAACCGCTTTTTAATTGCGATCTCTCCGTTTTTTGAAAGCGGAAAGGAAGGGCAAAATTAAATTCGGTTGCATTAAAACTGATTTCTTTCAAATGTATCGGGCGGTTTTTTTTCCAAAGCAGGCCGAAAGTTTCAGATTCAAATTTCTTGTAATAAATAGCTGCAAAGGCATTGATTAAAGTTCTCTGCTTGCTTTCTTTCCAGTTATTGTCATCCGATAAATACTTCAGGGCTTCTGAAACCAAATCGCATTCCGACATAAATGAGTATAAACTGTTGTAGCAATCTTTTATAGTGCCGCCCTTTTTTATTGTTGTAACATATTTTACCCCGGTAAATGTTCCGGCGGAAGCAGTTGAAAGTATACGTACTCTGTCAAGCAGGCTTATTCCTTCGTATTTTTTTGCAGATAAATAACAAATTAACCCTAAATGAAAAGCAGTGGCCCTGAATCCGCCACCCGACAAAGAAATGGCAATATGATGAAAGGGCTGTTTCGGAAGTTTGTCTTTTCTTTTTTGCGAAGGAGATTCATTCGGTGTAAATGAAGGCTCCCCTGAATCAGTTTCCATAAATTTTTTTACACTAAAGCTTTAATCTCATACAAAAAACGCACTTACCGATTTGCTGTAATGTACGCTAAGTTAAACTTTTCTGTATTGTTTAAATATACGCAAAACAGTGCATTCAGGTTTCGCTGATTAACTTTTATTCAGGAAACACCACTCCGGCATATCTTGCACTTTTTACTTTGGGAATAGTTGAGCCGTAGGTTTCGTTAATGGCTTTAATAAATTCATTGGCAAGCAGGGCGTGGCCAAACGGATTGGGATGAAGGCTGTCTAATGAAAAAACACCTTTTTTACGAAAATTAAGATCCAACGACCGGCAATTGAAAAACCGGTCTTTTTTAGCTGTTTTTAAAAGGGCGTTTACGTTTACCAGGGCAAGCCCCTTCTTTGTGGCAATTGATTCTATAATAAGATTATATCCGTTAACTGCATTTTGTATTTTGTTGATTTCACCTGCCAGTAAAACATATTTTTTAGGAATGGGTTTCCCGGCTTTCATATAAAGGAGTTTATCACTATCCAATAACAAATCGAATAAAATTAACTCACCTTTTTTTATTTTTCTTACACCCGGAGTATTTATCGAATCATGAATTAAAAAAGAGTTTTTTCCTTCGTGAAAAGAAATCCCCTGCGCCTTGTATTTTTCATTCAGCAAGGAAGCATTTGCTTCGGTAAGGAGTAACCCGTTATAAGGTATGGTTGTAAAAAAGGGCACTGAAAGAAGGTCGGGTAAGTTGGCGATAACACCTTTAGCGCCATTGTCAGTTAAAGCATTTATAATGGCTGAAAGGCTTTCTTCAAAACCAATGCCCGGTGAGCCGGTTAACGGAGTAATAATGTCGGTAGTACCACCCGTTAAAGCGTAACCCAGCGCGTCATTATTACCAATGAATAACGAGAAGAATGTCGGGTTACGCGCTAAGGCATCTTCTAAGATTGACGCATTGGGACTGGAAACCATTCGTGCAAAAAAGGGATTGTAATTTCCCTGCCCGTTTTCGGGATTTCCGTATCCTTTTGCCCTTATTGAGGTAATTTTTGCTCCCGGAACAGCGATATTGTAAAAGGGTCCCTGCGTGGAATAAATATTCCCGGTAAAGGCATCTGCATCACCTTTGGGTGCAAGGAAAGCAAGTGATAAACCGCCAAGCCCCGAATTTTCATTTGTCTTTTTCAGAGATAGGCGGGAATGCCCTGAAAGGTCAATTCCGACAGAATCCTTATCAAGAAGTGGTTGTCTGAAATTGGTACTGCCAATTAATTTAAACTGGCCGGCCATAATATTTGCGTAAGAATTTTGTTGCCCGTTGTAATGCAAAGCTCCGTCGGCATAACCGGCGGTTATAGAATCGCCTAAAGCAACATAACGTTCAACATTAATATTTCCTTTGCCTGCCGGTAACATTTCGAACTTTGTAGTAAAATAAACACATAAACCGGACTATTATTTAAAAACAATATTTGTTTTCCGCAATTATTTTTTGAGCAATGATTTGTCGCGAAGCTTTTGTGTTAAAGGGTTCCTGTTTTGTAAAACGCTTCAGTCCCATCAGCATCATCCTTAATTCATCGCCTTCTGCGAAACTGTTTAAGGCTTCCTTTCCGCTGATTCCGATTTTATCACAGGCAGAATTCACATAGCAACGCATCATGCATATTTGTTCTTTACAAGCCTCTTCACTCTTCATGCCCGTTAATTTCTCTACACGTAAAAGTGTTGATTCTGCAACATAGGTTTCAATTACCATATCGGCTATATTCATCAGTACTTCCTGTTCTTTACTAAGTGTGGCCATTAATTTTTGTACAGCCGCACCCGCTACCAGTAAAATTATTTTTTTAAAATTGGCAACCATTTTTTTCTCGTAAGCAAACAGGTCCTCATCCGTTTCTCCGGCTTCCGGAATGCCCACTAATTCGGCAGCTACTTTTTGGGCGGGGCCCATTAAATCCAACTCACCTTTGAGGGCTCGTTTTAAAAGCATATCTACTATCAGTAAACGATTAATTTCATTCGTGCCTTCAAAGATCCGGTTGATTCTTGAGTCGCGATATACCCTGTCCATCGGACCCTCGGCACTATAACCCATACCCCCGTATATCTGAACGCCTTCATCAGCAACATAATCTAAAGTCTCAGAGCCATGCACTTTTAAAATGGCAGCTTCTACGGCAAATTGTTCTATTCCTTTTAATTTTGCTTTTGCTTCATCCATGCCTCCTTCAATTAAGGCATGAATGGCGTCTTCAATATTTTGAGAAGCCCTGTAGATAGCGCTCTCAGTCGCAAAAGTGCGCGTGGCTTGTTCGGCTAATTTGTAACGAATGGCTCCGTATTTAGAAATTGGCCTTTCAAACTGAACGCGTTCATTGGCATATTGCACGGATTGCGTGATCGTTTGTTTGCTGGCGCCCATTGCCGCCCCGGCCAATTTAATACGGCCGATATTTAAAATGTTTACGGCTATTTTAAAACCGTTTTCTCTTTCCGATAATAAATTTTCTACAGGAACTTTACAGTCGTTAAAAAATACCTGGCGGGTTGAACTGCCTTTTATGCCCATTTTATGTTCTTCGGCATTCAGACTTATACCGCCAAAAGATTTTTCGACAATAAAGGCGGATAAATTCTTATCATCGTCAATTTTTGCGAATACGGTAAATACATCTGCAAAACCACCGTTTGTAATCCACATTTTTTGCCCGTTTAAAATATAATGCTTACCGTCTGCCGAAAGTCTGGCGTTTGTTTTACCGCTATTTGCATCCGAGCCGCTGGCCGGTTCAGTAAGACAATAACAGGCTTTCCATTCACCGGAAGCGAGTTTAGGTATATATTTTTTCTTCTGCGCCTCATTCCCGTAATACAGAATAGGCAAAGTACCGATACCCGTGTGTGCTGATAATGCGACGGCAACAGAGTGTCCTGTTCCGATAATTTCTGTGGTGAGCATCGAAGTAACAAAATCAAAACCCAGTCCTCCGAAATTTTCAGGAACAGAAATACCAAGTATGCCCAGTTCGCCTGCTTTGTTCAGGATTGAAACCATCAGGCCCTCTTCCTGGTTATCTATTTTATCAAGGCGCGGCGTCACTTCCTGGGAGATAAAATCTTCGCAGGTTTTTTTCATCATTAATTGTTCTTCCGTCCATTGTTCCGGAATAAAAATTTCCTCTGCCGATGTTTCCTTAATCAGGAATTCTCCGCCTTTTGTTTTACTGTTTGCCATAATGCCGGTATTTATAATTTTAACTTTTTAAAAGGCTGATCGCCCCTTCACTTAATAATTTTGAACCTAACGGAATACAATCCTCATTAAAAATAACTTTCGAGTCGTGCAGAAAATAACAGTTTTCTGAAATATCCCTGGCGCCTAAAAAATAAAACATAGACGGCACTTTTCTTGAATAAAAAGCGAAATCTTCCGAACCAAGAATCGCGTCAACGGGAATGATATTTTCTTTTCCGAAAACCGAAGTTAAAGTATCCGCCATATTGTTATGTACATTTTTGTCGTTTAATAAACTCGGGTAATTCAGGTTATACTCTATCGTAATTTTTGCGCCCGATGAAATCATGGTTCCTTCAATTATTTTTTCTATCCGTTCCAATATCTGATTAAATGTTACAAGGTCCAAGGCACGAACCGTTCCTTCTAAAGTTACTCTGTCGGCAATAACATTGGGAGCAACACCACCGTTTATTTGTGTGAAGGAAATAACGGTAGCCTCTGTAGGATTAATATATTTGGGCACAAGCGAAGAAATATTCTGAATTAACTGGCTGGAGATTAAAACAGCGTCTATTCCTAAATGCGGAGCTACCGAGGCATGTGCCATTTTCCCGGTAATTTCTATTTTAAAAAAATTGGCACAGGCTAAGGCTTGCCCAAGTTTGTAAGCTAATTTTCCCACAGGCAGAAGAGGATGTACATGCAAACCGAGGGCCGCCTTTACGTTGTCCAATTCTCCGCTTTCAACAATTCTTTGTCCGCCTGATTTTTTTTCGGGATCATCGTATACGCCTTCTTCCGATGGTTGAAATACAAATTTCACAGTCCCTTTAAAATCTTCCTCTTTAAGTAAAGCTGCCGCACCTAATAACATGGTGGTATGCAGATCATGTCCGCAGGCATGCATTAAAGGGATTTCCATTCCGTTAGAAATTCGCATTTTTTGCAGGCTTTTAAAAGAAAGATTATTTTCTTCAAGAATAGGTAGCGCGTCCATATCGGCTCTTAAAACTATGCAAGGGCCATTGCCTTTTTTTAAAGTGGCCACCACACCCGTTTTTGCAATATTTTTTTTATAGGGAATTTTAAGCTTGTCCAGTTCTTCGCAGATAAGCCCGGCGGTTTTAAATTCCTGATAACCGATTTCGGGATTGGCATGTATCCGTCGGCGAATTGAAACCAGTTTATCAAACAAATCTTTATTCATTTTTAATAAATTTACCGGAGTAATTCAAAAACACCGGCGGCACCATGGCCCGTGCCAATGCACATTGTAACTATTCCGTATTTTTTATTCTCTCTGCGCATTTCATTTAACAACTGAACTGACAATTTTGCCCCGCTGCAACCTAAGGGGTGACCAAGAGCAATGGCTCCTCCGTTTACGTTAACCCAATCCGGGTTTAACTCTAATTTCCTTATTACAGCGAGCGATTGCGATGCAAAGGCTTCGTTTAATTCGAAAAGATCGATATCTTTTATTTTCAATCCGGCTTGTTCTATTGCTTTTGGAATAGCTGCGATCGGGCCAATTCCCATGATGCGTGGAGGAACTCCGGCAACGGCATGCGACACCAAACGCGCAATAGGTTTCAGGTTCAATTCTTTTACCATTCTTTCACTCATCATAATAACAAAAGAAGCGCCGTCACTTGTTTGAGAAGAGTTTCCTGCTGTTACACTTCCGCCGTTTGCAAAAACCGGGTTTAGTTTTGATAATAATTCTACGGAAGTATCGGCTCGGGGGCCTTCGTCTGTATCTACTGTGTATTCGCGTGTTTTGCGTTTTTCTTTTTCATCGAGATAAGTCTCGTTTACTTTTACAGGGATAATCTCTTCTTTAAATTTTCCCGCTTTTACGGCTGCAATCGCTTTTTGATGCGAATTATAGGAAAATAAATCCTGGTCTTCTCTCGATACATTAAATTCTTTAGCCACCGCTTCTGCCGTTAAACCCATTCCCCAGTACCAGTCGGCATGCTCCTTGGCTACTTTAGGGTTCGGAACAATGCGCCATCCTCCCATGGGAATGAGGCTCATACTTTCCACTCCGCCTGCAATAATACAATCGGCCATGCCCGAATTTATTTTTGCACTCGCAATTGCGATTGTTTCCAACCCCGAAGCGCAATAGCGATTAACTGTCATGCCTGAAACTTTATCCGTATCCAAAGCTAAAAGCGAAATTAATCTACCCATGTTAAGTCCCTGTTCAGCCTCGGGCATTGCGTTACCAACAATAACATCATCAATTCTTTCTTTATCCAATTGCGGAACAGAAGCAACAAGGTGTTTTATTATTTCAGCAGCTAAGTCATCCGGACGGGTAAACCGGAATAATCCCCTGGGCGCTTTTCCTACTGCGCTTCTGAATCCGGCTATAATGTATGCATTCATGATATTTAGTATTGGATTTAATTGCGCAGGATTTTCCCACCGTTAATGATACTGTTAATTCTTTCCAGTGTTTTTCGCTCGGCACATAATTGTAAAAAAATTTCTCTTTCCAGGTCCAGTAAGTATTGTTCGGAAACAAGTGCAGGCTGAGATAAATTTCCGCCTGCCAGAACAAATCCTAATTTTTCTGAAATCAGTTGGTCGTGGTCGCTTATATAATTTCCGCTGCGCATAGCGTTTGCTCCTGCATACACCAAACCAAGAGCTTGATTGCCCAGTACACGAATATCATTGCGGGCAACAGGCTTTGTGTAGCCTGCTTGCGCCATTTGTAAACAAGCTGCTTTTGCTTCGCCCAATAAACGGTTACGCGAAACAACTACTTTATCAATACCGGTTCTCAGAATTCCTAAATCATAGGCTTCGTAGGCAGAGGTAGATACTTTTGCCTGTCCGATAGTCAGAAATTTATCGCGGAAAGTATTCAGTTCTATATCTCCTTCATGAAAAGAATCACTTAAACGTAAAGCAAATTCTTTTGTTCCTCCGCCTCCGGGGATAAGTCCGACGCCGAATTCAACCAGCCCGATATAGGTTTCGGCATGAGCCACCACTTTATCGGCATGCAAACAAATTTCACAGCCTCCCCCGAGTGCCAGTCCGTGAGGTGCTGCTACAACAGGTACGGATGAATAACGCAAACGCATGGTAGTTGCCTGGAAAGTTTTTACAGCCATATTCAGTTCGTCCCAATCCTGTTCAACAGCCATCATGTATATCAATCCCACATTGGCACCGGCCGAAAAATTAGCCCCTTCATTACTGATTACTAACCCGCAAAAATCTTTTTCTGCAAATTCTACTGCCTTAACAAGCCCGGATAAAATTTCTCCGCCAATGGTATTCATCTTGGTATGAAATTCGGCATTGATAATTCCGTCTCCAAGGTCAGTAACCGTTAGTCCGCTGTTTTTCCAGATTGTTTTTGTTGAACGAATAGCTTCGATTGAAATAAATTGTTCGGTGCCGGGAATTGTTTTATAAGTTTTGGCAGGTATATCGTAATAAGTTCGCAATCCTTTGTCCGCTTTATAGAAAGAAGTATTTGTTTGCAGCATTTCATATACCCATGGGGCAGGTTTATTACCTGATTGCTCCATTAAAGCAATCATTTCTTTGACTCCGATGGCATCCCAATATTCAAAAGGCCCGAGATCCCATCCGAAACCGGCTTTGAGAGCATCATCAATCCTGTATAATTCATCCGATATTTCGGGAATGCGATTGGAAACGTATTGAAATAAACCGATAAATGTGGCACGATAAAATTCTCCTGCTTTGTCCTTTCCCGAAATAAGAATTTTAACCCGTTCCTTTAAATTGTCTATGGGTTTGGTGAGCTCTAAGGTTGCAAATTTTACTTTTTGAGAAGGTTTATATTCTAAAGTTTTTAAATCAAGCGCGAGAATTTCTGATTTGCCTTCTTTTGTTTTTTCTTTTTTATAGAAACCTTGTTTTGACTTATCGCCAATCCATTTGTTATCCACCATTTTTTGAATATAAGAGGGGATGAGAAATAAATTATTCGCTTCGTCGTTCGGGCAATTTTTCTGTAAACCTTTTGCCACCATTACTAAAGTATCTAAGCCAACCACATCGCAGGTACGGAAAGTAGCCGATTTTGGCCGGCCTAAAACCGGTCCCGTCAGTTTGTCTACTTCTTCAACGGTAAGCCCCATTTTTTCTACGATATGCAGAAGGGACATAATGCTGTAAACTCCGACACGGTTGGCAATAAACGCGGGCGTATCTTTGCATAATACGGTTGTTTTTCCTAAATACTGTTCTCCGTAGTTTACTAAAAAATCAACCACTTCGGGTTTTGTGTATTTTGTTGGAATTATTTCTAATAGTTTTAAATAACGCGGAGGATTAAAAAAGTGTGTGCCGCAAAAATTCGCTTGAAAATCATCGCTGCGCCCCTCGGCCATTAAATTTATGGGGATACCGGAAGTGTTTGATGTGATGAGTGTACCCGCTTTTCTGTACTTTTCAACCTGTTCAAAAACTTTTTTCTTGATATCAAGATTTTCAATGACTACTTCAATTACCCAATCACAATCTGCGATTTTCGTCATGTCATCATCGAAATTTCCGGTTTTTATGCGGGTAGAAAATTGTTTCTTATAAATAGGAAAGGGAGTTGATTTTAAAGCAAATTGTAGGGCTTCTGCCGCAATCCGGTTTCTGACCGCCTTCGATTCTAAAGTAAGCCCTTTTATTTTTTCAACTTCGGTAATTTCTTTCGGGAGAATATCCAAAAGCAAAACTTCGCAACCGATATTTGCAAAGTGACAGGCAATACGGGAGCCCATTACCCCCGAACCCAGAACAGCTACTTTTTTTATCGTTCTTTTCATCCTTGTAATTTTATTATGCTTGATTCAGGCTTTAATTAATTTGTTTCTTTCTTCTGCCAATTCGGTAATTTCGTCAATGGTTTTAAAAAACTCTGTTACTTTTTCTTTTCCTAATTTTAATTCTACGATGTGGTTAAAATTCCTTACAATATTTTTAGCCTGATCTTTCTGAGCTTTCCCTTTGGCAGTTAATAGTAATTTAATCCGCCTTTTATCTACTTTATCAGGAATTCTTTGTATCAGTTTTTTTTCTTCAAGCGATTGAATAATGCGCGAAAGAGAAGTGCTTTCCATGCCTAATTGAGGCGCGATATCCGATGCGTAAGAACCGTCTTTACTGTCAATATTCAATAAAAAATGTGCCATAGCTATAGTTCCTCCATGCAGAAAGGCTTCTGCATTGTACATTCTACTGACTATCTGCCAGGCAGTTTTTAATTTAGAATCAACAGTTTCTGTTCGTTTTTTATTCATTAGTCAGTCGCCTTTTTAAATTATGCACGCATAGTTTATTAAATGGAGTGAATATAAATTTTATTGTAAGCTTCTTTATTGGCATTTAATATTACTTTTCTTTTCAACGACATTTTAGGCGTAAGTTCTCCGTTATCGATGGTCCACTCCTTCGGAAGAAGATGGATTCTTTTTAATTTTTCGTATTGCGCCAGTTCATTATTAGCATCTTCAACTTCCCTCCAAATGCGTTTAATAACTTCGGGATTCAAAATTATTTCTTCATTAGTGGTATATGCTATATTCCGTTTTGCACACCATTGTTTAATAAAAGCGAATGCGGGAACAATAAATGCCGAAGGAAATTTTTCATTTTCACCAATAACCATAACCTGTTCAATGAACCGGCTTTCTTTCAACTTGTTTTCTATGCTTTGCGGGGTTATGTACTTTCCGCCTGATGTTTTGAAAATTTCCTTTTTGCGGTCGGTTATTTTCAGAAAGCGGCCGTCTTCAAATACACCAATGTCGCCCGTATGGAACCAACCTTCGTTATCGATAACTTCTTTGGTTAATTCCGGCTGTTTGTAATAACCTAACATTACGTTCGGCCCTTTAACATACACTTCGCCGTCTTCTGCAATTTTTACTTTTACGTTGTGCAAAACCGGACCCACAGTACCGATCTTTATGTTGGTATCATCAAAATTATTTACGGCGATTACCGGCGATGTTTCTGTTAATCCGTAGCCTTCAAGTATTTTAATACGGGCCGCATGAAACACTCGGGCTAAACGCGGCTGAAGTGCAGAACCGCCGGATACGATGGTAACAATGTTTCCTCCCAATGCCTCGCGCCATTTACTGAAAATAATCTTGTTTGCAATTTTTAACTGGAATTCGTACCACCATCCATTTGCTTTGTGCTGCTCATATCGTAAGCCAAGGTTAAGTGCCCAGAAGAAAAGAACTCTTTTTATTCCTTTAAGCTGAGCTCCGGTACTTACAATTTTTTCATATACCTTTTCAAGAAGCCTCGGTACAGTTACAAAAATCTGGGGTTTTACTTCTTTTAAATTGGCGGCAATTGTTTCCAGGCTTTCTGCATAGTATACCGATACTCCGTGGCTTGTATATAAGTATGAAAGCATTCGTTCGTATACATGATTGAGGGGAAGAAAGCTTAACGCCCGCCAACTTTGTTTAAAAGGGCATAAATCTTTCGAACCAATGACATTACTGATAAAATTCCGGTGCGATAACATAACTCCCTTAGGATTACCTGTTGTTCCGGATGTATAAATAAGCGTGGCAAGGTCATCGGGTTTAATAGTTGATTTTATCTCTTCCAGTTTTTTTTCCTGCGGATCATTTTTTCCGTATTCAATAAGTTCTTTTATTGAGCGAATTCCTTTTACGGGATTGAAACAAAATATTTCTTTAATGGTAGAGTTTTCTGAACAGACTTTTACCTTATTGTATTGGTCCTCATTGGCAACAAAAAAATAGCTGATGTCGGCTTCTTTAATAATATGATTAAGGTCGTGATTGCTGATGGTCGGATACAAGGGAGTATTGATTGCCCCGGTTTGCAGGCAGGCGTAATCAACAAAATTCCATTCGGGCCGGTTATTTGAAATAAGCCCTATTTTTTCCCCGGGTTTAATTCCCAGATTAATAAAAGCGTAACTAAGATAATTTACCGTGTCAATGTATTCCTGCGTGCTGTATTTTCGCCACAGGCCATTTTCCTTAGAAGCCAGGATGTCTTCTTTAGGCGGCATCAGCTTCAGGTTATGCAACAAATCGAATAAGCGAAAATTTTCCATAACAGATAAAGTTAAAATAATATATAAAGTATCAGAAAAAGATATTATGCATGCATAAATTTAGCTTATATTTGTGTAAATTGCAAGTAATTGCTGTAATTTTTTTTAAGATGCTTACCCGATTTCTTAAAATAGACTTCCCTGTAATAATGGCCCCCATGTTTTTGGTGAGTAATAAGGATATGCTGAAGGCAGGCATGAGAGCGGGAATTATGGTTAATTTTCCTACGCTCAATTACAGAAAGGAAGGAGAGTTGGCGGCCCTTTTGGACGAGTTAAATGATTACTATAAACAATTTCCGGCAGGGAATTACGGGGTTAACCTGATTGTTCAGAAAACCAATCCTTTTTATAAGAAGCATCTTGAAATATGCGTAGAAAAGAAGGTGCCTTTTTACATCACATCTTTGGGTAACCCTGTGGAAGTGATTGAGCGTGCTCATAGTTATGGTGCAAAGGTCTTTAGCGACGTGACCAATGTGCCTCACGCAAAAAAATGTGCCGATAATGGAGTAGATGGTTTTATCGCTGTGGGGCAGGGTGCAGGCGGCCATGCAGGTCCGAATCCCTTGCAGGTATTAATCCCTGCTTTAAAAAAATATTTTCCGGATAAGCCCATTGTGGCGGCGGGAGGAATTGCTACCGGATCGGGCTTGTTATCTGTGAAAGCGCTTGGAGCTGATGGAGCATCTATCGGTACACGTTTTATCGCCAGTAAGGAATGCCATGTAAACGAAGCCTATAAACAGGCCATCTTACATGCCGGCATGGATGATATTGTGATGACTACAAAATTATCCGGTACGCCTTGTACTATTATAAATACACCCGAAGCAAAAAAAATGGGCTATACCCAGTCGTGGTTGGAGAAATTCATGAGTAATAACCCGCAAACAAAAAGATGGTTTAAAACTATGGTGCAGGTAAGGGGAATGAAGAAACTGGAAGAATCAGTTTTGCCCGATAACTATAAAAAATTGTGGTGCGCCGGTAAATCATCTGAATTAATAACCGAAATACTTTCTTGTGAAGAGATCATAACACGAATTAAAGAGGAATATGCGAAAAAATTGAGTGAGATTGCGAAAGAAGCCGGCTCTTTAAATGAAAATGATTAAAACAGCGTCTCGATCAGCAAGGCAAATTGTTTTGCCAATTCTTTTCTGGAGTATTTTTTATAAGCAATTGCCCCGATAGCTATCGGGGTCACTGAAATATCTTTTCCCGTTTTCCAATCACTGCTTAACTGCTTCAGATAATTTTCCATTCCGGTTTTATCTTCATACGTAAAAGTTTTCCCGGCAGCACACTCCGCAATAATTTCTTCAGCGCTGCTATGGCTTGGTGCAAGGCAAATAATTGGTTTTTTCGTGGCTAAATATTCAAATAATTTTCCGGGAATGGTTCCCTGGTTGTTTCCTTTCGGAATAGAAAGTAAAAGTGCCTGAGACTGCACTATATAATTCATCAGTTCCTTATGCGGAACGTAAGCGGTTATTTTGTGATTGTGCGGAATTTCTTTTTCCAATAAATTTTTTGTATAAACATCTATTGTTCCCACAAAATGCAACAAAATATTTTGCGAAGAAAGATCTTTAACAGCTGCGATAAACTCTTCCAACCCGAATTGCTCGTTTACTGTGCCTGCAAAGGTGATAGTAAATTTATCAGAAACAGCCTGGTTGGTATTTATAAAATCATCTTCATCAAAGCCATTTGTTATAGTATGAATTTTATCCGTATACTTTTTATCAATTTTGCCGGCGTAGAGTTTATTGGTAATGGGGCTGGTGACAGTTATAGCATCTGCACATTCAAGCACTTCTTTTTCATAACGCAGATCTTTTTTCTTTGAATTTTCAGTATGCGAAAGTTTGTGATAATAATAAATATCTGTCCAGGGGTCGCGTAAATCGGCAATCCACTTTAACTTTGGAAAACGTTTTTTTAAAGTGAGCCCGATTAGTTGAGTAGAATGTGGCGGACTGGTAGTAATAATACAATCAATTTTTTCTTTTTCAATAATTTCTTTGCAGGCCTCTATTGCGTATTTGTTCCAGCCGATGCGTGCATCGGGAATGAAAAAGTTTGAACGAATGTACAAGGCAATGCGCCCGATATTGCTCATTTTATTTTTATCGGGTATGCCCGCGTAAGGCACCTTTTCTTTTTTGAAAACAGAAGAAAAAACTTTCAATGCTTCAAACGATTTTGTTTTGGTAATCTTTATTGAAACATCAATGTCTTTTTCAAGTGATTTATCTATGGAAGGGTAGGAGGCATGCGCTTCATCAACCGTTACTACATGGCACTGGTAACCCATTTGAGCTAAATATTTACATAGCTTTACCCAACGCTGCACACCGGGCCCGCCCGCGGGTGGCCAATAGTACGATATGACAAGTAGTTTTTTCAAATCCTTACAAAAGTAACCAATTAAGCGTACTTTTGCCTGCGCTTGCTATGAAGAACTTAAAATGGCCCATACTTATTGTGTTGTCGCTTATTTGGGGCAGCTCTTTTATTTTAATGAAGCGTGGTATGGAAGCCTACAGCAGCGAACAAGTAGCTGCTTTGCGCATTGGAATGGCTTATTTATTTTTATTGCCATTTTTGCTTAAATATTATCAGATTGATTTTAAAAAATATTGGAAAGGCCTTTTGGGAATGGGCGTTTTCGGTAATCTTATCCCGGCATTTTTATTTACAAAGGCAGAAACCGGTATCAGCAGCAGCCTGGCGGGAATGTTGAACGCTTTAACACCCATTTTTACTGTTATCATCGGTTGGATTGCATTCAGTAATAAAACAGGTGTCTTCCAGCTTTTAGGTATAGTCAGCGGTTTCGGCGGAGCTTTACTTTTGTTGTATAACGATGAAAGTTCAAAAACTTCGGGTGCAAATTTTGCGATATTGGTTGTTGCTGCAACCTTATGTTATGCGATCAGCGTTAACATTATAAGAAAATACCTGAATGATTTAGGCTCAACACGAGCAACAGTTTGGGCATTTATGTTTACAGGCCCTGTGGCTTTGATTTACTTATTCTCCACTAATTTTATGGAAGTGTTTAACACACATCCCCAAGCTGTAAGTAGTTTGGGTTACACAGCTATTTTAGGAATTGTAGGTTCGGCTTTATCCGTAATTGCGTTTAATGAATTAATAAAACTTTCAGGGGCCGTTTTTGCTTCTTCAACTACCTATTTAATTCCGGTAGTGGCCGTGATGTGGGGCTTGTTTGACGGAGAAATTATCAGCTGGTTGCAGATTGCCGCAATCGGTGTGATACTTGGTTCGGTATGGCTGATAAATTTTCAGTATAAACCGAAAATCTAATTTTTATTACTCAGTTTATTGAGATTGCGGGCAATGTATTTCTCGGAAGTAAGCAGCGAGCGCTGTATTCTTTTCGCATAATGAATGCTGTCTAATATTTCTTTTTGTTTTTCCTCCACCAGTTCCTTTTGCCTTTCAATTAAAATATTTTTTCTTTCCAACTCAACATTGATCCGTTGTTTTTGTTTGTTTGATCGGAAGATTACAATGGCAAATGCAACCAGCAGTATGCAAATTATACCAACTGCAATCCCAAAATACCTTTGTTGCTTTATTGTTTTGGTACTACTTTCATTTTTTTCCTGCAACAGTTTATTTTCAGTTTCCTTTTTCTCCGTTTCGTATTTGGTTTGCATTTCGGCTACCTGTTTTGAACTTTCTGTATTAAAAAGGCTGTCTTTTACGCCGGTGTATTTGCTGTAATATTCAAGCGCAGTTTCGTAATCCCCTTTTAATTCGTATGATTTTTTTAATACAAGATAAGCTTCTTTTATATCGAACCCCGATTTTTCCCGCAACGCTTCTTCTAAAGATTTTTTTGCGTATTGCAGCGATTGATCGGGTTTGTTCATGCTGATATAAACATCCGCAATGCAATTATAAATATTCGATAATTCATAACTATTGCCGCTTTCTTTATTTATTTCCCCGGCTTTTTCAAAACTTTCAAGAGCCGCCTTATAGTTTTTAGTTCTGTTGTAAATAAATCCGAGGTAATACATGCTGTAGGCAAGCCCTCTCGTGTATTTTGCCCGGGTGTAAATCTGCTGCCCTTTTTTAAAATTAGCTTCTGCCGAATCGAGTTTATTACTTTCAAGAAACATAGCTCCCATATTATTATACAGGTTTCCTACACTCTTAAGATCATCCGACCCTTCAGAAACAATAATTGCTTTGCGTAAATATTCTTCACTTTTTTCAAATTGGCGCAAAGAAATAAAATTAATACCGATGTTGGCATAGGTGCCCACAAGCGCTTTTTTGTCATTGTTTTTTTCAGAAATACCTGCTGCTTCCAAATAAAAACTGAGAGACCTGGCCAGGTTGCCATTATCGCCGTATAGATTGCCTTTTTGGTTTAATGCTTTAACTGTTAAATTATCGTAATGTTCTTTTTTTGAAACAGCCAATGCGGAGTCGGCTAATAAAAAAGCTTTGGTAAAATCACCCCGGCTTTTTTCAAGATAAGAAATGTATATCAGGGAAAGCACAGCTCCCTTTTTATAGTTTATCTTTTTTGCAAGTCGCAATGCCTCCGTTCCGTAGGGAAATGCACTGTTAACATCGCTCAGGTATTTTTCGTAACAAAGCCGGTTGAGTATATTAACCCGTTCGGTATCCGGAAGATTTTTTTTAAGCAGGTTAATAAGCGAATCTGCCCTGTTAGCCTTACCGGCCATATAAATCGGTAAAAACACTATTAAAAACCGTAGCCGCATACTTTAATTTGAAGCAATTTACATAAAAAGAAATAATAACAATAAAGGATATGCAGGGTTGGCGGGATTTACTTAACCACAACCATTTTCTTACCCGCACTTGTATTGCCGGAAGTTTGTAATTGATAATAATAAGTGCCGGCAGGAATATCTGTAGTTGAGATAAGTAACGAATTAAAAGTTTTATCAACTTTAAAACGTTTTATTTCCGTTCCTTGCAAATTGTAGAAAACAATTTCTTCTTGGTTGACTCCTTCTGGTATTTTATATTCAATTGTAGTCGCATCGTTGGTCGGATTTGGGTGCGGATTAGAAATCATACTGTTTACCAATTGAGCATTAAATGTGCCAATAGCAGTAGTTAATGTGCCGGTCAAACTGAAAACTTTTGCATGACCATTTTTGTAACTTAAAATCATTTTTGTTCCACTGGTTGTATTGTAAATAGGATACTGTTGTAAGGGAACTGAGCCAAAAATCGGAACTGAGCCTGTATCAGAAAAAAGCAAAATACCATCTTCATTATATATACCTGTATAAATATAAGGAGAAACAGTTCCTTGCCATGTTGTATACATAAATTCTTTTTTTGAATCCAAGTTAAATAGCTGTTCTGAAAAATAAAGTAAATAAGCGCCATTAGCTGTATTTGCTTGGGGAAATACCGAGAAGTCAATTGTTTTAAGTAAAGCATGACTCATGTCATAAACACATATTTTTTTCCCATGCCTGTTTATTTTTACATATTGATAACCAGAAATTTCAAAGTTTACAATCATAAGTTGGTCATCTAAGGCAGGAGTTCCACCTGCAAAAGTAGAAGCGCTATCATGGTCAAACTCAAAAACTATTTGTGATTTTGTTTCTGTAAATAATATAACGAAAATAATGAGTAATATTCCTTTCATTTTAATATTTTCTTAATCCATTTTAATAATCTTAAAAATATTTTCTCCGTTTTGCACTTTTACTTTACAAAAGTAAATGCCCGGTTTTTGCTTGCTTATATCTATTTGTTCTGTAACCAAAGATTTCTTGTTTTCATAAATCAACTCGCCGAGTGAATTATAAATAGCTATCGAACTACACCCGTCTGTTGCTTTAATATTTATTATGCCGGTTGTCGGATTGGGAAATAAATCAAACGTATTTAATTTTATAAACTCATTTACGTTCACATTACCGCAATAAGTTTTATATTCTATATAATTATTTAAACCCATGCGCGTTGTTCTACCGCCTAGATAAAATCCATTTGGAGTATAATTACATGATATTCCCGATTGGTTTGGAGAATTTATTACGCCGATATAATTAGAATTGCTGTAAGAAACATAAATTTTTCCATTGGGACCTATTTTAAGAGAACCAAATGGCGAACCAGAAGTTAATGGAACTTTATATAAAATTGTTTTTGTATTCGAAATAGTGACAGAATCATTACCTGAAATATCAAACTGAAAAACTTTGTTGGAATCAACTGAGGTGAAATTAAGAGCTTTCCATGTAGCAGCATATAATTTTGTGTTATCTGGAGAAAAACTTAAACCATATCCCCCTCTTTCATAAGCAAGATTTATTGGATTGGAAACTATTCCAGTTGCATTGTCAAAATCAAATAAACACATGTAATCAGAATTGGGATTATTTCCAATGCCATTATTATTAAAAGCCACTTTTTTCCCATCAGGAGAGAATTTTATTTCGCCACGTGCATTCATGCCTGAATTACAAGGCACAATAGCTGGGCCAACATTTGATATAACAGGTGAAGAATTGATGCCTGTAGAATTAACAAGGTAACACAAAAATTTATTATTGCCATACTCATGTGTGATAAACCAAATATCTGTTCCATTATTATGATAAGTAGCTGCAATCTGTTCCGTAATAGTTGAAGCGATAAGAAGGTTATTTTTACTTACAACATCCCCTAATCCACCATTCAAATTCATATTTACAACATGGTATTGTAAATTAAGAGAGCTTTGACCCTGAATTTGAGTTGTTATAATATAAAACATATTTTGTAACGAAGGTTGAGGGATTATTATAACTTGGCTTAAAGTGCCGTTAGAGGAAACTAAAGCACCATTTGACATTGCATAGCCTTGTTTATTCCATACAGTATCAGAATTAGTATAGAATAGAAGTTGTCCAGAGGTATCGCATATTGTAGCGCTCCCTTCTGGACCTATATTTTGACCATTAGTCAATGCTATTGTTGCACAGGTATTAAAATCAATACCAGCTTTATCACCGAAATACCAAATATTTCCATATTTCTGAGCAGGGCAAAAAGAAGAAATAAAAATTATTAAAATGAAGGCAAGTTTTTTTATTTTTATCACGTAGTATATAATTTAAGGAATAATTCCTATGGGGTCTACTTGACCACAACCATTTTCTTACCTGCGCTTGTATTACCGGAAGTTTGCAACTGGTAATAATATGTTCCGGCCGGAATATCAGATGTCGAAATCAATAACGAATTAAAAGTCCTATCAACTTTAAAGCGTTTTATTTCCGTTCCTTGCAAATCGTAGAAAACAATTTCTCCTTGATTTATATTTTTTGGTAAATTATATTCGATTATAGTATTTCCATTGGTTGGATTGGGATATGCATTACCAACAGTGCTAGCAAAACTATGGCTCGTTCTATCAATTGCAGTTGTTAATGTGCCGGCCAAACCAAATACTTTCGCTTGTCCATTTATGTAGCTTAATATCATAATTGTTCCATTGCTCGTCGTATTATATATTGGGTATTGTTGCAATGGTACACTTGGAAATATTGCTACAGTACCAGTATCAGAAAAGAGCAGCGTGCCATCTTCATTGTATATACCTGTATAATAGGTTCCGCCACCACTACTTGGTGAAGGAATGGTATACATAAATTCTATTTTGGAATCGGTATTAAATAATTTCTGAGAGAAATAAAGAAAATTTGTATAATTAACACTATAACCAACCGGAGTAGGTAGGGCTGCCCAAGAAATAGTCTTTACTAATGCATGACTCATGTCATAAATACTTATATTTTTACCGTGTCTATTTATTTTTACGTATTGGTCTCCTAACACTTCGAAGTTTATCATCATTAGTTGGTCTTCTGCAACCAGTCCACTGATATTACACGGAGCCGTAGATGCAGTATCGTAAGTATGCAAAAGAGTTATTTGCCCAATTACATTAAATGTAATAAGGAAAAATATCATAATAAAAATATTTTTCATTTTTTTTAATTTACGTCTATAGTAAAGATAAACTAAAAAAGGTTCTCTGACAAATCAGAGAACCTTTCTATTAAATAAATTGTAAATTAATTGGTTTTTATCATCTTTTTTGTATCTATTACTTTACCATTTATTATTAATGAATAAGAATATGCTCCTGGCGCAAGGTTTGCAGAAGCAATATTAAGTTGCCCCATACGTGTTTCAGTAATTGCGAAAGTTTTTAATTGATTACCAAATTCGTCATAAAAAATAATTTGTGCATTGCTTATATTTTCAGGAATGAAATATTTTATCATTGTTCCGTCTCCAAAAGGATTAGGAGTATTTTGATAAATAATTGCATTACCACTTGCAAGGTCAATATTATTAATTGAAAGAGGTGTAGAGTTATTTGTAATTGAGTTGCCTATAGTACTATTATTATTGTTTTGCGTAAAGTTTCCTATAATGCTATCATTATTGTTGTTTTGCATCGAGCGTTGCCCTGTACGGTTCGTTATTCCACGCAAACTATCTACTATATGGCTTAGTTCTTGAACAGCTTTTACTAAAGGCACAACCAATTCTGCATAAGCTAAAGCATAAGCGTCATTATCATTTGCAGGATGGTGTACTATTGAATTCGTATAATTTGTAGCTGTACAAGCTTGTTCGACTTCCTGAGCTATAAAGCCTGAATGAACCATTGCCATGGAAGGTCCAAAATCTAATCCGGCTTTGTGCATAGTCTTAATAAGAATGACAACAGACACATTGCCATAATTTTTAGTCTTTTTGTTTCCATGATTTTTATTTTTTTAAATAAATTAATAAGGGCTATTTAGCGGCTAAAATAGCATAAATGTCAAAATAAATACGATTAAAACACAAAATATTAATACAAACGTAATAGAGAAGAGTATGAAACAAGCTCTTTTCGGCCAAATTTCATCTTTTTTACCGGGCGATGATTTCGGAAGACACAAAAATTAAGACTCAAAAAGGGTCACCCGCCTGTTCAAAGGAATGTCTGTAGAGTTAGGGTTTTTAATCAAAATTGGTATTTATCGACGGTAATGTTATATTTGCACCCTTGAATTTAAAAATCAAATAGTTAAGAGATATGCAAAATAAAGGAGCGATAACCACATTTGCCGTTTTATTAGGACTGGCTTGTATTTTTTACCTTTCGTTTACCTGGGTAACCCGCGGAATTGAAAAAGATGCCATGGCTTATGGCGATGCTTACATAACAAACCCGTTTGTAATAAAAACTGCCGCCGATAAGGCAAAAGGTGATGCTGCTAAACAACGTGTGTATTTAGATTCTGTAAAAAACATAAAAATAGACTCGTACTTAGACTCACTGAAATCATTACCGGTTTATGATATTATACTTACAAAATATACGTATGATGAGTGTAAGCAGAAAGAAATCAACTTAGGACTTGACTTGCGTGGCGGTATGAACGTAACGCTTGAAGTTTCGGTTGCCGAGATTATCAAAAGCCTTTCTAACAATAATCCTGATCCCGATTTCAACAAAGCGATTTCTGAAGCGCAAAAGAATTTAGGTGTCGGTAATAATAAAAGTTTCGTTACACTTTTTTCGGAAGCCTATAAAAAAATTAAACCTGACGGAAGACTGGCTCCTATTTTTCAAACTATCGAGAACAAAGGAAAGATTGATTATAACGACCCTAACGATAAAGTAATCGCGTTTATAAACCTGCGTGTGGATGATGCGGTTTCTAATTCAGAAAAAACTTTCCGCAGCCGTATCGACCGTTTCGGTGTGGCACAGCCTAACATTCAGAAATTAGAAGCAAGCGGCCGTATCTTGATCGAATTACCCGGTGTAAAAGATAAAGAACGAGTACGTAAACTTTTACAGGGAACTGCTAACCTTGAGTTCTGGGAAACTTACGAAAACGCTGAACTTGGACAGTATTGGGTAGAAGCAAACAAACGCGTAAAAGCTTTATTACGTCCGGACCTGGCGAAATTAGACAGTATTAAAAACGCCGACTCTGCGAAAGTTGCCCTTGGCGATTCTACCGCTAAAGCCGCTGCTAAAAAACTTACTCCGGGAGAAATTGCAAAGGCAAAAGCCGATTCAATAGCAAAAATTAAAGCCGACAGTACTACTGCGGAAGGAAAATCACTTGAAGAAAAATTAAAAGGAAATACGGCTTCTAAAGCTGATTCAAACAAAGGCAAAGGAGCGAAAAACGATACCTCTTTAACCAATTACAAATTAAACAACCCGCTTTACTCAATGGCAGGGCCCTTAGTACCTAACGTTTCGCAAGACGGAAAGTATTTTGGTTTTGGCTCGGCAGTTGGTTATGCTTTAGTTAAAGATACAGCAACCATCAATGCCTGGTTAAGCAACCCGCGTGTTCGTTCGGTATTCCCCAGCAAAGTTCGCTTTATGTGGGAATCCAAACCCGGAAAAGGAAGTAATGCTTTAATGTTACACGCAATTAAAGTAACCGACCGCAACGGTAAAGCCGCTATGTATGGTGATATTATTGACGAGGCGCGTAAAGATTTCCAGCAACAAACCGGTGAGATTGCCATCAGCATGACCATGAAAGGCGAGGCTTCTCAGAAATGGCGTCAGCTTACAAAAAACAACGCTCCTAAAGCAGCAAAAGAGCGCGGACGTTGTGTGGCGATTGTAATGGATAATTTGGTTTATTCTTCTCCTACAGTAAACGGAGAAATTCCTACAGGTAATTCACAAATCACCGGTAACTTTGATAATCGCGAGGCGGATGCTTTAGTTGCGATATTAAGCGCCGGTAAATTACCTGCTCCTGCACGAATCGTTGAAGAAACAATTGTGGGCCCTACTTTAGGTGCAGAAGCTATCTCTAATGGTTTAATGTCGTTTGTAATTGCCTTCATCGTGATTCTGATTTTCATGGCCATGTATTATAACAAGGCGGGTTTGGTTGCCAACGTTGCGTTGTGCATTAACTTATTTTTCATAATGGGTATACTTACTTCCTTGGGTGCAACCTTAACGCTTCCCGGTATCGCAGGTATCGTATTAACCATCGGTTTATCGGTGGATGCCAACATCCTTATCTTCGAGCGTATCCGTGAAGAATTATCATTGGGTAAATCTATCGCGCAGGCAATTAAAGAAGGGTTCAAACATGCGATGTCTTCTATCATCGACAGTAACGTAACGCTTTTAATCTTAGGCTTAATCCTGTATGTATTCGGTAACGGCCCTGTACAAGGTTTTGCCACTACACTTTGTATCGGTATTTTATCTTCACTGTTTGCAGCGGTGGTTTTATCACGTGTAATTTTTGACTGGCTGATAAACAAAAAGAAAAATATCACATTCGATAATAACATGACGCGTAATGCATTCAAGAGTTTGCATTTCGATTTTGTAAAACGCCGGAAAGTATATTACACTATTTCTACTTTGATTATCGCTTTAGGAGTTGTGTTTTACTTTAAAAACGGAGGCTTTAATTTAGGCGTTGATTTCCAGGGCGGGCGTACATACATCTATGGTTTTGAAAAAGCCATGAATACAGATGATGTAAAACTGGCCCTTAAAAAAGAAATCGGTGAAACAGAAGTAAAAACTGCAGGCAGCGAAAGTAAAATAAAGATCACCACTAAATACCGCATCAACGAAAACAATATGGAAGTTGACCAGGAAGTGGAAAAAGCTATTGATAAAGGGTTAGGCACATTAAATACCAAGTTTGAAGTATTGAGCTCGCAAAAAGTGGGACCTACTATTGCAACGGACATTGTATACAGTGCATACGGTGCCGTATTGTTCTCTTGTCTATTGATGTTTATTTATATCGTTGTGCGATTTAAAAAATGGCAATATGGTTTGGGCGCGGTTGTGGCTTTATTCCACGACGTGCTGGTCGTATTAGCCTGCTACACTATTTTCGATAAGATGTTGCCATTCTCATTAGAGATCGGGCAAGACTTCATCGCGGCTATCTTAACAGTTATGGGTTATACCATGACGGAAACGGTGGTTGTGTTCGACAGG
Source organism: Bacteroidia bacterium (assembly GCA_035569635.1). Taxonomy (GTDB): domain Bacteria; phylum Bacteroidota; class Bacteroidia; order B-17B0; family Aurantibacillaceae; genus PALSA-968. The sequence continues at coordinate 26,316 of DATMMV010000152.1, read as the reverse complement.
ATTCGTGAAAAACTTGCGGAGTCGGGTAAATCGGATGTGTACGGAGAAGAGCGTAACAAGCTTATCAACTTTGCGCTTAACAGCACATTAAGCCGTACTATCCTAACATCGTTAACTGTATTCTTCGTGTTATTGGTTATCTTCATCTTTGGTGGTGATGCTATCCGCGGATTTATTTTCGCCTTGTTAATCGGCCGTGTAATCGGTACTTACTCTTCATTGTGTATCTCTACACCAATTGTTGTAGATTTCGACAAGAAGAAAAAATAATAAAGGATCTCAAAAAAGAAAAGCCCTGACATTTGCCGGGGCTTTTTTATGAGCTATTTTACAGTTAAAGAGAGAGTCGTAATTAAACTCAATAATTGCCCGGATTCGGCTCTTAATACACTTGTTTTTAACAATGTTCAGGGTGGGTTTGCTCTCATAAATGTCTTATCTTTGCCCGTTCAAATTAAGAGATGAATATGTACCGTACCAGGTTTATTTTAATTTTCTTCATCTTTTATGGTTTCAGTATCAGGGCACAAAAGCAGTACAGTTTTAACAGTCCCAATAACCCTTGTTATTTTCAATTCCTTTGTTTTGCACCTGACAACGATTACAGGGAAGGAAGTAAACCCTTCATTTTTGTTATCGGAAAACAAGGAGAAACTGCCGCTGATGCGATGCAAAACGATACTCTTAAAAACATCCCTCAGTTTTTCAGCTATATGTTTGTTTATATTCCTAACAGAGGCGAAACTTCTCCTGAGAAATTATATTGTTTGCCTGCGTTGGCGGGTCTTTTAACCTATAATACCTATGCAAACGTTTTTTGTTACATAAAAGATGAGTCTATGACTGTTGCAGATATTAACGCGAGTCCGATGGGAAAATATTTTAAACGCGTAAAACTTCTGAAGGCACCGGCAGACCCCATGGTTCCGACGGTAACAGATACAAGTAATATTACAAACAATACAGATCTTGTCCGCGATTTTAAAGCGGATGCAATTATTGTTGCAGGGCAACGAGCAAAACCTTTGCCTTATTTGGGTCCCCCGCTGAATTTTAAATTTACGCTATCCGGAAAATTGGTTGACGCATACACTTATGAAGCGCTTCCTTTTGCTACGGTTGCCATTAAAGGAAAACCGATAGGAACAGTTACCAATGCAGACGGAATGTTTACACTTTTGCAAGTGCCTACCGATACAACTACCCTGGTGATATCGTATTTAGGATATAAGCGAACAGAATTTCAATTAACGCCGTTGCTGAACAAATCGAGCGTTTTAATTGAGATGGAACAACAGCTTAATATGATTACGGAAATTAAGGTAACGGCTGAACGTGAAGACTTGATGGCAATTGGCGGCGAAAATTTGGGTCTTGTAAAAATGTCGCCGGCAAAATTAAACCAGCTTCCGAATATCGGTGAAAAGGATATTATGCGTTCCTTTCAATTGATGCCCGGAGTTTCGGCGAGTAATGAGTCCTCGTCGGGTTTATATGTGCGCGGCGGAACACCGGATCAAAACCTTGTGTTGTATGATGGTTTTACGGTTTACCAGGTTGATCATTTATATGGTTTTTTCAGCGCTTTCAACTCAAACGCTTTAAAGGATGTACAATTATTTAAAGGCGGTTTCGAATCAAAATTCGGCGGCAGGCTTTCAAGTGTAACAGAAATTACGGGAAAAGACGGTAACCAGAAGAATATGAATATCGGAGGCGATATAAGTTTGTTGAGCGGAAACGCTTTTGTAGAAGCGCCGATCGGCAAAAAATTTACTTTTCTGGGTGCGTTCCGCCGTTCGTACCAGGGCCTTATTTATAATGAAATTTTCAGGCAGTACAATACGCAGCAAGCGCAACAAACAGGACGCAACAATTTCGCATCAACAGTTTCTTCTTATTTCTATGATTTGAATTCTAAATTAACTTTCAGGCCGACAAAAAAAGATATTCTTTCTTTAAGTGTTTACAACGGTACGGATAAATTAGATAATGGCAGAAATTTTACTTCGTCATCTGGGTCTTTCAGCGCGCAAATTGTTGACCTTACCAAATATGGTAATCTGGGCGGGAGCTTAAAATGGTCGCGCAAATGGAACGATAAGATTTATGGCAATACGCTTTTAAGTTATTCTAATTTTTACAGCAACAGGGAACGTTCAAATTCCTTTTCGGCGATAAACGGAGTAGGGGCTGTAACCACACGCAAGTTCGGTACTTTTGAAAATAATGATTTGAAAGATTTCAGTTTTAAGTCGGATTATATTTTTGATCTGTTTTCTAATCATCAAATCGGGGCAGGAGTATCTGCAACGTATTTCGATATTTTGTATAACTACAGTCAAAACGACACTTCCACTATTTTAAACAGGCATAATTTTGGCGTGCTTACCAGTGCGTATCTCCAGGATAAAATTAAAATTGCCGACGGTAAAATTATTTTTGTACCGGGCATACGCGCTTCCTATTTCAGTGTAACATCCGCAAGTCAACCTTATTATTACGAACCGCGTTTCTCGGCAACCTATAACATAACTCATCGCCTCAGCCTGAAGGCCGCCACCGGTAAATATTACCAGTTTGCAAACCAGGTAGTGCGCGAAGATATTTTAAACGGTAATAAAAATTTCTGGGTATTATCCGACGGACAAAATGTTCCTGTAGGACAAGCAATTCATTATGTGGCAGGCATCAGTTATGATATGCACGATTATCTTTTCAGTGTAGAAGGTTGGTATAAAGATTTGTCAGGACTCACGCAGCATACTTTACGATTCAATACCAGCCCTACTCACGAAAATTACAGCGAGAATTTTTATAAAGGAACCGGTTACTCGCAAGGCCTTGAGTTTTTGGCGCAGAAAAAATTCGGAGATTTCAGCGGATGGGTAAGTTACACGATGTCAAAAACGAGAAGTTTATTTAATGTTTATTCTCCGAATTATTACGCTTCGGATCAGGATGTTCCGAATGAATTTAAAATAATCGGTATTTATAAATGGAAGAAATTTTCATTCTCTGCTACCTGGATCTACGCGTCGGGCAGGCCATACACAGCTCCTTCGGGTGCGTACAGCCTAACGCTTTTAGATGGTACCACGCAATCATATTACACTGTAAGCTCAAAAAACTCATTACGTCTTCCGGATTACAATCGTTTGGATATTGCGGCTACTTACCAGTTTAAAAACGACCAGGGAAGAGAGTACGGCAGCATTGGTTTTTCAATATTTAATCTATATAACAGAAGAAATGTTTGGTATAAAGAGTTTCAGATTGTGGATAAACAAATTGTGGAAACAAATATTCAGTATCTCGGAATCACGCCCAACATAACCTTATCTTTAAAATTGCGTTAAAATGAAGATGAAGAAAATTATTTTTTACCTGCTATGGGTTGTTTTTGTAACAGCCTGTAAAAAGGAAGCGGCCGATCCCGAGTTTATTGATAAACCTGTGATAGAATCATATCTGAGGTCAGGTGATACCGCGCGGTTAAATGTTTCAAGATTGGTTTCTTACTCAGCCAATGCGCAATATTCTTCCGACAACCTGGATGCCTTGCAAATTTTCATTTCCACAAATAATACGAGTTACCAGATGCAACCCAAGGGTAATGGTAATTATATTGCGAGCAACCCCTTATTAAAAATAAGTGCAGGCTCAATTTATAACGTGAGTTTTACCTATAATGGAAAAGGTGTTTCTGCAACTACTGTGGTTCCTCCAAAACCAACCGGGTATGCGGAATCCGTTTCTTCCATTTCTTTACCGCAAATAACTACAAGTGGCGGCGGTTTTGGCGGGGGCACACAACCCACTCCGATTACTTTAACATGGACTAACAACGACGGTTCTTATTATCTTGTTGTTGTAGAAAATATAGAAATAAATCCTGTTCTGATAAATACAACTGAAACAGGCCCTTCACGTAGTTTCAGAAATTCGCCTATACAAACAAATACGTTTCAGATTCGTAGCAGGCAGTTCCATTATTTTGGGTGGCATCGTATAATACTATATCATCTTAACCCGGATTATGCAAATCTTTACGGAAACAGTTCTAATAATTCAAATAACCTGACCAATACAGAAACCGGCATTATTAACGGAACCGGTATTTTTACAGGCATAAATGCCGACACACTACTTCTTAATGTTATAAAGCAATAAATTTTTTGGGAATACGGGAAAAAATCTGTAAATTAGTTTTTCACCCGTGCCTGCATGAAAAAAGTACTTTATTTATTTTTCTTTTTGTACTGCATTGAGTTTTCATCTTTTGCACAGGTTCCGGCCGAGTTTATTGAAAAAAATGCAGTTGAAATAAAAAACAGAAAAGAAGCCAATGATTCCATATATAAAGTCCTGAAAGATTACAAAGCCATTTTGATAGGAGAAATGCACGGCACCAAAGAACCTGCTGAGTTTTTTTTGGGAATTGTAAAATCTCTTATGAAAAACGGAAAGAAAGTGGTGGTGGGCCTGGAAATTCCGGTGGATGGAATTGATTTTACCAAAGACTTTACCGTTGAAGACTTAAAAAAGGCGCCCGCTTTTTACAGCACTTCGCCCGACGGCAGGCAATGTATTGCGTGGGCAGAGATGTTAGTGGAGTTGAAGAAAATGAATGCTGAAATTTTATGTTTTGATTTGAGTATGGAATACAAAGGAGATAAACGCCTTGAGCGTGATAGTGTGATGGCATCTACTATAAATGATTACCTGAAAAAAGACACTTCAAAAACGTTTGTAAGTTTAACGGGAAATATAAGTAATATGCTCATTCCCTATAAAAAAATTAAAACAATGGTTTGCTATCTAACTTCGGGCAACAACAGTTGTTTAAAAGGAAGAAAAATCTTATCGGTAAATTGTTTATACGGAAAGGGTACGATGTATAACTGGATGAATAACGGCTATAAGTTAAGAGAAGCAGACAGCAATGCGCCTTATTATGAATATGCCACAAGCTACGATAATTTTCTTTTTGCTTTTCCGGATGCTTCCATGCCGGGATATAACGGTTTTTTATTTTCTAAAACCATTACAGCATCAGGGCCTTTGGTAGAAACAAAATAATTTATTTTTCAGTTTCAAAATTAAAATGCGACTGCACTTTGTCGCGCAAATTATATTGCGAACTCATTACTTCTCCGTAAGCACCCGCACTGCGTATGGCAATAATATCACCACGTTTTGTTTCAGGTAAATCAACAGCTTTGCCAAAACAATCACTGCTTTCGCATATCGGGCCTACTACGTCGTATTTTAAAAGGAGGAGGGATGAAGGGTGAAGGACGAGAGTTGAAATATTTTCTATTTTGTGATAAGCCTGGTACAATGCGGGGCGGATTAATTCAGTCATACCCGCGTCTAAAATCGCGAAGTTTGTGTTCGTACCTTTTTTAATATAAAGCACACGCGAAATTAAATTTCCGCATTGGCCTGTTACCGCGCGGCCTAATTCAAAATGCACTTCCTGCCCGTCTTGTATCTGTAAAAACCTTCTGAATACATTAAAGAACGCTTCAAAATTACATATGGCAGCACCATCGGGATTTTTATAATTTATTCCGAGTCCGCCGCCCACATTTATATGGGGTAATTTATAGCCACGATGCAAAAACCATTGCTGGATTTCGTTTACGCGTGTGCATAAATTTTTAAACGGAGTTAAATCATTAATGGAAGAGCCGATATGAAAATGTAAACCGATTAAGTTAAGGTTTGTATGCTTCTTTAATACTTCAGTAACTTCGGCTAATTCGTGAACATTTATTCCGAATTTATTTTCTTCGAGCCCTGTAGTGATATAGTGGTGCGTGTGGGCGTCAACATTCGGATTAATCCGCAAAGCGATATTTGCAGTTATATTTTTCGCTTTAGCCAAACTGTTAATTACCTCCATCTCAGGAATACTCTCGCAATTAAAACAAAAAATATTCTGCTGCAGGGCGTAATTTATTTCATCATCGCTTTTCCCGACTCCGGCAAAAACTATTTTCCCTTTTTCAAAGCCTATTTCAACTGCTTTTTTTACTTCGTTACCGCTTACGCAATCAGCACCAAGTGCCGCTTCTTTAATAATTCTGAGCAATACGTTATTGGTATTTGCTTTCAGGGCATAATGCACATGGTAATCACCTTTGGTTTTATTTAATTCATCTAATGTTTGTTTAAGCAAACTGGTGTCGTAAAAATAAAACGGCGTTTTATGTTTTAAGAAAAAAGTATGATATTTATTTAACGCTGACATTTATTTTTGTTTTACTTGTCCTTGATGAATGTTGTCATCCTGATGACGTTTCTTTAGTAATTAAAAATTCCTTTGTTCAACGCTTGTAATGCCGGCTTTTTGTGTTCGTCTTTTACGAGTATGGAAATATTGTTTTCACTTCCGCCATAAGAAATCATGCGAATAGGTATGTGGCTTAATGCACTGAACACCCTTTGGGCATAACCACTTTCATCAAAACTTACACTGCCTACAATACAAATAATAGATTGTCCTTTCTCTACTGTAACCTGCCCGAATTTTTCCAATTCTTCAATTATCTCCGGTAAATATTTATCTGAATCGATTGTCAAAGAAACTGCAACCTCAGACGTAGTAATCATATCGATCGGGGTTTTAAGCCTTTCAAAAACTTCAAACACCGAACGTAAAAAACCATAAGCCAAAAGCATTCGTGTCGATTTAATACTGATAGCGGTAATTCCGTCTTTTGCGGCAACCGCTTTTATTCCACTACCTGAAGATGTTTGAGCAATAACGGTTCCCTTTGCATCAGGCTCCATCGTGTTCAGTAATTTTACAGGTACATTTCTTTTTTGTGCGGGAAGAATACAGGTTGGGTGTAAAATTTTTGCACCGAAATAAGCTAATTCTGCCGCTTCATCAAAAGAAAGTTCGCTGATAGGTTTTGTTTTGTCAACCATGCGCGGGTCGTTATTGTGCATCCCGTCAATATCGGTCCATATCTGAATTTCCTCAGCGTGAATTGCCGCGCCAATCAAAGAAGCGGTATAATCGCTGCCGCCGCGTTTTAAATTATCAATTTCTCCGAAGGCGTTACGGCAAATATATCCTTGTGTAATGTAAAATTTGTACCCGGGATTTCTCTGAAGTTCTAATTTTAAATGTGTTTCTATATAATCCGAATCAGGCTCTTCGTTTTCATCAATGCGCATGAAATTAAGTGCAGGCAGTAAAAAACTTTTCTCGTTTTTTTCTTCCATGTAAAACTGGAACATCGCAGTAGAGAGCAATTCTCCCTGCGCCAAAACCGCTTTTTCTTCGTTGGCAGTAAACATATCCAACGTAAAAGCCCGTAAATAATCAAAATGATATTTAATTAACTGCTCCGCTTTTTTTAACGCAGTTTCTGTTTTATATAGATTCTTTATTTCCTGTTTGTATTTATTTTCAAGTGTCGTAATTAAATCATTGGCCTTAGTATTATTTTTTGCATAAAGACTGTTTGATAATTCAACCAGGCTATTGGTAGTTCCGCTCATCGCGCTCAACACAACGATAACGGGCTCCGCATTTTTTTTAATAAGCGTGGCAACATCCTGCATTCGTTCTGCCGAACCTACACTGGTGCCTCCGAATTTTAAAATTTTCATTTTTACTATGTTTTTTACTTGAGAATGGCGAAATTAGTAAATTATTATATTAAACCTCTAATGATTTTTACAGTCTAACCGGTATAATTTTACGCATGAAAAAATCGGCACTTACTCTTTTTGCTTTCTTAAGCCTTTTTACGGCCCGATCCCAATTACAAAACATCAATATTTCCGGAAGCATATATTTTGACGGCGAGCCTTACCTGGCCGTAAATCCCACTAATCATCAGAATATGGTTATTGCATGGATGGGAATTACCATTTCGGGAGGAGTAAAAATTTCTATCAAGACAAAAGCGAGCTTTAACGGCGGACAAACATGGGGTTCTTTGAATATAAAGCCGCATATGTCATCTACCTGGGGTTCGGCAGATGTAAGCATGGCTTTCAGAAACGACGGAGTTTTATTTCTGAGTTATATAGATTTCAACGCCGTGAAAGATTCGGGTGGAGTATTTTTGGTGAGTTCTTCAAATGGAGGAGTAACCTGGACAACTCCGACAAAGATTATAGATTTAAAAGAAGATCCCACTAAAAAACCATTAGACCGCCCGTGGTTGGTAGTTGATAATTCGAATACAGCGAATAAAGGCATGATGTATATTACCAGTAAACCCGCGCCGTGGATTGCACCTCCCTGCAGGCCTTATATGAAATTCTCGGCGGATAGCGGACAAACATGGAGTACTTTCCGTTACATTGATACAACTAATTATTTGGTTGGTAATTTAATTCAGGCGCCGATGGCTGCTGATGCGGTTACTGCCGACGGAGCTTTTTGTGCCGTATATCCAAGTTATGTTTCCTCTCAATCTGTTTTTGCAAAATATTATTTGGCCAAATCGTATAATCGTTCTGAAAGTTTTCAGTATACAAGTGTAATTACCAATCCAACGCCTGTTACAGATACAAATTATAAAGTAGGTTATCGTTTGGTTTCTAATCCGGCTAATTCGCAGCAAATGGCTTTTGCTTTTTTGGATAACCGTAACGGTGATCCCGATATTTTTGTGACAAATACAAATGATGGCGGACAAACATGGAGCAGTCCGTTGCGGGTGAATAATGATGTAATCGGAAATGGTAAATCACAAGATATGCCATGGGCGGATTATAACGACAGCGGCGATTTATTGGTAACATGGAGAGACAGAAGGAACGGAAGTGGAACAGGTTTTCAGCAGCCATTTGAAACTTTTGCAGCAGTATCGCATAATAACGGCGGGAGTTTTTTGAGCAACGTAAATTTGTGTACCGTGCTTACGCCTTTTGATACTACATTAGCCAAGAAAGGAAATGATTTTATGTGTTGTAAATTGGTGAGCGATACCATTTGCGCAACCTGGGGTGATATGCGTACCGGAAAATTAAATGTGTTTTTTGCAAAAACTATTGATTCTACCTCAACAGGTATTATACAGGTAAACACAGGGGAAGAAGATATGATTAAATCTTTTCCGAATCCGGCAAGCGATGTTGTTTTTATTCACCATAAATTAAAAAATGTAAAAGATTTGAAATTGTTTGTTTATGATGTGAATGGAGAAATTGTTTTCGAAAAACTTAATCCGTCGATAGCTGAAAAAATAAATTGCAAAAACTGGCCTTCGGGGAATTATTACGCGGTGCTTATTTCCGGTGAATTTTCCTTTGGCGAAAAGATAATTGTAAATAAGTAGTTACATTTGCGGCTGCATATGTCTTCTCAGAATCATTTTGATGTTATTGTAATAGGCGGCGGAATTGTGGGCCTCGCAACAGCTTATAAACTCACGCAAAGATTTCCTTCCAAAAAAATTCTTGTCCTTGAAAAAGAAAAGGAAGTTGCTGCGCATCAAACCGGGCATAACAGTGGAGTAATTCATTCGGGTATTTATTATAAGCCCGGCTCGTACAAAGCAAAAAATTGTGTGGCGGGCAGGAGAGAACTCGTTCAGTTTGCCAAAGAACATAACATCCAACACGACATATGCGGGAAAATAATTGTGGCCACGCACGAGAGCGAACTGGCGCACATGAGTAAAGTTTTTAATAACGGTGTGGCAAACGGGGTAGAAGGGATTGAAATGATTGATGCCAAACGCATCAAAGAAATTGAACCCTATTGCGAAGGCATTGCCGGTATCTGGGTTCCTTGTACAGGAATTATTGATTATACCGATGTCGCGAAAAAATATGTTGAGCTTATTAATAAGCACGCAAGCGGAAGTAAAGTAATAACGGGCTGCGAGGCTACCGGCTTTATAAATCATCCCGATAAAATTGAAGTTACAAGTCCGCAAGGAAATTATACCGGTTCTTATGTAATTACTTGTGGCGGATTGCAAGCTGATCGTTTGGCCAAAAAGCAAGGCAAAAAAAGCGATGCGGCTATTGTAGGTTTTCGCGGAGATTACTACGATCTTACCGATAAGGGAATGAAAAAAGTAAAGAATTTAATTTATCCTGTTCCTAATCCCAAGTTTCCGTTTTTAGGTGTGCATTTTACGCGTATGATAAAACATGGTGTCGAGTGCGGTCCGAATGCGGTGTTTGTTTTTAAACGTGAGGGGTATTCAAAAACGGCTTTTTCTTTAAGAGATACTTTATCGGCATTCAGCTTTTCCGGTACTTGGAAATTTTTTAAGAAGCACTGGCGTTTTGGCCTTGATGAATACCGCGGAGCTTTTTCAAAAACTTACTTTTTGAACCGGTTGCGTAAATTAATTCCCTCCCTTGAAGCCGATGATATCATTACAGCACGTTGTGGAATACGCGCCATGGCTCTTGCCCCTGAAGGAGAAATGATTGACGATTTTAAGATAGAATATGGTCATAGGGCAGCCCATGTCATCAACTCACCATCCCCGGCAGCCACAGCTTCATTAGCTTATGGTAATGAGATAGTTACAATGGTTTCCTCGCGTTTTAATGGTCTGAATTAACCTATACTTTTTAATAACTTTTTCATAACAATGACTTAAAAAAGGGCTGACAAAAATCATTTTCATATATTTGCCTTATGCTAAATAACCTTTCAGAGGCTGTTTTCGTTTTCTTAGCTTACCTCCTTGGTTCTCTCCCTACTTCGGTTTGGTGGGGCAAAGCTTTTTACGGAATTGACGTCCGCGAATTCGGAAGCGGTAATGCAGGAGCTACCAATACCATTCGTGTTTTAGGTAAAAGAGCAGGTTTCCCGGTACTTTTCATAGATATTTTAAAAGGCAGTTGCGCGGTAATGCTGGCCTTCATGAGCGATTTTGCTTCAGGTTCGGCATCCTTTGTTAATTACCAGATTGCTTTAGGAATTGCGGCTGTAATAGGCCATATTTTCCCTGTTTTTGCGGGATTCAGAGGAGGGAAAGGGGTTGCGACCTTATTAGGAGTTGCGTTAGCCATGGAGCCCCAGGTAGCAGGCCTCGCGTTGATAATTTTCCTGATAGTTTTAATGTTGTTTAAATATGTTTCCCTGGCTTCTATGTCGGCAGGACTTTCATTCCCCATTATTCTAATGACTATGTTCCCCGGGAGGCCCGTTTCAATGGTGGCTTTTTCGGTAATGGTTTCCATACTTCTTATCGTTACGCATAAGAAAAATATACAAAGGCTTCTTAAAAAACAGGAGTCGAAAGTGTCCCTTTTTAAGGCAAAAGCCGGACTTAAGTAGATTTTCATCACGTTTTATAGCCGTTGGGCAAAAAAATTGGTTTTTTTAGCATTTGAGCTGATTCTCCGAAACCCCTTTAAAATCAGATGTTTCAAGCAAAATGAAACCTTGCTGTTCATAACTGCGTAACTATTAGTAAGAAATCAGTTTGGAAATACCATTTAAACAAATATTTTTGCAAATCTCACATGATCAAGAGTATATTCCATACAATTATCTTTTTATTGCTGCTGGCACCTGCAGTTGCTTTCTCTATTGATAAAGGAGATAAAAACAAAAAACCCGGCGACGATAAAAAACGTAAAAAAGACGATACTACTAAAGTAGTAAGTACTTCCGCAATTACGTATGACGATGTGGATTCTTTACTGATGTTTCCTTCACATGACTTGTACGGAAGCTGGGATACTGCATCCTGTCACCCCGATTTATTTAATCAGCAATTTGTGGGCGACTCGGCCACTATTTATTTATTGGATGAATGGAGCTGTGGTTTTACCATGCCTAAAAAAGGAATTATTACTTCTGAGTTCGGATGGCGTCGACGCCGTCCGCATTACGGAACAGACATTAACTTAAATACCGGTGATACAGTAATGGCTGCGTTTGACGGTAAAGTGCGTATTGCGCGTTATATTCAGGGTTATGGCAACGTAGTGATTATTCGTCATAATAACGGTTTGGAAACAGTTTACGGGCATTTATCTAAAATACTTGTACAACCCGAAGAGCCCGTAGTTTCAGGAATGACTATCGGATTAGGTGGTAATACAGGTCGTTCTTACGGAAGTCACCTGCATTTTGAAATACGTTATTTAGGAAAAGCAATTGATACGGAAGATTTAATTGATTACGCAAAAGGAGAAGTTAAAAACAACTCGTTTGTGCTTTATAAAGAAGATTTTGAAGCAAAGTACAACTTACGTAGCATTCATGCGCATAAGGTTACTAAAAGCCATTCTGCTTCTCGTTATGTGAATGTGAAAACAAAAGGCAAAGCAATTACTGTACGTAATGGCGATACCTTAGAAAGAATTGCCCGCCGCAATCACACTACCATAGAGAACCTCTGTAAAAAGAACGGAATTAAGCGCACCAAGGTTTTGCAGGTAGGGCAGAAGCTGAAGATGTAATCTTCCTCTTTTATTGTCATTCCGACGAAGGAGGAATCTTTTCAAACTTTACTACTCATTGTATTTATTTTTTCTTTTATTCAACAATTCCTTTTCAGGGGGCATTCCATAATATTCTCATTCAGAAACCGCAGACTCCTCGTTAGCAGCCTGACTCGGAATGACAGGATTGATAAAAACAAAAAACCCGATTAATTTAATCGGGTTTTTTGTTTTGTAACAGTGTTGTATTGGCCTCTTAAGGGGCTACTTTCCGTCTTATCGGAACAGAGGGGGTCGGGAATTACATCATTCCACCCATTCCACCGCCCATTCCTTCAGGCATTCCGCCCATGGCAGGTTTCTCTTCTTTTTTATCAGCTAAAACACATTCTGTAGTAAGTAACATACCTGCTACAGAAGCCGCGTTCTCTAAAGCAATACGGGTAACCTTAGTAGGATCGATAACACCTGCTTTGTAAAGGTTTTCGTAAACCTCTGTACGGGCATTGAATCCATAATCCTCTTTTCCTTCTTTTACTTTTTGTACAACGATAGATCCTTCTAAGCCGCAGTTCGCACAAATTTGACGAAGCGGTTCTTCAATAGCGCGTTTTACAATAGATACGCCTGTTGTTTCATCTTCGTTAATGCCTTTTAGTTTTTCTAAAGAAGCAATTGCGCGGATGTAAGCAACACCACCGCCCGGTACAATACCTTCTTCAACGGCAGCACGTGTAGCAGCTAAAGCATCGTCAACACGGTCTTTCTTTTCTTTCATTTCCACTTCGGTAGCAGCACCGATATAAAGTACGGCAACACCACCTGCTAATTTAGCCAGGCGCTCTTGTAATTTTTCTTTATCGTAATCAGATGTAGTGCTTTCAATCTGCGCTTTAATCTGATTAACACGCGCTGTGATATCCGCTTTTTTACCTGCACCATTTACAATAGTTGTATTGTCTTTGTCGATGGTAATTTTTTCCGCTTTACCCAGCATATTCAAATCGGCGTTCTCTAACTTAAAACCACGCTCTTCGCTGATTAAAGTGCCGCCTGTTAAAATTGCGATGTCTTCCAACATAGCTTTACGGCGATCACCAAAACCGGGAGCTTTTACTGCTGCAATTTTTAACGAACCACGAATTTTATTCACAACTAAAGTAGCTAAAGCTTCTCCGTCTAAATCTTCCGCAATAATTAATACAGGTTTTCCCGTTTGTACAGCTTTCTCCAATACAGGAAGAATTTCTTTCATGTTCGAAATTTTCTTGTCATAAATAAGAACAAGCGGGCTTTCTAAAACTGCTTCCATTTTATCTGCGTCAGTTACAAAATACGGAGAGATATAACCGCGGTCAAATTGCATACCTTCTACAACCTCAACAGTTGTTTCGGTGCCTTTTGCTTCTTCGACGGTAATAACTCCTTCTTTTTTTACTTTGCCCATTGCTTCGGCAATTAACTTGCCGATGGTATTATCGTTATTGGCAGAGATGGTTGCAACCTGCTCAATTTTTTTATTTTCGTTACCGATTGTTTGAGATTGTTTTTTCAAATTCTCAACTACAGCAGTTACAGCTTTATCAATACCGCGTTTTAAATCCATTGGATTTGCGCCAGCGGCTACGTTTTTCAAGCCGGCTGTAACAATGGCTTGTGCCAATACGGTTGCAGTAGTTGTTCCGTCACCTGCTAAATCGGCGGTTTTACTTGCTACTTCTTTTAAAAGTTGCGCGCCCATGTTTTCTACAGGGTTACTCAGTTCAATTTCTTTTGCAACGGTAACTCCGTCCTTTGTAATAATCGGCGAACCGAATTTCCTGTCGATAATTACGTTACGACCCTTAGGGCCTAATGTAACTTTTACTGCGTTTGCTAAGGCATCAACACCACGTTTTAAGGCGTCGCGCGCGTCCAGGTTAAAGCTTATATCTTTTGCCATTTTTTATTGTTTTAAGTTTATTAGTGTAATTAAATTTTAAATGATTGCGTAAATATCGCTTTCGCGCATAATGAGGTATTCTTTACCTTCAATCTGAATTTCGGTACCGGCGTATTTTCCGTACAATACAGTATCGCCTGCTTTTACAGTTACAGGTTCGTCTTTTTTTCCGTTTCCAACGGCTACTACTTTTCCGCGAACGGGTTTTTCTTTAGCAGTATCGGGGATAATAATTCCTCCGGCTGTCTTCTCTTCTGCAGGTGCAGGTTCTACCAGCACTCGGTCTTGCAGGGGTTTTACACTTAGTTTTGCCATGTTTTTTTTATTTTTAGGTTAATTGTATTATAAAATTTCGGACGACCCGCTTTTAACTTAAAGGTAAAATTCGGGCAGGCAAAGGTAGTCTATTATTGTGCCAATACAAGATTTTAGCTATAAAAGAAACCTTTTGTCAGAAAGTGCCGGCTTTCATTGATAAAAATGGCAGAATTCATGCATAAAAAAAACCCCCGTGTTAGCGGGGGTCTTTTTTGAGATACTCAAAAACATCTGCCATCGCTAAAAGCTACAGCAGATAAAAGATTATTTTTGGATAACCAATTTCTTGGTAACTTTTTCGTAACCTGCAGTTACAGTATAGTAGTAAACACCTGCAGTTAAAGAAGTACCGTCAAATACTATGGTATTCTCGCCAACGTTACCGTTAACTCTTTTAGTGTAAACAACATTACCGATAGCATCAAACACGTTAATGTTGATAGCTTTTGACTCGTTCAGGTTAACTACAATGTTAGTAGTACCGAAAGACGGGTTAGGGTAAGCATTAACAGAGTTAAAGAAATTGTTATGAGATTGGATACCTATCATGCAATAGGTAGTGTTTTCCGGATTCCATATTGCAGGAATCGCGTAATCTGCTGCACCGTAACCTGCACAATCAACATAATAATGGTCAGATATACTATTACCATCATAAACACCTGCAGACAGGACAGTACGTGGGAGTGTGTACACCATCGGAGCGTGATGTTTTGTTCCGTCAAAATAAGCAACGTCCGCTAAAATGTGGAAGAAGCAAGTACCTACACCATTAGTAATGTTTGAAGAAATAGATAATTTATTAGAAGTTACATCATAAGCTTTTTGGTATAAATCAGGCTGGCTGTTATATAAAGTGCCGGTAACAGATGGGTCTGAATCTGCCCATGAATAGAAAAGTTTAGTACCATCTGTAGAACGGCTAACCTGAACACGTGCACCGTAAGGATAGAAAGTACCGCCACCTGCAACAGAAATAGGATTAGCAGCAGCAGTTGTATCTGCTGAAGGAGTGCCACCTACGTAAGAAGTATTGATAGAGTCAACCTCCATAGTTTTCCAATCCGTACCGTCAGTCATTAAATCCCAAATAATCGGGCGTGAACCGGCTTTGTAAGAATGGGTATAAGTTAAAGAATAAACTCCTGCAGAATCGGTATAATGACCATCCTGAAGCATGTTAACCATTGTAGCAACTAAGTGAAGCTTACCGTTAGCGTCAACCGTTACGTCAATACCGTGTTTAAAGTTTAAAGTAAAATGTTTTGGTTTAGTAGCCAATAAAGTACCTACATTTTTCATTAACTCAGGATGTTTGCAACGCCAGTCGTAACCATCTAATACACGAGTCCAGGTAGTACCGCCATTAGTAGATTTATAAACGATAGGAGCTAACATTGAGTCAGCACTGTTGTTATAATTAGTAGCTAAACGACCGTATTCAACAATGTAACCAGTTTGACCAAAGAAAGCAATACGTGAAGAACCATTAATATCGGATGAATAACCAAGTCTGCCTACACCACCATCATATTTGTAACCTGGTATTATTGAATCATGCGACCATGTCGGAGCACCTGTAAAATCACATTTACCTATAATAGCCCCACGGGTAGCATTGTGGTCAGTAGCAGTACTTTTAGTTGTATCAGCAGCTTCGCCACCAACCCATATTTTTGTACCAACTTGCTGCATGTCAACATTCAGAAAAATAGTACTTCCGAAAGGCACTGAAGGAGAGGCAGTATACTTTGTGTCAAGTGCAGGTAACGTTTGGTCAGCTGCAGTTCCTGTTAATTGACGGGTATTATACCAAAGACCGGTAAATGCAGAATTTCCAATTAAGCAAGGGCCTGTAGCAGCGACAAAAGCGTTTGCTATATTCACGTTACCAGCCGGATTATAAATAGCACCCGTTGGATAACGACCGGGCTGTGTAGCCGGTTGATCATAATAAATGATAGTTGAATCTTTTGCCAAAGTAGTAGCGTTAATCCAATCTGACTGGATAGAACCGGAACCCATTGGGGCTGTAACAGCCCATGAAGCAGAACGACGGTGAGTCCATAAATAAGTGTTCAGGTCTTTGTTATAAGTTAAGCAACCTTGTTTGTAAGTAGTAACACCACCGCCAATTGTTAAACAGTTTGGTGCACTTGACCAACGAAGTGGAGTACAAACAGCACTTGATTTGTGTGAACCAAAGCCATTCATTTTTCTTGTTCCTGATGTAGGGAACACATCAGTATCAACAACATTTAAACTTTTGTTTAAAGTCTTGTTGTTCAGGTTTGCCGCCTGACGATTGTTCTGCGCAAATGCAGAAAAACCAACCGCAATAGCAGCACCGATTAGTAAGGTTTTTTTCATTGTTTTTTTATTTAGTTTAACATTAAGATTGCGGCAAATATAGGAATAGTTTTTACACGCAAAAAGCTTTTTTTGTTAAACGGTATAAACGGCTTTTAGGAGGGATAAACAAAAAAATCCCCCCGTTACCGGAGGGATTTTCTGACCCTTTTACAAAGGTATAAACAAACTCAAAAAGATTATTTTTGGATAATCATTTTCTTTGTAACTTTCTCATATCCAGCAGTCACAGTATAGTAGTACACACCGGCAGTTAAAGAAGAGCCATCAAACACAATGGTATTTTCACCAATGTTACCATTTGTTTTCCTGGTAAACACTACGTTACCTATTGCATCAAATACATTGATGTTAATTGCTTTAGCCTCATTCAGGTTAACCACAATATTGGTTGAGTTACTGAACGGGTTAGGATAAACATTAACAGAATTAAAGAAATTGTTATTTGTTTTTATACCAATAAAACATGGAGGCTGTTGAAGATGAACAATAGCGGGAATGTTAACATTTGTGCTGTTAAAAGACGCGCATTTTCCATAATAAAAATCTACAGGGTTAGTACCAATATAAACACCCGGAGTTGCTGTCGTGCGGCCTACTGTGTAAACAAAAGGCACTACCCAACTGCTTGTACCGCCGTCGTAATAAGATATATCTGACAAATAAGAGAAGAAACACGTACCTATACCATTAGTAACGTTAATTACGGCACTGGTTTTATTCGTAGTTACATCATAAGCTTTCATAATCATATCAGGTTGTGTGTTAAAAGGAGTGCCTGTAACAGTCGGGTCAGAATCGCCCCATCCGTAAAACACAACCTTTCCGTCTGTAGAGCGGCTTACAGTCAGGTGCGCGCCATAATCAAGGAAAGTAGAAGTATTTTGCCACGCGCTGAAAGCTGCTGTGGTATCAGTTGCAGGATTGGCCCCCACATATGCAGTAATAATTGAATCAACCATCATCGTTTTCCATCCATAAGTTGGAGAACCATCAGTCATTAAGTCCCAAATAATCGGGTAATTGGTCTTATAGTTCCATCTGTAGGTATAGGTATATTGTAAAGAATCAAATCCACCACCAACATATTTACCATCTTTAAAAGGCATTGTTAAAGTAGTAACATAATGTAATACACCATTGGCGTCAACCGTTAAGTCAATTCCATGTTGCAAATTAGGAGTAATATGCCTTGCAGGTGTTGTTAAAAGTGCACCTACGTATTTTAATAATTCAGGATGTTGGCAACTCCAGTCATAACCGGCTAAAACCAGGGTCCATGTATTACCACCATTCGTAGTTTTATAAACAATCGGCATCATAGTAGAATCTGCAGAATTATTGTAGGTAGTTGATAAACGCCCGTTAAATACACGGTAACCGATTTGTCCGGTAGCATCAAATGCAAAGCGCGCACCCTCTGCATCACTCATTAAACCACCTGCATTAGATAAAAAGCCCGGAACAACGGAGTCAGCGCTCCAGGTAAAAGTACCACTTGAATAAGAACCTTTACCAAAAATAGCGCCTTTAGCATTTGCGTTAGATGCATAATCATACATTGCACCACTAACCCAAACATTCTGGCCGGCTTGTAACATATCAACATTGAAGAAACCATTATTGGTAAAAGAGTTTCCAACTGTACCGAACGGAGCCTTGCCTGTACTGGCAAAATTCGTCATATTTGGAATGTTTGTGCTATGGTAAGAGCCGCTTGGTTGACGGTTAGCATACCATTCTCCTACCCATGCCGGAGTTCCGTTACTTGTTATAGGACCTGATCCAACCATCTGAGCACCTGAAATGACTGTGTTGCCGGTTGGATTAAAAAGTACACCACCTGGGTAACGTCCAGCGTGTACGTTTGCTGAATCCCTGTAAATAATCATAGAATCCCAAGCAAGTGTATTTACATTTGCCCAGGTAGCCTGTATAGCACCGGTAGTTTTGCCCGAGAAAGCCCAGTCAGCTGATATACGGGAAGTCCATAAAACCGTATTTAAATCTTTGTTATAAGATAAACAATTTTGCATATATGTAGTAAGACCACCGCCTACTGCAAACGCATTAACAGCAGAGGTAAATTTTACAGGAGTACAAACGGAAGAAGTATTGCCGTGAGAAATTGATCTTGATCTTGGTCCTGCAATAGCTTTTGTGCCTGCAACCGGGAAGGCATCACTCTCTATATTGTGATTATGATCCGATTGTTTAATCGGTCTGTTGATAGCCGCCTGTCTTTGTGTTTGGGCAACACCTGTCGCACAAACTACTAAAGCCGCAGCAATGAGTAAGTTTTTTTTCATTGTGTTTGTTTTAAGAGTTAAACATAAGTAATTGAACAAATATAGTTATTGTTTTAACTTATAAAAAGTGCATTAAAAAAATATTAAAATATTGATTACAAGCGAATTAACAATAAAAGGATTTGTACCATACTGATAATGTGAGCGCTTTGAAGCTAAGATTTTCTTCTTTTCCGTATACACCCTTTGGTAAGTGGTTGGTTTTATTTGGTAAGTGGTTGAGTCTTTCTAAAAACTGGTTAGTAAAGTAATTTTTTAAAAGACCTTCATTGTTTATTTCGGGATATTTACCGAGTAAAATGCCCAACCATTTGTTATGCGGGGTAACAAAACCCATTTTATCATTGCGGTTATAAATTGCATCAGGTAAAAACTCTTTCATACTCTCGCGCAGAATAAACTTAGTGTTTCCGTTTTTTATTTTAAATGATGAGGAAGTTTTGAATGCATTTTCAATAAGTAACGTATCGTCCGCAAAAGGTGTACGCGACTCAACCGAATGGTGCATGCTGCAACGGTCTTCGCAACGCAAATAAGTTTTAAGCCGTCCGCCGAAAAAATCGTATTGCAAATGTTCATTCAGTGAATTGAATTTTGTACTCATCTCCGCGGGAGCGTCGTGCGCGCTTACAAATTCTTTGTTGAGGTATTTTTTATTGGCATTGTAATGCAATTTTCTTTTCGCGTTTTCTTTTGTATACAAAAGCCAGAAATTATTCCCGAAACTTTTTATTTCAGAAGCGGCCCGCTTAAATTGTTTTTTGCCGAGTAATTCATTTATGAAGGTAGTATAGTAATGCGGATAACCTGCAAAAAGTTCATCGCCTCCCTGTCCGTCTAAAACAACTTTAATGTTTTTTTCTTTTGCCAATTGCATCACACGGAATTGCGCGTAGGTACTGGTACTCCATATAGGAATATCGAGCGCGTAAACCATTTTTTCGTAATCATCGAGTAATTCATTTTCACCGGGAGTAACCGTATGCCAGGTGGCCTTTGTAAATTCTGCTACTTCGCGTGCATATTTACTCTCATCGATTTCTTCGCCCGGAAAAGTAGCGGTAAAAGCATTGAAATTTTTATTGTGTCCTGCTATCACACCCGATATTACCGAACTGTCAATACCGCCGCTTAAGCAACATCCAACTGCTACATCCGAACGTAAACGTTTAATGATTGCATTATTAATTAATTGCTTTGTTTGAGCGCAACTTTCCGCAAAAGAATTTTCGTTGAAAGGAACAAAACCTTTATTGCAGATAATCTCGAAATATTTTACCTGTTTGATTTCAGGGTTTTGTAAATCAAATTGTAAATAATGCGAGGGAAATAATTCAAAAACGTTTTTTAAAAACCCTTCGGGCTCGTATTCAAGCGCGTCGTGTAATAAATAATGATTCACGGCTCTTTCATTTAAACCGGTTTCCACAAAGGGTAAAGCTTTAAGCGCCTTCAGCTCAGAAGCAAAACAAAACAAACCGTTTTTAAAATAATAGTAAAATGGTTTTACGCCGCTGCGATCACGCGCGCAAAAAAGTTTTTTATTTTCTTTATCCCACAAGGCAAAAGCAAACATGCCGTTTAATTTCTGCAGGCAATCAATACCCCAATGCTGATAGGCGTTCAGTAATACTTCTGTGTCACTATGTGTGCGGAATTTATAACCTGATTTTTCTAATTCACTTCGTAATTCGATGTAATTATAAATCTCTCCGTTGTAAGTAACCCATAATTTTTCATCGGCACTGCACATAGGCTGATGCCCGCTTGCGCCCGTATCAATAATTGCCAGCCGGCGGTGCATAAAAACTCCGGTAAATTCTTGCCCGGCGTCTGTCAGCGGAATTTTACCTGAAAAATTAAACGTATTGCCGATTGATTCTTTCTGAGTATCGTCTCCGAATGCACAGGCAGTTTTTTCATTTGAAAAAAATAAAAAACCTTCATCATCCGGACCCCGATGACGCAATTTTTTACTGAGAATGTGTGCTCCATCCCCCAAATTAATGTTTTTGTTTTCCAGATTAATTATTCCGCCGATGCCGCACACAGGATTATGATTTACCGGTTAAAGGAAACAAATTTTTCCAGCTAAAAAACATGCTGTACAAAGAAGTTTTGCTTTGTATTTTAAACATGGCAATTAAAAATACCGAAGAGGCAATGTAGGAAGCGCAATTTGTAAGCGCCGCGCCTTTGGCTCCGTAAACCGGAATAAAAAACACAGAGCAGCCAAATGTAATAATCAACCCCACCAAAGCGCCCGAAGCACTTGTTTTCATATCGCCCCTTGCGGCAAAATAATGCGAATAAATTCCGGTAAGTCCCGCCGTTGCGATTCCGGGAGAAAGTAAAAGGCAATAATTTTTCATTTCCGCAAAATCAGGGCCGAATAAAAAAGTGAATACTTCTACCGGTAAAATATTTAAGACAAGCAAAGCAAAGACCGATAAAGCAAAGCTTATTTTAGAAAGCTTCAGTGTAATATTTATGGCTAATTGCGGATTGTTGCGGTTAGAGAGTGTGGCATATTGCACCATGGCAATTCCGTTCATAATAACCCAAACAGCTTCGCTTACCGACGCGGCAGTTGAAAATACACCTACATTTTGTTTGCTGTGTTCATCGTTCATTCCGTCTAACACGTAATAGCAGAACCGATAATTCAATAACTGAAAAATATTTCCAGCTTGCCCGATTAATCCATATGACGCGATTACCCTGATCGATTCCTTCCATGAAAAAGAAACCGGTTTAAACAGACCTCTCAATCCCCAGGCACTGATTAATAAATTTGTAAGATAGCCAAGTCCCAATGCACGGTAGTAGGAGTACACCGAAAAATCTTTCAGTACCAATAGTTGCAGTGCAAGGCTTGCTACGGTAACAACACTCTGCAAAATATTAGCAATATTGTTTTGTTTTATTTTTTCGAACCCATTTAAAAAATAATTACAAATACTGCTGAAGTTAGAAAGCAGCGTAAGTAAAAGAAAATAAACCAGCTCGGTTTTCGGAAAATTAAAATGCAGGTTAAAAAGAAATGGAAACACGATTCCTGTAAATAGCCCAACCGCCATTGCCGGAAGAAATAAAGTGTATGGATTTCTTTTAGACGTTAAGTACACCAAAGAACTTCCGCCGATGATATCGTTAAACAATAAAATAACGGTGATGTTTAAAAACAACATACTTATTTCTCCGCGCCCGCCTGCGCCCAGGTATTGCGCAGTCAGCACGACCATTAAAAAATTAATAATGGAAATAATTCCTTTGGAGAAAATAGTTTGTATGATTTTACCAAACATGGGCAGGAAGCGAAGATACGTATTTGGTAAATTGCATAAACACTTCATTTGCGCCTAATTGTTTCATGCAGACATGGTCGGGACATGACTCCGGTTCCTTTGCTTTTGTTGAATTAGAGTTTATCCATGCGCTGCAGGGAAAGCAACCTAAATTTAAACGAACGCATTTGTGTAAAGAAGAACTGAATTGCTCATATCCGTACAGTTTTTCGCTGCTCGGCCCCCAAACGGTAAAAGTAGGTTTACTAAAAGCAACAGCAAGATGCATCAAACCTCCGTCTGAGCCAATAAATAATTTTGTGTTTGATAAAACCTGCATTGCCTGTGTGATGCTTGTTTTTCCGGCTAAAGAAATTATTTTTTCGCCAAACTCTTTGGTAAGTTTCGCGGCATTTTCAATATCTATTTTATTTCCTGTAAGGACAATTTGTTTATTCGGATTTTTTTCAAAAAACAATTTCAAAAACTCTGCCCAATTTTTAAAAGGCCAGTCTTTGTAAGCCACAACCGCATTGCCCGAGCTTATCTGTAAAACAACATACTCTTTCGGTAATTTAAAATCAGGATTTTTCAGTACAGGAATTTCCAAATCCTTTAAAGTAAAATTTCTTTCATCTATTAACAAAAGATTTTGCTCCGCGTCGTGTAAATTTTTTACGGGCTCAACATATTTTATTTTAGAAGCAAAGCTTTTTTCCAGCGTCGGATTAATTTTCCGGTTAGTGAAAATTTGTTTTGCCAATACCGCAGCTGTCAATAAATTTTTCCGGTTCGCTGCAAAGTAATTTATAACGGCCAGGTCATAACGCGCCGCCTTTTTCAAAGAAACAACTGCCTGTTCCATTTTATTTTCAGAAGAAATAATTTCATCCAACAAGCCGGTATTTTCCATTAATTCCTTGCAAGGCATTCCGGAGTTAAACAATCCGCTAACCTTATAACCTTGTTTTTTTAAGCGTTTCACTAAGGGAACAAGCAATAAAGCATCGCCCAATCCGGCCGAAAAAAAAACTATGGCTTTCTTCTGTTTCAAAAAATACTTTGGTTAAGTGAGGCTACAACGCTTTCGGGCTGTATTTGTTTTGCAAAGAACCAAAAATTATTTATGTATTTGGCTGTATTCAGGTCTTCTTTTTTCTGATAAATCTCAGGGTTTTCCGAAAAACGCATTAACTGCTGTTTTTGCGGGTGCAGGTAATAACAAACAAAACCGCTGTTTTCAATTTCGATAATCATCTCTGTCAAAGTTTTTCCTTTATGATGACGTTCTTCTATTTCAACCAGCATTATTTGCACAAAATTTTTAATAAACTGCTCTCCTCCTTTCAGTACCGAAAATTCATGCCCCTCCACATCAATTTTTAAAAATGCGGCTTCGTTTAAATTTTTTTCCTGTGTAACCTCATCAAGTGTTTTAAGATTTATGTCATAAGTAATATAATCGCCCGTTTCCGGTTGGTTTACCGATGACAACGAATCATCCGGAATATCGTTTTTTACAGGTACATACAGCGTGGTAGCGGAGCTTTTATCCGATAAAGCAAAATTAAAAACCTGTATATCTTTAAAAAGCACTTTCAATTTTTCAGAAAAATAGGGCAGGGGCTCAAAAGCGCAAATTTTCCGTGCAGGTAAAACATTTTCCGCCACATAAATAAACTCGCCTTTATTGGCACCCACATCTATAAAGAATAATTTTCTTTGTTCTAAAATCCGACTCAACAATCGCAATTCCGCATTGTTATAAGTTCCTCTGAAAAGCCTTTTCTTATAGGCTTTACCTATGATTTTAAAGAGGTTTAATTTTATTTTTTCGGAAAACGGCATCATTAAAACAAAGCTTTTTTTTGTAATGATAATAATTTTATCTTTGCACTCCAATTTACGGACTGTGTAGCTCAGTTGGTTAGAGCATCAGATTGTGGTTCTGAGGGTCGTGGGTTCGAGCCCCATCACGGTCCCGGTAAATGTAAAAGCCCTGTTATGCAGGGCTTTTTTATTTGTAAACAGTTCGGGTTATATGAGTTG
The DNA here is from genome assembly GCA_035569635.1 of Bacteroidia bacterium. GTDB lineage: Bacteria > Bacteroidota > Bacteroidia > B-17B0 > Aurantibacillaceae > PALSA-968. Next base: position 1,645 of record DATMMV010000152.1, on the reverse strand, counting down.
GGCGTGCCCCGCATCTTAAATTTTCTTTTATTATTCATTACGGCGGGCCGGGCTTTCCGCTACAATCCCTCACGCTTAATACAAAATCAATCAAGTTCTTTCTCCATCAGCCAATGCTGAATCTTTCCCCATAGTAAGTGCGATTTTTCAACTATCGTGTAACCGCATCTTTCATAAAATTTCAGGGCGTTTTCCCTGGCATGTAACACCACTTTTTTTCTGCCTGCTTCGGCCGATTTTTTTTCAAGATACTCCAGCACCATTTTACCCAAACCTCTTCCTTGCTGATTCGGGTCAACAGCCATGTAACGCACCTGGGATGTATTTTTATCCAAAAACTGCAATCGTGCTACCGCAAGGGCTTTGTTATTTTCTTTAATGAAAGCGTGAACGGATGTTTTCTCATCCGTGTCGCGTTCCGAACCCAACGGTTGGTTCCAGGGTTTACGTAATACTTCGTGGCGTAGGATAAAATAAATTTCGAAATCCTGCGCAGATACAGGTTGCTTTACTACCAAATCAGAATTTCGCACGGGTACGGCCACGTTGGGTAAACTTGTAACCTATATTAATTGTAAAAAACATATAGGCGTCTTTGTATTTGGGGTCACCACGCTGTGCCCCGGTTCCATCTGCATTGGGCATGGTGGCATTTTTCACATCATTCAGGCTTGGGTCAGACAGAGCTGCCGAAACATTTCCGTAGGCCGCAGCCAGTTTTGCTTTATCATAATATCTTCCGCTGACATCATCTATGTAATCGGTAAATGTTTTTCTGAAAGAAAGCTCTGCTCCGATACTCCATTTTTTACTCAGAGCATACCGTACTCCCATACCGATTGGAATACAAATACTGAAATTTGAATATTGTTTAGGCCCTCCAGGGAGCCCTTGCCCTTCGGTATGCAGGCTTCTTAAATTATACCAGGTGCCTTTATATTTTGCATGAGGCGAGTAGTAAAAAAAACCAAAGCCCGCAAAAATATAGGCGGTAAGGTTTTTAATTTTTTTCTTTTTATTAATACCGCTGATTTTATACAGGTTTTTTGATTTCTCACGTAAAAAATAATATTCTGCTTGAGCAGTTAATTCAACTATCGGTGAACGAAAACTTAAATTACGGTTATGCCGGTATACTTCTTGGGTAAGGGCATCACTGCCCGATAACATGGCAAAACTAAGTATGCCTTTAAAACCAAAATAAGGGTTGTTTTTATAACGTAATCCGCCATTAAGGCAAAAACGGGTAGAGTTAAAATCAAAATCCCGTAAAAAATGAGTTCCTATATGATTAGCGCCGCCAAGCTCGCCTAAAAAATTAGTAGGGCCCATGCCTCCCAAAAGTTCGTAACGGTAACGTGTCCGACTTTGCGAAAAGCCAACGCCGCTTAAACAAATTAACAAAACCAGGAAAAGTATGTATTTTCGGGTTATCACAACCTTCAAATATACAAAAAATCTCTCTATAAATAACTATAAATCGATAAGATATACACACATCTCCGTTAAGTATTATTTTTGATATGTTCAATAAAAGAGGGCAGTTTTTTCAGATAGGCGAGTTCCTTGAATTTTTCCCGGGCCTCGGCTGCGGGGCTGCCGAAATAAACCTTCCCGCTTTCAAGGTCTTTACCTACACCGCTTT